>JAOTUU010000258.1 GCA_029863705.1 Gammaproteobacteria bacterium
GACAAAGATGCGTCGTGGCCAGATTTGAACGTCAATCCTCGTCCAGATCCAGACGGAATCCGATAGACCAATTACTGAATTCACCCGACTCGTAGTCTGCGACGATTGAAAACCCGCGGACGACTTGCCAACCGAATCCGACACCAAACACGGTGTCCGTATCGAACTCTCCGCTGGTCAGATCGACGTCGCCATTGCTGGTATATCGGCCATACGCCTTTAACTCCCAATCGTCATTGAGCATCGCCCGGATTCCGAGCGCACCGCCGAGGTCGTGATTATCCGTATCGAAGTCCTCGTCGGCAAAGCTGCCAAGATCCAGGTCCATGCTGTCGTAACTGACCTCCGCATAAAGGTCGGTTGCAGGCCCGAGTCCGATTGGGAATCTGACGCCCAGACCGGCCCTGATGGTCGTAAAGTCGAATTCATCGCTTGCCGGGAACTCCTCGCCTGCAGGATTGGTGACTATTGCATCAACGTCGATATCGGTCGAGCCGAAGTCGATGAACATGTACATGTTGTGCCAGGTTCCGGCAGAGCCACGAAATCGGATTCCATCGCCGTCCGTGCCAGCCGCATCAACTGTTTGCCCGGGAACGGGTGTTGGTTGCGTTCCGCTGACACCAGCATCCTGCGCCATGAATGACATATCCAGATAGGAATACCTGACTTCCTGAGCCATTGCCGATGAGGAAAGAGCTGCCGACAGCAATATCCCTGCAAGCAGCAATTCCTTAACAGCCGAATGTGTCTTATGCATGTCAAACAACCTTTTGTCGCGGAGTGCTTTGTATTGCCCGATACCATTGCATAGCCATGAGGCTGACTAATAGTGATAAAAGTGTGAAGTATGAAATCGTTCCACCGCCACCACCGCCGCTGCCAGACGCAGGCGTAACGGAAACACTGCGGGTAATTGGCGTGGCGGAGTTGCCTGCGAAATCTACTACGTTGTAGGTCAGGGTATAGCTGCCGACAACAGCCGTGTTTACTGATCCGCTAGTGGCGACCCTTGCGCTAATGTTGCCATCGATATTGTCATCGGCAGTCGCACCGGCATCCCTGTAAGTGGATTTCGCCGGAATACTTACTGACGCTTCGCCAAGCAAGGTCAGCGTCGGCGGCACCGCATCGCCGCGACCAAGGTTGCCGAAACCGTCATTCAGATACACCCCGAGACCACCCTGCGCTTCGCCACCCATCGCAAGATCGACCCCGCCCGGGTCATTGCTGTCAGTGTCCCCGAGTTCGATCAACACACCAGCCACTGCGCCGCTATCGATGATTTGCTCACGGTGCAGCGTGTAGCCCCCGCCGTTCGCCGTCCAGATCTGGTGTACACCGCTCGCACCAATAAACACGAGGTCCAACACGCCATCCTGGTTAACGTCACCAATATGAACGTCGTTGGTCGGCGAAATACCGAGCAGTGCCGACGGATTGCCGAAGCGACCTGAGCCGTCGTTGATCAATACGGGATTGGATGGAGTTTCGGGATTTCTCGGATTGTTACCAACCGTGTTCGGTACGCGGCCGAACACCAGGTCCGCTCGGTTGTCGCCGTTCAGGTCAGCTGCTGCGACCGCCACAGCATCGCCGATATTGAGTTGATCTCGTCGCGTGAACCCGGCACCGCTGTTTTTGGTCCAGACAGCACTACTACTGGCAACATTGGCGAACACCAGGTCATCAAGACTGCCGCTATCGAATCGAGCGGCCGCGACCGCAACGCTGTTCGCGTTGCCGAGTGTGTCGTGAAGATTGAACCCACCATTACCATTTCCGAGGTAAACGGGATTACCGCCGATAGCGGCGATCGCGATGTCCATGTCGCCATCGGCATCGAAATCACCAACCGCCACGTCCTGGGCAAAAGTAGGACCGAGCGTGGCCATCGGCGTAAAATTGCCAGCGCCGTCATTGCTGTAAACCCTGTCGGCCTGACCGCCGCCGTTCGCAATCACGAGATCCAGGCTGCCGTTGTTATCGAAGTCAGCCAGCGCCACACCCTCGTTGGAACCGCTGTCCGGGACTGAAATCGGTGCACTCAGGAAATCGCGCTGACACTGGCACGGTTCCCGTGGAGCGTCGTTGAAATAAATCTGCACCGACTGACCTGCTGCCGTACCGACCACGAGATCTGTCTCTCCATCACCGTTAACATCCCCTGCAGCTACTGAGCGAACGCGTGAATTGCCGAGATTCTGCACGGCGCCCACACTAAACGCCTCGGCGACTCCCACCGCTTTGAATGCCGAGTTATCGTCGAGGTTTGGATCGATCGGAATAATCTCCGTACCGGCAACCGTAGCAAATGCGATGACCTCGCTGGCCTGGCTCGTCGTCGTTGTGATGACAGTGTTTGTCGACGCGCCGACAGGCAATGCGCCCAGCACGCAAACATAGGCCGTAACCTGATTGACTTCGGCTTCGATCGTGCAGTTGGCACCACCTTCTACCGATACCGTGAGACCGCTTCCGACAAAACTGCCCGTCAATTCAACATTAGCACCTGCTACAGGACCCGCTGGATTGCGCGACGTGAACGTCCAGCGCAGATCATCGGCGGGCATCGCGGTGTCGGGCGTGACGCTAATCGACATTCCCAGGTTAGCGCGACCGAGCGCCGAGATTGTCAGCTCGAAGGTATCGCTGACAAAGCTTTCGTCGAAGAAGGGATCTACTGCGGTCACCGTAACCTGGTAGACGGGTCCGGGCGGTTCCGTGTCCACGAATCGGGGCGTCCCCGAAAAAATGCCGGTCACTGGGTCGAAGGCAATGTTGGGTGGCTGCGCGGGTATCCACGTCGCAGCATAAGTCAGTGCCTGGGGTGCAACCAGGTCGGCATCAGCGAAGTTGGCTGAGACATCCAGATTGAAGAGAGCATCCTCAATTGCATTTTGCGGCCCTATCGGCGCAACCAGCACCGGCAGGTCATTGACGGGCTCCACATCGACTACGATCACAAACGGCAGGCTCGTCAGTTCACCATCGCTGACAGTTGCAGCAACGTTGAGCTGGCCGTTGAAGTTTTCGGTTGGCGTTATCGACGTATCGCCAACTATTGTGTAATTGGCAGTCGGGTCAATGACCGGAGTAAGCACCAGTGTGAAATCGGTCGGATAGACGTTGTCCGGGTCGAGAACAAGCAGGTCTTCCAGAACGATCGTCAGCGTTGTGTCTTCCGGAGTGATCAATGGTTGCACGAGGCCGACAAATACTGGTGGGTCGTTGACCGGCGTCACGGTAACCAGGAGATTGAAAACGGCACTATCGACGAAGCCATCGTTAACCGTCACGGGCACGGTCAGGGGCCCGTTGTAGTCCAACACCGGTGTGATGATGTTGCCATTGACGACGTCGCGCGTGTAGTTCGCGCCATCCTGTATGGTCAATGTGAAATCGTCCGGGAACACGCTGTCCGAGTCGGTAACGATCAGATCCGCCAACAAAATTTCGCGAGGCGAATCTTCCGGGATATCAATGACTACCTGGCCTGTTATCGTCGGTGCCGAGTTCGAAATCAGGAAGTCGGCGCTTTGTACCGGCAGACCCTGCGTGGCGCCAGTGGCAGCCACGGGCGTCACTTCGAACCGAAGCGCCGTTTCAATGTCATCGACGACCACCGTGTAGTTCACGGCATTCGCGCCTGGTATCGGGATGCCGTCGCGCAACCAGAGGTAGGTCGATACGCCTTCGGCGTCCAACTCGGCGTCACTATAAGTGTAACTGCCGGTCAATATCTCCCCGAGTGCGGGCGTCCCGGCGATGCTTACATCGCTGGCGATCGGTGGCTGATTAGCGCCCACGGTCAGCGTGAACGGATCCGAAGCACTCGCCGGCACAGGTCCATCATCCGTCACCGTTACCGTGATCGCGTAGACGCCACCGTTGCCCACGATCGGGTTGCAGTCGATCGAGCCGGTGCCGTTGCCGCCGTCTGTCAGGGCGCAGAACCCGCCCGCCGCTGGCAGCGAAGAGAACGAGAAGCTCATGCCATGACCGTCCGGATCCGTAGCATTCAGCGGAATACTCAGGGACGCGCCTTCGACAACGGCTTGATTGGGGATGGGAGTCAGGACCGGTGGCGAGTTTGCTGTGACGGTCAGCTGAAATCCATCCGAAGCGAGCTCTGGTAGCGGCCCGTTATCGGTCACCGTTATGGTCACGTTGTAGGTCCCGGCTTGACCGGTCAAGGGATTACAATCGAGCGAACCGATACCGTTGCCGGTGTTCGCGACAGAACAAAAGATCGCGGCAGGCACCGAAGAGAACGAAAAGCTCATGCCATCACCGTCGGCATCCGTCGCACTCAGCGGAATGCTCCGGGACGTGCCCTCGGCGAGGACCTGATTGTCGATATTCGTCAGGATGGGCGGCGTGTTTGCCGTGACGACAATATCGAATACCTCGGACGTGGACTCCGTCAGCAGAGAATCGTCCGTTGCGGTCACTGTCACGCTATAAGT
>JAOTUU010000259.1 GCA_029863705.1 Gammaproteobacteria bacterium
GTGCTTTGCCCTGCAACTGCTCAGCCGTCGCGAGCGAGCCTTTCGGCGCCTGCTGGTCGATGTAAAACGCCGCGTCCTGATGCGGGTTTTCGCCGTAACGCATTCTTTGTACGAGATTACCTGCGTACAGGATCCGCTCGCCGAGCGGGTTGTCATTGAGTGATTTTGAAAGATACTTGCTTATGGCCGTGTCGTAGCTGGCGGTATGGGCGTAGGCTTTTGCCGCCAGGCGTCGACGACTCTCGAGCGACAATTCGTTGTTTTGCAGCGACTCGAGCACGCTTGCATAGTCGTTCGGGTCGACAACAACGGCGACGCCCTCGTGGTTTTTTGATGCAGCGCGAATCATCGCCGGGCCGCCAATATCGATGTTCTCGATAGCGTCATCAATCGTCGCGTCCTCGCGCGCGATAGTCTGTTCAAACGGATACAGATTAACAGCCAGCAGGTCGATGGGCTCGATGCCATGTTCGGCCATCACGCTTTCGTCGGTGCCGCGGCGACCCAGTAGCCCACCATGAATGGTCGGATGCAGCGTTTTCACACGCCCATCCATAATCTCCGGGAAGCCGGTCTTTTTCGAAACTTCGATAACATCGATGCCAGCCTCGCGCAGCGCGCGGCAGGTACCACCCGTTGAAATAATCTCGATACCCAGGTCTGCCAGACCGGACACAAAGGGAACCAGCCCACGCTTATCGGACACGCTGATAAGCGCTCGTCGCACCGTCAACATCAATTCACCTGGCTTAAGTAGTTGTTAGGAAAGGGATTTATGGATCAAGGAATACGTTCTGAGTTTCTTGCGCAACGTGCCGCGGTTTATGCCGAGGATGCCAGCCGCCTGGCTCTGGTTGCCGTCGGTATAGTCCATGACGGCCTTGAATAGTGGTCGCTCAACCTCTCCCATGACAAGGTCGTACAGTTCGCCCGGGCGGTCACCGTTCAGGTTGGCGAAATATTGGTTGAGGGCGTCTTCGGTGTGCTCGTGGAGTGGCTTCTTGCTTTGTTTTGCCTTCAATTCGTTGTTTTTCTTATTTTTCTTTTGAGCCACGTTAGTTAAATCCTGTAGCGACTAAGCCGCGATGGAAATACCTCCCCCCTCCCGGTTGAAGTATTCCTGCGTTAGTCGAAGTTGTTCCTGAGCACTTTCGACGCGCACGATCTGGTAGCGAAAGTCGTCTGCGTTGACGAGATGTTTGCAGTACCAGACCAGATGCTTGCGAGCCACTCGTACGCCGGCTGCCTCTCCATAAAACCGGTGCAAGTCTCCCAAGTGGCCGATCATGATATCACGCAATTCATTTTTATCTAGCGGTGTACCAGTATTACCATAGAGAAGGTAGTTCGATAGTTCGCGAAATACCCACGGCCGTCCTTGCGCACCGCGGCCGATCATCAAGCCATCAGCATTAGTTACACGCAAAACCTCAAGCGACTTCTTGGGAGTGGTGATATCGCCATTGGCCAAAACCGGGATGCTGACGGCCTTCTTGATTTGCGCAATCGTCTCGAATTCTGCTTCGCCACGGTAGCGGCACGCGCGCGTTCGGCCATGGACAGCTAGCGCCTGTATACCGCAATCCTCAGCAAGTCGGGCTACGGCTTCGCCATTGCGGTGCTCCGGATCCCAGCCCGTGCGCATTTTGAGCGTAACTGGCACGTCCACAGCATCGACGACCGTGCGCAGGATCTTCTCAACGAGCTTCTCGTCTTTTAACAGCGCCGAACCGGCGAGCTTCCTGCACACTTTCTTGGCCGGGCAGCCCATATTGATATCGATGATCTGGGCGCCACGCTCAACACAGGCCCTTGCGGCCGTCGCCAGCTGCTCGGGGTCCGACCCCGCTATTTGAACCGCCACGGGCTCGGCATCGAGATCCAGGTCGAGGCGGTGGCGGGACTTGGCGGTTTGCCACAGGCTCGTGTCGGCCGTCGTCATCTCCGACGTTGTCATACCTGCGCCGAACTGCCGGCACAAACGCCGGAAAGGAGCATCGGTCACGCCGGCCATGGGCGCTAGCACGAAGGGGCTGGACAGTTCGTAGGGGCCGATCCTCATGCGGGGCATTATAGCTGCGACTTATTTGAAGTCCTCGGTTGCGCAGCCCAAATCGCCGCTCGCCAACCGGTAGCAAACGTTAAGCTTGAACCCGGTTGCTTCGTCGGAGGGCGATTCGACCGAAATGACCGCGTCGAAAGTATTGCCTGGAGCCACTAGTTTGCGCGGGTCGGCATTGGTGGCAAGGTACACGCCAGGTTCGAGAACGCGGCTGCCTATAATATCTTCGAAACGATCTGTCATTGACACATGCACAAGCGGGTAGGGGAGCGCTTTGTCCGATTTGTTGCCAATTCGTGTGTAGATTGTCAGCAACTGATCGGCCTCATCTACGCTGTTCTTGGTTTGTTCGAATCGCCAGCCACTAATATCCCAGGCTGGTGTCAGAGGTTTGCCGAGGGCGCGATATGCAGGCCCGACGGCGCTGTTGAACGCCGGGTTTGTCGCCAGTGCCTCGCGCGATTGGTGCATGAATTGCAGACCCAACATCAGCAATAACGCAATTGCACCGGCGCTCATGCCGAAACTCGGCCAGTTGGTCTCTCGATACTCTCGTTGATCGTTGCCCGCGGCGCGGATCCTGTCTCGCAGAGCGACTCCAGCGTCAGGAGCGAGCTTCTCGCGACCGGCTTCGTCGCTTACAGAATCGCCGCGTACAGACTCGCCCTCCATTACTATTGTCTCGAAAAGCGGCTTTGCCTTTTTTATGTTCTTATTGCCGCCAATTTCTACCTCGACTTGCCTGTCGGGCTGCTTTTGCACAATTGTGGATGCGAACCCGTCTTCATCCTCCACGGCAACGCTCAAGAGTTCCTGATCGATCATCATGTTGATCGTCAATTCATCTTCAGTCATCTCAGGGATGACGGGTTCGTCGCGTGCATCAGGTTCGTCGTGCTCTTCTTCTTCGATCTCCTCGCCAGGATCTTCGAGCGCGGCCTCTAGTACGTCATCAGCCTTGATCGTTTCGTATTCGAGTTCTTCCTCGGGCTCTTCTCCAATATCTTCTGCGGAAGCATCTTCAATTTCGTCAACGAACTCATCTTCGAGTTCTTCTTCCGGCTCGTTTTCAAGTTTTTCTTCTGCTTCGTCTTCGATCTCGCTTTCGGGCTCTGCCGCTGTTTCCTCCTCCGCGATCCTTGCCGCTTCCTCGGTTTCGAACGCCGCTGCAATCAGATCTTCGTCAATCGATGTTGCTGATTTGTCAACGTCAATTTCCGGGTCTGCGTCGTCCAGTGACGCGTGCAAGCCACTGAGGTCGATGCCCATTGCCTCGGCCTGCAAAGCGAATTGCGTATCCATGTCGAGAGGCTGGTCTGCAGAGTTGTCGCTTTGGTCGCTAGCAAATGCGACAAGATCATCAGCTTCAGTCGGGATTCTTTCTTCAACCGCTTCTGCGGCGTCCGGCTCGGGTTCAGGCTCTTCCTCGGGCTCGCTTTCATCAAGATCGCCGAGAAGGTCTTTCCATTCGTCGGCGTCGCCGAAGGCGAGATCTACCTGAGCGCCCTGCAGCTCATCTACGATTTTTGCTTCTTCAAGCTGGCCAGGCTCGGGCTCCTGTGCGTCAACTGCCACCTCCTCGAAATCAAAGTCGTCGGGTAGCGGTGTGTTGTCGTCAAATCGCATTTCCTCGACGATCTCGGATTGATCGGATTCGTCTTCGATAAAGAACTTCAGCGAACCCGTTTCGGGAACCGGGTCTGCCTCGGTCTCCTCTGCGGGCTCGGAGGCGTCCTCAAGCTCGGGCTCAGGCACAAGCTCGGGCTCGGCCTCAGGCTCAGGTACTGCTTCGGAATCGGTGTCCAGGACCCGCCATTCAATACCGGTGTCTTCAATTCGGATGTCGGAGCCGGCAAGTTGATCCAGCGTCTTGAGTAGTGCGGCGCTTTGCTCGGCAGAAATTGCTCGCGGCGGTGTATCCGCTTCGAGTTCCGGAGGAGGCTCAGGAGTCAGTTCCGGTAGCTCTGGTTCGGGCTCCTTGCTTGTCGGGGGCTGTGGCTTTTCCTCAGACAGATGTTCGAGGGCGTTAAACGCAATGCCGCAGCCACCGCAACGGACTTTTCCTGCGGCTTGTCTTAGAACCTCTGCTGTGACACGGAACGCGACATCACATTCTGGGCACTGGGTATACATCGCTCAGACCTCAACCCTTCGACCAGTTAATCGTGCCCAGGTTTGTCCGCCCTGTTCCCTGCAAACCGGTTCATCGAACTCGATCCAGGGTTGGTACGCACCCAGCACATCGTCAACCTGCCCGGACAGTATGCCGGATAACGCGAGCAAGCAACCCCCTTGGACATGGTTTGCTATGGGCTCGGCAAGTGCGATCAAAGGTGCCGCAAGAATATTGGCAATGACGATATCGAATT
>JAOTUU010000260.1 GCA_029863705.1 Gammaproteobacteria bacterium
TGACGACCGCGATCGGCCACGCCTCGATCGCGGCAGAGGGAATTGACAGGTTCGTGAGCGGTACCGACCCGTCACGGAGACCCAAGGTCGATGTGCATCACTTCAGCTTGCTGGAGAAGTTACGGGAAATCGACCACGCACCAAGCGAATATGAACATGTACAGGATTGGGGAACGGACGAAGCCGATTTCGCAGTCCACAATTATGAAGACCGCTCGTTTGCCGAAATCGTACCGTCGGACCAGTTGTTTCTCGGCCATTTCAAATACGACGCGAGGCGCCTGCGCAAGGAAAGTAAAATAGGCGCCGACTCCGTGTTGGGCTATTTCGGCGAGCGGATACAAGGTCTATCGGAGGAAGAAGCCCAGCAGGAAGCCAACCGCTGTATGAGCTGCGGCATGTGTTTCGAGTGTGATAACTGTGTCATCTATTGTCCGCAGGACGCTATTTTCCGGGTCGAGAAATCGGAATCGACCATGGGCAAATACGTCGACACCGACTACACAAAATGTATCGGTTGTCACATTTGTGAAGATGTCTGTCCGTCCGGGTATATCCGGATGGGGTTGGGAGAATAAATCATGGCCGTGCGCCACAGCTCCATCGCAGCGGCTGCACTTGTTCTGGTTTTGTTGGTGGTTGCTCTGGTCGGCGTGAACGACGTGCTTGACGCGGCGGAAGACGAGGGCGTGGCTAAACGTGTGCCAATGCCTGTTATTCCCAGGGGACAAGGCGACAGCTGTGTTTACGATACGGAGTTCATGCGCCGTAACCATATGACGGTACTAGAGCATCAGCATGATGAACCCGATTTGGAAGATATACGCAGCGAGGGGCACAGCATCAAAGATTGCGTAGCTTGTCATGCGGTTATGGGGCCCGATGACAGGCCGCTGACTGCGGACAGCCCGGAACATTTTTGCCGCTCGTGTCACGATTACGCTGCGGTGCAGATCGACTGTTTCGATTGCCATAAATCGCGTCCACGCCGGTCGGCATTGAAGCGGCCGCGCGAACCGACGTAATCTGTTTGGCACACTTTTTCATAGCAGCCGCGCATAAGTCCTCCGGCAAGACGTCGGTTTCGATCGGACTTGCGGCCGCAATGGTAAGACGGGGTCTGGCGGTACAGCCGTTCAAGAAAGGCCCGGACTACATCGATCCTCTGTGGCTGGCTCGCGCTGCCGGCAGGGCCTGCTACAACCTCGATTTCTTTACGATGTCCGATGCGGAGATTCTCGCCAGTTTCACCAGCAGATCGGCGGGGGCCGATATCAGCCTGATCGAGGGCAACAAAGGACTCTTCGATGGCCTTGACGTCGAAGGTGCGGACAGTAATGCAGCGCTGGCGAAGATGTTGTCAGCACCGGTGGTGATGGTGATCGACACCACTGGCATAACGAGGGGCATCGCAGCACTGATTGGTGGTTACCTGAACTTCGATCGGGACGTCGATGTTCGTGGCGTGATCCTCAACAAGGTCGGCGGCACACGCCATGAAGGTAAGCTGCGCGCAGCACTGGAGCGCTATACCGATGTCGAGGTAATCGGGGCGATCGGCCGTGACCAGGTGCTGGAGATTCCCGAGCGCCACCTCGGTCTTGTCCCGGCCAATGAAGACAAGAAGGCAGACTCAATGATTTCACTGCTGGCTGATGCAGTATCTGCCGAGGTCGATGTCGATCGTCTGATCGAGATTGCCAAAATTGGCGAAACGCCACGGGCGGCGGTCGCCGAACCGACACGGCCAGTTGCCGATGTGCGTATCGCCATCGCGCGCGATGCCGCTTTCGGATTCTACTATCAGGATGACCTTGAGGCGTTTGCCCGAGCCGGGGCCGAACTTATTCCGTTCGACACACTCAGCGACCCTCAACTGCCCGAGGCAGAAGGGCTGTTCATCGGTGGTGGTTTTCCGGAGACGCACCTGGCGGCGCTGTCTGCAAATCAAAACTTGCTCACAGAGATCCGGCAGGCTCTGGCCGCAGGCATGCCCGCGTACGCGGAGTGCGGGGGTCTGATGTATCTGGCGCGCAGCATCCAGTGGCACGGCAAGAAGTTCGACGTGGTCGGGGCGGCGCCGGGTGACGTCATCGTCGAGGATCGCCCGCAGGGCAGGGGCTATGTGGTGATAGAGGAAACAGGAAAGAGTTTGTGGCCACCGGCATCCCATGGCGCCCGCGAATCAGCTGCCGGCATTCCCGCACACGAATTTCATTATGCTCGCCTGGAGAACCTGCCCGCTGATCCCGATTACGCTTATCGAGTAATACGTGGTAACGGCATCGATGGTCATCATGACGGCCTGATGGTAGGAAACCTCCTCGCGGGTTTTGTACACCATCGAAATACAGAGGCGGATCCCTGGGTTAATCGTTTCGTGGAGTTTGTCCGCGAGAAATCAAAGGGCGTTTGCGGGGACCGATTCTGAGAACAGACATCGTCGCATCTGCATTTTCCTGATCGGCTTCACCCCAAGGGCACTTCCTCGCTCATGAATATTGGGGACTGTCCCTCCGGGACTATCCCCATTTTCGTACTTAATCGAGGTCTGGCATGATTCCATGCAGCACCAGCAGGTAGAAACTGACCATGCCGACAATCCGGTCATTCTCAATAACCGGCGCGTGGCTTATGCCGAAGTTTTCGAAGAGTCGCGCGCAGTAACGGATCTCCATATCAGCGCGTACCGATAACACTGGTTTCGCCATGATCTCGTACACGCTGACGCGTTCCGGCGCCCGGTCTTTGGCAATCACCTTTTTCGCGATATCAGAAAACAGCAAGAGGCCGTATTCGTCTCGCTCATCGCGGCGTTTGACGACGAGACTCGTGGCGCGAACCTTCTTCATAATCTTGAGCGCCGAAAGTACGTCGAGTGTACCTTCGACCTCCGTTACCTCAGTGCGCATGCAGTCGCGCACCTGTCCCCAACTTTGCGTGCTCATAACATCTCCTCCACGATATCTTCCAGTTCTTCGCTCTGATGAATGACGCCGATGGCGTCTTCAACGTCGATTACGATGGCTATCCCGGTACCCGGTGTTGCGTCGAATTCGCCCACCTCACCGATGTGCTCAAGAATATCGCGGCTCAGGTGCTGTTCCACCAGCAACAGAACCACATCTCGCTGTGACGAGAGCGTCAGGCCGAAAAACGTCTTGTTTTCCTTAATCCCTTCGCCGCGCGCATTATTGATAACCGTGCAACCTGTCGCACCGGCCTCGCGCGCGGCGTGCATAATCGCATCGGTTGTGCTGTCTTCAACGAAAGCAATAATTAGTTTAAATCGCATCGTTCTCTTCCTTTTCTGTGTGTCGCACGTGCTCTGTGTAATTCGAAACACGCTCTCTTAAGACTGCCAGCTGACCGTATGCCAGTACCGAGATAATCGGAAACAAGGCGGCGAACGCTACCAGACCAAATCCATCAAGTAATGCGCTGCGGCCCGGTACCGCTTCGGACAGGCCCAGGCCAAGCGCGGCAATTATGGGCACCGAAACTGTCGACGTCGTAACACCGCCCGAATCATACGCCAACGGCACGATGAGCCTGGGCGCGATCGCAGTCTGCAGAATCACAACAAAGTAGCCCGCTGCAATGAAGTAATGCAGCGGCAGCCCGCTAATAATGCGGAAGCACCCGAGAGCCACGCCAATGCCTGCGCCTATCGCCACCGCCACGCGCAAGCCCCAAACACCGATCGCTCCACCCGACACGGTGTTTGCCTTCATTGCTACTGCGATCAAAGCGGGTTCTGCGAGCGCCGTACTGAAGCCGATTGCGCAGGCAAACAGGTAGACCCAGTAGTAATCCTGCCAAACCAGGTCCGTCACTGACTTGCCGACGGTTTCGTACAAGAATGCCGGATCCGTCAGTTGCTGCGCCATCAATTTGCCCAGCGGAAACAGGGTCAGTTCCAGGCCTACCAGGAACAGCCCAAGTCCGACAATCACGAACACGAAGCCAACGGCGATCCGCCCGGCATTCGGAAGCGGCTTGCCAATGACAATTCTCTGGAACGCGAAAAGAAAAATCGCGATTGGCAATACGTCAATCGCACTGTTAGCGATGAACGGCACGCTGCCAAGTATCAGGTCCATTGCAGGATGATCCCGTACGCGAGTACAAACAGTATGGGCGTGAGCGATGCGAAGGCGATCAGGCCGAAGCCGTCTGTCATAGAGTTGCGGCCTTTCAATGAGCCCGCCAATCCTACGCCTAAAGCGGTGACCAGAGGTACCGTCACTGTCGAAGTCGTGACACCGCCTGAGTCGTAGGCAACGCCAACAATTTCCTTTGGCGCGATCGTCGTCAGCAATACGACCAGGCAATAGCCGCCGATGATTAGTAGCGGCAGCGACCAGTTGGCCAGAATACGCATTACGCCAATGATCAGTGCCACCCCAACGGCGAGAGCGACCGTC
>JAOTUU010000261.1 GCA_029863705.1 Gammaproteobacteria bacterium
TCCTTGTGTTTTGCAAGAATCTTAAACTGTCTGTCCGGACTCGCGTGCGTCGCCAGTTTCAATGCGTTCAAACCGAGCTTGTTCGCCGCGCGGATCGACGTCCCGACACCGCAGATTTTCGCGAATCGTAACAACTTCGCGGGACTGGTTGGCCCTACCAGGCCCGCATAAACCGGAACACTCGGAACCACCCTCTCGAGGTCGGCACAGTATGCGACGATGTTATTGGGCTCGAATGAAAACTGGGTAACAACGTTCAACTCGAAGCCCTGGTTCTTTGCGAGCACGACTTTTGATTTGAGATCGGCGAGTAATATGCTTGACGAAATCTGGGGATGCCCATCGGGGTATCCGGCTACGTCAATCGCGGTGATGCCGAAGTTTGGCAATATTTCGCTCGCCAGGAGCCCCGCGCTGTCCTTGAACGGACCACGAGGTTCTGTATCGTCACCGCCGATAATTAGTACCCGACGAACTTCGCCCAGGCGCACGGCATCAGCCAGGAAGTTGCTCAGCTCTGTCTCCGATGTCAACTGTCTGGCAACAATATGCGGTATCGGATTGAGCCCGTACTTGCGCAGCAACCGGATTTGCACCAATTTGTCCGAGAGCGTTTCCCTCGGCATCTTGGGCACATAAACGCCCATCCCGGGCGGCAGGATTTGAGAGGCTCCTCGAATCGCTTCCTCGCCGTTGGTGCTCAATTCGATGGAGCTGTTCTGAAGGAGGCTTGAAATTGCGTGTGTTTGCACGACGGAAAGCTCGGTGGGACCCGGTTCGGAAACGGGATCAGTCCTAACTTGAGAAAAAGAATCAAACACTTACGTTACGTCTCGCCGGTAGCAATGAGATATCAGCGCAGTCGGCGTACCGAGGCTATGCGATACATGGATACTAGATTAAATGTACTTCGAATGCAATACTTTTTAGACATTATACTATTGAAAAAACGACTTATTTTTTTTCTTCTAACATGATTATGAGATATTTTTGTGCATTCGAAGTCATCCCCATGCGTTCGTTGGGGGTTTTCCTCGGCGCCATCATCGAACAGGATAGTGGCCGAACTCTTCCACGGCATCGACCATTGCCAGTACGTTCTCGGGCGGCACGTCATCCATGATGGTATGCACAGCTGCAATCATGCAGCCGCCTCCCGGACCGAGAATTCGCATCACGCGTCGCACTTCCTGGCGAACCTCCTCGACAGTACCGAAGGGCAAAATACGGCGCGTGTCGATACCACCGCAGAAGACGATGTTACTTCCGAATCTTTTCTTGAGTGAAGGCAGGTCAGACATCGAGCCCGCTGAAGTTTGAATGGGATTCAAGATGTCGATACCTATTTCAATGAAGTCCTCGATCAACGGGGCCACGTCACCATCGGTGTGAAAAAAAATCTTGGCATTCGTCCGCTCCTTGATAAAGCTGATGAAATCGGCATGGATTGGTTTAAGAATTTCACGATACATTTTCGGTGAGATCAGGAGACTCTTCTCTGTTCCCAGGTCATCTCCAATCTTGATGATGTCGACATTGTCACCCAGTTCTGCCAAAAAGCGACCCATTAACTGTTTGCAATACGCGGCGATTCTTTCCAAGAGAGCGCGTGCAAAATCAGGACGAATGGCCATATTGAGCAGGAAGGTTTCCAGTCCCTGCATTGCATGAGCACGCTCGAAAGGGAAAAGAAGCCAGGGCGTTGCCATGATTGCGAATTGGTTTTCTTTCGCCAGGCGCTCTGCGCTTGGCTTTACGTGGGCGATTCGGGTTGGATCGCTCATGTCGGGCCACCCGGGATATGAATCCAGATCTCCAATGGTTTGTGCTTCCAGCAAAGGATGGAGACCCGGAAACCAGTCGCCGGGCTTAGCCTCAGACTGCCCGCTGCCCCACGAATCAACGCAGTCGCTGTGCGGCGGCCGTTCACGATTCCGTTTTCGTACCGTTTCGGGTTCCAGGTCCAGCACTCCGCGAACGTCGCTGCGCAGCCGACGCATCGTCATTTCGTCAATTTCGGCCGTACCCAGTTCGGGCCAGGCATACATATAGTTGTCCGGAGCTTGAACTCCGATATTGTCCTTGATACCGCGATATGGCTTCATTTTGATCCCGGTGGCATTGCTGACTCCGATCACCAGCGGGACGCGATCTGGCTGTTTATGATGGATTGTGGTCAACACGCGTTCGCGCGATGTCATCGGCATCTCTTAGCTCCCCGATAATTCCGAGTCTCAACGCCGGCCCGGCCCTGCAGATGCCTTTTGAAATGGGCGCATCTGGATTCCGAGCTTACCGGCCTGGCTACGAGTGTAGCAGCGGCCCCAAGGCCTGTTATCGCGGAGCTCGATGGGGCGTGCGATCGGCGCCCTGTTTCTTTCCTCGGGGTCGCGATGATGACGGTTGCCATGAAGAAATTCGGCCTTCTGTGAGTCGAAGTGCATTCTGCTAGTATTGGCGCTCTACAAAAAAGAACAAGCCCGGAGCCTTTCATGAATATTCTAATCCGCGCGACCGCGGTGAGCGCTGCGTTTCTCATTTTGCTCGCACTTAACACACCCGCTGTGGCAGATCATCACTCGGCCCAAAAAGCAGTCCTGGTTACGGGCGCAAGTACGGGTATCGGGCGAGAGATCGCCGAAACCCTCGCGAAGAACGGCTACTTTGTATATGCCGGCGCTCGGAAGCAAAAGGACCTCGATTCGCTGAATGAGATCGACAACATCCAGGCGGTTCGCCTCGACGTCACGATTCAGGACGAGATCGGTGCGGCAGTCGCAACGGTGCAGAAGGGGGGCAAAGGGCTGTACGGGCTCGTCAACAATGCCGGTGTCTTTATTGGCGGACCGTTGATCGACGTCGATGTCGAAGAAGTCAAATGGTTGATGGACGTCAATGTCTTCGGCGTCTACCGCGTCACCCAGGCATTCGCGCCCATGATCATCGAGGCCAAAGGCCGCATCACGACGATCGGCTCGATCTCCGGAACCTTGTCCGGAAAGTTCTCCGGCCCCTACAGCATGAGCAAACATGCCATCGAGGCATACACCGATTCGCTGGCGGCGGAAATGGAGAAATTCGACGTGCGCGTAAGTGTCATAGAGCCCGGTAACTACGATTCACAAATCGCGAGCACGGCCCTGAAGCGCATGCGCGAAAAAGACTATGCTCAACCTGGCGCCTACTTTGCCGAAGAACTCGAAGAATGGATGAGCAGGCCCTGGGATCGCAGCCAGTACAAGAGCCCGGCGGAGGTCGCGGAAGCGGCTTTGCACGCCCTGGGTAGCGACAAGCCGCTGATGCGCTACATGGTTGTGCCCAATGAACGAGAGGCCGGCATAACGATCGGCAAAGCGCTCCAGGAGGCAGTGCAGCTCAATGAATGGCAGGCGTATTCATACAGCCGCGAACAGCTAATCGAGAAACTCGACGCCGCCATGAATACCGAGTAGCAATAAATGACCATGCCGAAACAACTGTCCGGCCTTGACTCAATGTTCCTCTACCTGGAGAACAGCAAGATACCGATGGAGGTCAGCTCGCTGCACATTTATGATCCGTCGACGGCGCCCAACGGCATCGTGCGGTTCAAGGAAATACTGGCCACGTTCGACAACCGCATTGAGAATGCCCGGATTTTTCGGCGCAAGATCCGCGAACTGCCGTTTTCGATCGACCACCCGTATTGGGTCGACGATGAAAACTTCGACATCGAATACCATGTCCGGCACATCGCGCTACCGAAACCCGGCGACTGGCGGCAGCTCATGATCCAGGTGTCCAGGCTGCAGTCGCGGCCACTGGACAAGTCCCGGCCACTCTGGGAGGTCTACGTTATCGAAGGCCTGGATAATGTCGGGCGTTTTAAAGAAGGTTGTTTTGCGCTTTTCATGAAGATGCACCACGCAACGATCGATGGCGTTTCCGGAGCAGCCCTGCAGGCCGTAATTCACGACCTTGAGCCGATTCAAGCCGACGCTTCCGACTACCAGCCCGGCATCCGCAATTACGCGGACACGACGCCAGGGCTGGCAACACTTCTCGCAAGAACACCATTGAATGTCCTGAAGAAATCGGCACGGCTCACCTTGGGACTCGGTGGCGCAATACCGCGCTTGTTCAAAGCGCAGCTGGCGACCTCCGCCGAGGACAGGGCCGAAGTACCTTCGACAGTTTTTAATCGAGGAGGTGTTTCCGGCAACCGGGTGATCGATGGTCGCATGTTCGCCCTTAACGACATCAAGGCGATCGCCCGGACGCAACCCGAAGCCAAAGTGAACGATGTTGTGCTGGCAATTGTCAGCGGGGCGCTGCGCAAGTACCTTCAATCGAAAAATGACCTGCAAGACGCGTCG
>JAOTUU010000262.1 GCA_029863705.1 Gammaproteobacteria bacterium
TCGAGCGCTTCATGAACGCCTTTGCGCACACGCTCGATCCGCACTCCAGCTATCTTTCGCCGCGGAACTCAGAGGAATATCGGATTCAGATGAGCCTGTCGTATTTCGGGATCGGCGCATCGTTGCAGACCGAAGATGATTTCGTGAAGATTGTTGGAATCATCCCCGGTGGCCCAGCTGCCATAGACGGCAAACTCCAGCCAAATGATCGCATAACCGGCGTGGGGCAAGGTTTGGAAGGGGACTTTGAAGATGTCATTGGCTGGCGCCTGGATGACGTTGTTGACCTGATACGTGGGCCCGCCGACTCGATTGTCCGCCTCGAAATTATTCCTGCAAATGCTCCACCCGGGAGCCCGAAGGAAGTTATCAAACTAACCCGCGACCAGGTGAAGCTGGAAGAACAAGCCGCAAAGAGCAAGATCCTAAAGATTCCACGCGACGGGCGTGAATGGTCTATTGGCGTGATTGATGTGCCGAGCTTTTACCGTGACTACCGCGCACTGAGTAACGGTGACAAGAACTACACCAGTACGACGAAAGATGTGAAACGCCTTATTTCCGAGCTCGAGGAACAGGGCATCGAGGGACTGGTGATCGACCTTCGCGGTAACGGTGGCGGCCACCTGACGGAAGCGACCGCCTTGTCGGGTCTGTTTATCGATAACGGACCCGTTGTTCAGCTGCGCAATGCGAATGGTCGCATCAGCCGTCTCGATGACCCGGATCCCGTCGCCCGCGTCGCATATAACGGCCCGCTCGCGGTGCTCGTAGATCGCTTCAGTGCGTCAGCATCGGAGATCTTCGCGGCGGCCATCCAGGACTATGCTCGTGGCGTAATCGTAGGACAACAGACGTTTGGCAAGGGAACGGTCCAGAACCTCTATTCCCTGGACCAGTACCTCCGATCCGAGGACGAAAAGGGATTTGGTCAACTGACCCTGACGATCGGCAAGTACTACCGCGTCACCGGCGAAAGCACACAGCATCGCGGCGTCGATCCGGATATCTCCCTGCCATCGGGCATCGATGCCGAGCTGTTTGGAGAGAGTGTCAGGGACAGCGCCCTGCCCTGGGATACAGTTCAGACCACGCGTTTCAGAGCAGGCAAACCGCTCGACAGCACAATTCTTTCCCTTACGGCGAGCCACACGGAACGTTCAAAAGGCGATCCGAACTTTCAGTACCAGGTGGACATGATTCGTGCCGCCGAAAAAATGCGGTCGCAAAAGACAATCTCGCTGAATATCGACGCGCGTCGTGCGGCACGCCAGGAGGAGCTAGACAGGCGCCTGAAACGCGAAAATGAACGCCGCACGGCACTTGGCCTCGAGCCCGTGGAAAGCCTCGACGATATTGAGGACGACGACCTGCCGGACGTGCTGCTCGACCAGGCGGCAGGCATTGTCACCGACCTCGCTACCATGCGGCAGATTGAAGCAAAACCAGCGCAAACAGCCCGCGTTGAGCCTTGATCGGCGCGCCTTGCGGCCGAAAGTTCGAGTGTTATACTCGAGCGCAGCATAAGGTTGATTTCCGGCGGGTTCTCGGAAGCCGTCACGTCAGTGGGAGAAACCATGGCAGGACGGCGTTCAATGTCGAATCAGGGCAAGGCATGCGCGGCTGGCACAGCGCTCGCGTTCCTTGTTGCCTGGCATGCCGGCCCGGCAATCGCCTCGTCCAATACCCCTGTGGGCAGTGATGAAGTCACGAAATCAGCGAACGAGTTTGACACTACGTCGCCAAGCCATTCCCTCGCACCGAGAGTCGAGGCCACACTCCGCAAAGTGTTTAAAGAACCAGCAGCATCGCTCGCCGAAAGCGACGATAAGCCGCTTGGTTTGAAGCGTCCCACGATTACGACCCGCGTGCCCGGTATTTCCGACGAACAGTTGGCGCGATACAAACGGCAGATGTACCGCAAAGACATCTGATCTCGCGTCTAGCGACTAAGTACTTTCGCTATCCCGAAATAATTGTCGCCGAGTAGGTTGGCGTGTTGTTTTTCGACGATGCCGTTCGCGTCGATTGCAAGTACCGTCGCCACCGTATTCGGCACCGGTACAGCATCTTGTTCATGGCGAAATTGGGCGTTTTCGGCGATCATCTTCGCTCGTTTTTGCAGGACCTCGGCCAGGTCGGTCTCGGCGTCCTCGTCCTGCCTTTTACGTCCCAGGAGCTTCAGGATCGCGTCACATTCCGACTTGTTGCCATAGTTGATCGCGCCGACGCTTTTTTCACCCGCCTCTTTCGCGAGTTCAACGAGACCGTCCTCTTCGAAATGAAGGTACAGGTGCTGCGCAAAGGAAAGAATCATGAAATTGATGGACCGCTTCGTAGCAATGTCGAGGCCCTGCTGATCCGGCGGATCCATACTTTGAACAGCATCCAACTCGTGCAGGAATTCCTGCTCCTGCTGCTGGCCAGCCTCCAGCCGCGACTCGATGTCAGAAATTTGCGCGGCGAGCGCCCCGCCACGAAACAGCTTGACGAAGCCATTCATGGTCATCAATTTGTGTCGCTCTGATTGCAGCTGGTCTTCCAGCAATTGCAGCGCCATACGATGTTCACCGATTCGGCTTTCAATTCGCTCTGTTTTTTGCTGGCGCTCGTGGTTCCATGACACCAGTGCTTTGTGCTGAACACGCTGTTCGCGTTGCTGTTTGAGCTGTTCGGCAAACCGGCTCAGCTGTTCGATGCAGTGTGTCACCAGGGCGCGCAACTGGTAGAAAGCGACTACGTTGTGCACCCACTCGGGATCCAGCAGGAGGTTCTCCAGGTGAAGCAGCTGTTGCTTCGCTCGAGCCGTGTTCCCCTCATGCTGTTTGATTCGATCCTGTAGCTGGTACTTCTCGTTGCGAAGGGCCGCAAATTCCTTTTTTAGCTCCGAGCGATTCCGAAAGAGATCGACGAGCTTGTCTGTCTCCTGGGTATCGGTCGTACCGCTCTTGAAAATTGTCGTCAAACTCGCCAATACAGCGCCTCTTAACATAATAAATGCCGGGTAAATGTTCGCTCGACAAGAACTTATCTGCATGATGACAATGCTAAGGCGAACAAACTCTGACCGAATCGACAGTTTGGGCAAAGAGTGCGAGGCAGGGTTTTAGCGTTCGAGGACCAGGTGGCCCTGATCCGAGAGGTACTCCAGCCACTTGTTCAATACGATATTACGTTGCCACCGCAGGTCCAGCTCGCGGCGGTGCGCGCCGATGAGCTGGCGCAGCGCGGCATGACGCTGATTCCCGTCACTGCACATCGCTTCGGCCACCTGGCCATCGAGATAGACCCGGATGGTCATGTCCGGATCGATAAGCAGGCCATCGTCGGTTTCCAGGTGATAGGTCAATGAAAGCGTAACCGTGTAGCGACACCGCTCGAGAATTTCGATATGCAGGTCGCAGTCACCTGCGACCCGCGAACGAAAGCAGCCATCAAGCCTGTCAATTTCCGGGATGAGTCGCAGCAGACGCAGGTAATTGCTGTCATAAAGCGTCATCAAGCCAATGAAGCTGCGTGGCTTTACTATGGTCTGAGGAACCAGATGTGAATCGAGCAACATGCTGTCAATATAGCACGCAGGTCCGCGCAAATATCAGGGATGAACTCGGCGCTCAACCCCGGTACTATTCAGGATTCGACTCGAAATTTCTTCGATAGAGAACTCTGTCGTATCAACATTCGGTATACCGTAACGTTGAAAGATCTTCGCTGCCTCCCGCAGTTCGAATCTCACTTGCTGCGCAGTCGAATACTTGCCCAAAGGTCGCCGTTCCTTGCGTATTTGCTGCAGGCGTTCAGGCGCAATTGTCAGGCCATACAGCTTGTGTTTCTGCTCGACCAGGAATTCGGGCAAGGTCCCTTTTTCAAGCTCGTCATCGGTGAGCGGGTAATTCGCCGCGTACACCCCATATTGCAGCGCCAGGTAAAGGCACGTGGGTGTTTTACCGGATCGCGATACACCCACGAGAATGACATCCGCCGCATCGTAATTACGGCTAATGCCGCCATCGTCATTGGCGAGCGCGAAATTAGTCGCTTCCATGCGCCGCATATATGCATCGATATCGCTCATTCCATGAGCACCACCCAGCGCGAACGTTGGCGACGCCTCGAGCTCAATTGACAAGGACTCGAGAAAAGCGTCGAAAATATCGAGGTGCAGGCCCTCGGCGTGCTTAACGATCTCCCTGAGTTCCGGCTGTACCAACGTGGAAAAAACGATTGGCCTGAGGGTATCGCCCTTGCTCGCTGAATTAATTGTCTGGACAGCTTCGCGTGCCTTGTCTTCGCTATCTATAAATGGCAAAGTCATCTGCCGAAAATTCTGTCCGGTGAACTGCGTGATGAGACT
>JAOTUU010000263.1 GCA_029863705.1 Gammaproteobacteria bacterium
GACCTGTCGCAGTCAGTTCGCCGCCGGTGATTGCGACAGGTCTTTCGCAAACGACGAATCTTGGATCGTGGCCCTTTCCAAGTTTCAAATTGTCGCTGGCCGGATTCAGCCGCAGTTTTTTGTGAATCAGAGGGTCGAAAACCTGCACGACAGTATCGTCGATTGCGATGGAATGCGGAATAAGTGTCGGATGACGAAACAGCCGGCACAATCGTTGCGATATGTAGGTCTTTCCGGTGCCCGCCGGGCCATATATAAATATGGCGCGACCGGAATTCAGGGCGGGACCAATTCGGTCCAGCATTTCATCGGCGAGAATCACATCCTCGAATGCCTCGCACATGGCATCGTGAGTTACTGAGCGTTTGTGAATTGTCTGAGCCCGTGCGACCTGGGCGTAGTACTTCAACGGTACCGGAGCGGGTCCGAGATAACCGCTGCGCATCATCGCGTCGAGCGCCGTTACCCGCCCTCGTTCCGTCAGCGTGTAAGCAAGACCAGCCGTACTTGCCTGCCCAGGGCGAACCTCGACGCGCGCTTCAGTTCGCATGAAGTTCAGCACGCTTTCTATGATCGATCCCGCCAGCGCAATAATAGTCGAGAGTTCGCCGAGCGATAATGTGCCCCGGTCAAACAGATGTTTGGCTATCAGATCCGAAACAAATGTTTCCGTTAATCCGGTTTCGGACAACCTGGTGGGGCGCTGCGCAAGTTTTGATGCTCGCATCAAACCCAGCTGGTCCCATTCATTGTCCGTCAATATGGTTTCGCTAGTACTCATTATTGTCTGTCACAGAATCTGATCCGGCAAATAACCCAGGTACCAAAGAGCGGCCACGGTTCCTGCAGCGATCGCCGGCGCATACGGAATGTAGGTAATGCGCTTTTGTTGCCCCAAGGAGTGCGCGACCGGCGCAGTACGCAGGCCGGTATCGGGTGGGCTCAGGACTCGCGCGGCACGTGATTCGAGCGCAGGCAGCAAACGCTGCCAAACGATGACGGCGACGCCGAATACAGCGCCTGCCATCATCGTAGCCAAACCCGATACCACTACGCCCCACGGCCCGACAAAGCTGCCCACGACTCCGAGCAATTTGACGTCGCCCGCCGCTATGCCACCGGCTAGGTAAAACGGAAATAGCATCGCGAGCCCGAGCGTGAGACCAGTGGCGGCCACAATAAGGCCATCTGTACCACTGGTCATGGTGTGCAGCATCAGGGCGAGACTTAGCGCCGGCAATAGCAGCATATTCGGAATGCGATGACTTCTTAGGTCGGTTGCGACGGCAGCGGCAAGCAAAACAAACAACACAAGTGCTGCGGCTGTGCTTAGTGGGCCATTGAGGTTAGTCATGTTCGATTATCAAGTAGCAATTGATGCCAACGGGAACCTTGGCCAGCGAGACTGATGATCAGCCCCGCATGGCACAAGATACCCAGGGGCGACCAAACGCCCATATCACGGATCAAATGAAGCCAGTGACAGTGGTGATTACTGTCTGTACAGCACCACCAAGGTTTTGGAACGCGGTCACAACAAGCAGCGTAATCATTCCAGCCGCTACCGCATATTCTACGATCGTCAATCCTTCTTCTTCGCGAAGGAAGTTTTTTAGTTTCTCAATCATGTTCCTGCTCCTAACTCCGTTTCATAGTAGTCCTACTATTTGCTGTCCCTGAAGGACACGAACGCATCGCCAGCATCTAACCGAGCGATTCGTCCAGATCGTTTCTGAGACACTGCAAACCATATTGGAAATCGATTGCCGTGAATTAGAAGTTTCTTGTTGATCGTGAGAACCATTTTGCTTTGCATGCAATGCCGAGTAGAAGTTTCTTGTTCGCTTCGAGAACTATTTTGTGTAACTTCGCTAAACCTCATTCCAGTTCGAGGTTTCGTGTCTAAGTTATTGAGACTTAGCTCTTGCTTATGTCAAAAGAATTACACCAACATTGGACTTATCTGAGAGCGTCCACTAAGGTGAAAACCGAACACCAGAAACGCATTTAATGCATCGGTTACGACAATAAGAAGAATTGGAAACCATTGTGGAAGCACCCGCGCTAATTTGGTTTGACCTGACAATTACTACGCGTCATGCGGAAATAGACAAGAACTTCGAGAACCATTTTGACATCCGGTACTGTTCTGATACTCGCCATCTTGAAGAAGCGCTGGAGGAAGGGTCCGGCGTAGCAATCTGCTTTGAGTTTGATTATCCGGACCGGCCCGGAATGTCACTCCTTTGCAATACCAAGGAGCGTTACCCACATATCCCGATTTTGATGCTGACTACGCAGCATTCCGAGCGACTTGCTATGTGGGCTTATCGAAACAGGGTGCTGGATTACATTGTGAAGCCAATTTCGGAAAATGATTTCCGACGATGCAATAATTTATTACAGGCAATTCAGAAAACAAAAAACGGACAAGATGGCCGGAGAATTATCAATCGCAAGTCGACTATTCCTGCCGAAATTCCAGCGGGCCAGCGAACAGGTGGTGTGAGACTGGCACCGGCGGTGAATTTCGTGCAGAAGAACTTCCGACGCAAAATTCGCAATGCTGAAATTGCGGATCATTGCGACATGAGCTCCTTTCATTTCAGCCATACGTTTGCAGAGACCTTCTCGCTGACATTCCAGGAGTTCGTGCTGCGTTACCGCGTTCTTATGGCGTGCAAGGAGCTTCAACATCCGAACGTTCCGGTCTCGAATGTAGCTTACTCCGTAGGTTTCAATGACCCGTCGTATTTTGCGCGAGTTTTTAGGCGTTTTATTGGAGTATCGCCCTCAGAGTATTGCGAACAGACCGGCAATCATGAAATCGATGAACGGGTGAGGCAGTTGGCGACAAGTTTGGAGTTAACCGAACGCTATTCGTCGAAAGTCGGACCCCAACAGGCCGTTGTTGATCCTCACGGCAATAGACGTATATCGATCAGATAACCGCCGGAGCGGATTCGATATGTCGGCAAAAGACAAACGGGGCGAGATCAGTATGAGGGCGGTCATTGCAGGATCGTCGCTGCGCGGATTTGGCCTGGCTTTCACCAACTTGTCGCTGGCTACGCTATTTATTCTCTTTGCGATCGCGAACGGCAAGAGTTTTCTTGAAAACCCGCGACTCAGCGTCTTCCTAATCGTTGTTACCGAAACGATCGTTGCGGTCTTGCTCGTGATACGACGGGAAGCGGATGAAACAGAGCATTCGTGGCAGACCTGGACTACAACCACTTTCGGAACTCTTGCGCCGTTTCTTCTTCGGCCTATCGATGCCACGGCGGACATACTGCTCGGCCAGGCGCTGCAGGTTGCGGCGTTCAGCATGCAAATTGTCGCGCTGCTGTATCTGAACAGAAGCCTCGGCCTTCTGCCAGCTCACCGAGGCATTAAGTCGAATGGGCTTTACGGTTGGGTCAGGCACCCACTTTATACTGCTTACGTAGTTACATACCTTGGCTATTGGATCAACAATCAAAGCTGGCCTAACGCTGTCATCATCGTCTCTGGTACTGCCTTTCTTGTCATGCGTATTTATTACGAAGAGGCCTTGTTATTCAAGTACGCAGACTACACGCGGTATGCAGAACGGATCCGTTGGCGCCTGATCCCGTCTGTCTGGTAAGCGATGTCCAAGCAATCATTTGAAGCAGACATCCATGCATATATGTTTGCTTCAAACTAAAATGGAGTTAGGGTGAATAAACGCATCGCCTATGCTGCGAAACCAGTCGTATTGTTGTTAACAACTTTGAGTTTTGTCAGCGCGTGCGTAAGTTCGGATATTTATTCGGCGCGAAAAGTGAGCGAATTGCAACGCTCTGGTGCAGACACTGCTCAACGATTAACGCCACAGTTGAAGGGTCAGTTCGACGCACTTGAGGCCAGGCAGTTTCTTCCGGTAATAATTCGATTATCAGATCAACCGGACTTGCGAGCGAATCAGGGCGTAATAGACGCAGTAGACAAAAGTGACCGCAGAGCCGCTGTAATATCCCATCTGCAACAGCATGCCCTGAATGCACAGCACGAAACCCTGGATTCACTATCGGGCTTGCAAACAGCGGGGCTCATTCGCAATGTTCAGCCTCTGTGGGTCGTGAATGTGATCAGCGCGGAGGTCACCGCGGAGGCAATCGATTATCTGTTGCCAATCTCGGGAATCGAATCCATCGCGGCTGATACGGAGGCGCCCCTTTTTCTCGCCGATACGACCTGGAGTGTACGGCAAATCAATTCGCAGGCTGTATGGCTGCGAGCTTCTGGCAGATACACCGGCGAAGGCATTGTGGTTGCGGTTCTGGATAGTGGAGTTGATCTCGATCATCCAG
>JAOTUU010000264.1 GCA_029863705.1 Gammaproteobacteria bacterium
AGAAGTTAATCTGCTGCTGCATCGTGTTCGGTCCTATGCCGCCTGCGGCTCAGTTCTGAGCGCTGCGCCGATCGCCAGCAGGCAATCCGACTGTTCGGCCGTCGACATCGCAGTTCGGGTTTCAAACATTCCGTTCAGATCCAGGCTGCTTATCGTCAAGCCGAGTTCCTCATGCAAGGAGTCTGCCAAACCACCAATGTTCGATCCGGGGGCCAGAACGAGCTCTGTTATGGGTCCGTTGTCGAAGTAACTTTCGTAGTAGTCGAGCGACCTTTGCGTTTCCAGCACGATCTTCGAAATCATCTCCGTTCGTGCGAAATCGTCTTGAGACACTCCGTCCATCGCCGCAGTGCCCTTTTCGATTTGCCGGATCAGGTAGAGCACGCCCTGTCGCGTGACCGTGAGGGTTCCGTGATTTTCGGCAAAATGTAAAAAGGCGATACCGTCTGCATCCTGCGGCAACAGTGTCGCGATGTTGCGTGTACAAAGTTCCGGTATGTCGATCACATCGAGCGACAATCCGGCGTCATGGAGCAACTCGATATGTTCCTGAACGTTAGTTCGCCGTGTGGCCACGGCATAGGCCATGGATTTGTCCTTTTTCGTCGACAGTTCCGGCATTTCGAACAATTCAACGACGGCTTCGTCGACTGGAAAATCGAGTAGGTCCTTTATTTGCCAGCGAATGGCCGACTTGACCTCGTTGGCAGGCACATCGGGAACTGCGACCAGGACCAGTTGATAACTGCCGTTCGGCAGCACTGATGCGAGCCGTGTGCGCCCGAGCCGGATCCCGTTGGCTTGCTGCTCCAGTCGATGCGGCCAGTCGTCGTCGTTCGCACGCCTGTCGATCGCCGCGGTGGCAAGTCGCAATGCCCCGTCCGCCTGGCGTTGCACATGAGCAAGCGCTACACGTGCGCTGTCGATCGACAGCCCGCAACGGCCGCCGCTCGCAACAACTTTTCTTAACCCCTGCCACATACTTCGGGTCCTGTGAGTTATTTAACAGAATGCGGCAATATTATGGAGACTCGTCCCCGGAAGCCGTGAGGGGAGTCACATTTCGGGGTTTGGGCCGGATCTGCTCATGTGTCCCCATCGGACCAATTGCGGCGGGGCAGTGAAAAAGACGACTTGTACACATGAATAGTGGGCAAACGCTGACTATACTTTCCTGCGAAACAGCTTTGGCCCTGGAAAACTGATTGGGAACGACGGTATGGCGGCACATGACGATCCAACGGCTCTGAGTGAGTCGCTTGCCAGCCAGGCGACGATGCGGATTGCGGGGATTCGCAAACTCACGGGATTCTATACGCCGCTCGAAGAGCGATTTGAGCGCATCAGCCGCCTCGGCAAACGGGCCCTTGGCGTTCGCGCGGCCGGCGTCACGCTGATTACCGATGAGACGCTGTGGTTCAAGTCCATCGTCGGCTGGCGTATCAGTGAGCTGCTGCTAAAAGACAGCCTGGAGCAGCCGATGCTCGAGAGTGGCGAGCCGCTGATCGCGATGGACACGCACAAGGATCTTCGATATGCGAAATTACCGCTGGTGATGGGTGGACCGAAGTTTCGGTTTTATGCGGGCTTCCCGATACGCGACGTTGACGGCGAGATCATCGGCACATTCTCTGCCTTTGATACTCAACCCAAACAAGCCGACGAAACGCTGATCGAAACGCTGTCCGACCTGGGGCACCTGGCCGAGCGCGAATTACTAACCAAGGAATTGTGGGAAGCTCAAAACAAGCTTGTCAGCAAACTGGGTTCTGCGCGACGCCAGGCACTCCTGGACACGCTGACCCGGGTCTGGAACCGGCGAGGCGGGGTCGAGTTGCTCGACTCGCTGCTCGAGGAATCCGAAACCAGCGGCGAGCGGCTTGCGGTGCTCATGATTGATATCGATCTCTTCAAAGAAATAAACGATAAGTACGGACATCCGGTCGGTGATCGGGCATTGAGAAAAATTGCCGCCAGCATTGTGGCGTCGGTTCGTCCCGATGACATAGTGTCGCGACACGGTGGTGATGAATTTCTCGTGATATTGCGAGATGCAGCGCCTGAGCATTGCAGGATGGTTGCAGAACGGATCAGCGCCAATCTGCGGAAAACACGCCTGCGAACGCGACAGGGCAGCGTGTCAGTGACGCTCAGTATCGGCATGGCGGTCAGTGGCGCCGGCAAGCCGATGACGGCCAAGAAGATCATCGAACAGGCCGATCAGGCCTTGTACCACAAGAAGAAGAGCGGGCGTGCCGGGGCGACCCTGTATCCGGACGACATTCGCTAGCATCAAGCCTGACGCGGGTTGCGGCTCCTTCCGCAAGCAATCCGTACATTCTTGACAGGCATCACGGAACCATCTCATTGCATTATGACATGCTCACCGGTCACAGACTGACGCGGTTCACAGAAACATGTTTGATTTCAAACACCTACGATCCAGCGGGAGCGACCGCCTGGGATTGGTGATGATCGTGGCGTCGCTGTTCGCGATCGCTTTGATTGTCGTAACGCTTCTGTGGCATCAAAAAGAATCTCAGGAAAAACAGATACGTGCGCAGGGCGTCAGCCTTGCGCAAATGCTATCGGGCCTGCCGCTTGAGCAACTCGTAGCACCGCTAGGACAGCAGAGCCTGCTTGGCACGATCTTTCAAAGTCAGAAGGATCGGAATTTTGCCTATGTCACGATTGTCAACAAGGAGAATCAACCCGTATCCGTTGCCGCGGCGCCCGGAATAACGGTACCGTCGATGGACTGGCCCGACACGCCCTCCGGGTGGCTGTCCGACCGTACCGTGACGACAGCAAATGGCGAAAACGTCATTGAGTTTTTTGCCCCTGTCTATGCGGATGGCGCCATCGCTGCGTACCTGCGTCTTGGTTACATTCTTCCCGGCATGGGAATCAGTTTCGAACAAGTGCCATTCTTTGCAACGCTGGCGCTAATCATCTTCCTTCTGACTCCGATTTTCTATCTCCTGTTGCGCAATGAGATCAGGCCACTTCGGCAGGCGAACGCACAAATATCAGCAGCGATTGACAGTGAACAGTTTCGCCAGATTGAATTGGGCGCAACCGAGGAGCTTAGCGATTTCCTGGGTCGATTCACTGCATTCGTCGATTTCGCAAAGCAACGAATCGACAGTCTGGAACATGAACAAGAAAAACTGGTGACGTCGAAGAACCTGATTACCTACTCAAAAACACGAATTGAAAATGTTCTCGAAGCGATTCCCGAGGCGGTCCTGATTCTCGATCAGTCAGGCAATGTCAGCTTTGCCAATCGTCGTATTGGCACAATATTGGGTGTCCCGCATGCTGACGTTATCGGCTCAGAACCGTCTGAGTGGTGCAATAACGCCGAACTGCTCGAAGTGATCTCCAAATACTCGGTAGAGCCCGAAGCAAGCTATCTATCGGAAACCGCGCGCCTGCAAGTGGGCGACAAGATACAAAGACAGTTATCGATCAAGGCGTATCCGCTTTTTTCACCCACGGATTCAACAAGTATCTACGGTTCTTTAATCGTGTTTCGCGACATCACACGAGAATCGGCCATACAGCGTCAACAAGGCGAATTTGTGGCGCATGTTGCTCACGAATTAAAGACTCCGTTGAATACACTATCTCTCTGTACCGAAGCATTATTTGATGAAGGCGCCGATGATCCGGAAGGTCGGGTTGAAGCGGCCAATATCATGCATGACGAGGTCGAACGGCTGGCTGGACTGATAGACAACTTGCTGAGTATCACGAAAATTGAAACAGGGCAGATATCGGTCGAGCGGCAGCGATTACGCTTGCACGATTTTCTGGAGGACGCTTTTGGGGTTGCTTCGCGGAGCGACAAGGCTCGCGACCTTACTTTTGAACTCGACTTACCGGCCGATGTGTCCTCGATAATGGCGGATAAGGATCTGTTGCGAATTGCAATCAATAATTTGCTAACCAACGCAGTGAAATACAGTTGCCCGGGTGGGGTTGTCAGTATGACCTGTGAAGAAACAGAACAAACCGTGCGAATCCTGGTGCGAGACACCGGGATTGGTATCGACCCGGAGGAGCAAGGTCGGATCTTCGATCGTTTCTACCGCTCAGAAAGCGCCGAAGCACGGCAGCGGAGCGGCCACGGTCTGGGGCTCTCTTTGGCGCGCGATATCGTGCAGCTACACCACGGTACGCTGACCGTCACAAGCACTCCTAATGAAGGCTCCGAGTTTATTATCGAAATCTGGAAAGAAGCCGGGCTTCTGAAGCAGGTGATATAGATCATGAAACGAATCTTGTTGGTTGATGACGAGCCGATGGTCCTTCGAGTGATGCGTCGTGC
>JAOTUU010000265.1 GCA_029863705.1 Gammaproteobacteria bacterium
GGGTCTGTTCGAGATAAGATCGACCAATAATCGGCAAATCGTGGCGTATAAGCCATATCGCATGCAAGTTGTAGCAAGGCTCGGCGACGAGCGAGGGTAGAGAGTTGGATAAGGTGAGCAACCGAATTCAAAACTTGCGATCTCTGATTCAGCACCTGTTGTCGTACATCAGGTGGCGTGCGTTGCTTCTGGTTATCTTAATGGTAGCCGCCGCTATTACGGAAGGTCTGGGTCTTCTGCTCTTGGTGCCACTAATGATCATCGTCGGCCTCGCTCCCGGCCAATTTAGTGGCAACAGAATCGTACTGGCAGTTAACGACGCAGCAGGACAATTGGGTCTATCTCTGAACCTGAGTCTGGTCGTTATCGTCTTCGTCGTGCTGGTCAGCTTGCGACAGATTATCGTCTACAGTTCCTCGAGACTTATCGAAGATACGCGCATCAACTATGTTGCGAAGCTACGAAAGGAACTGTTCGAGGCACTTGGCGCCACCCGCTGGGGGAAACTGAGCGGCAGCCAGCTTGTTCAATTTGGTCAAGTCATGTTGATGGACTGCTGGCGAGTAGGCGACGCGGCACAAAGCCTGTTTCGCATAACCAGTGGAGTGATTTTGCTGGCCGCGAACGTCGTCGTCGCGATATTGTTGTCGCCAGCTCTGGCACTGATTGTGCTTGTGAGTATTTCAGTTCTAACTCTCGTGTTCAGTAATCGATTTGCTGCCGTACAGGTTCAGGGAACTCGCATTACCCGCGTTCAGAATGAGGTCTATCGGGTTGTTGAAAATTTCGTCGATAATCTTCGTGTCGCGAAAATGGCCGGTGCCGAGTCCCGCATGCAGGATGAATTTGCCACGACAGTCGATGCGCTAAGCGCCGAATACAGTGGCTTTGTCAGAGAAGCAGCGGCGACCAGGATGGCACTGCAAATCGCAGGGGCGGTTGGCGTTGGTGTCTTTCTTTTGGTCGCGATGAACGTGTTTGGATCGAGTGGGCCGGAGCTGCTTTTACTGGTTTTTATTTCCGCGCGGCTCATTCCGCACATCGCAGCACTCAATCAATATGCTCACCAACTCCTGTACAGCCTGCCTGCCTTTGTGCACGCAAGCGAAGCGTTGGAGCTTTGTCGCCAGAATCCGGATCATGGCGACAATCAGATGCCACTGAAAAAACCTGAAAAAGCGATTGAACTACGTGATGTTACCGTGTTCGCGCCCGACGATTCATCGAAACGTCTCATTGACGACGTGACACTCAAAGTACGTATCGGCGAGGTCATAGCTATTGTCGGGCCTTCGGGCGCGGGAAAAAGTACGCTGGCCGACTCTCTCGCAGGGCTGCTGCAGCCGCATAGCGGATCAATCCATCTGGATGGCATCCAACTCGACGAGACCCGATTGGCGGCGTGGCGAATGCAGGTCGGGTATGTGCCTCAGGCAGCTGTGCTTTTGCGGGATACTGTTCGTCAGAATCTCACGTTCTTGCTGCGCAATTTACCGTCTCCTGAAGAGATGGACCGTGCAATGCGATGCGCGGAGATTACTGATGTAGTTAAGGGTATGGCTCAAGGACTCGATACGAGAATTGATCGACGAGAAGGCGTGCTGTCGGGCGGCGAGCGCCAGCGAATTGCGTTGGCACGCGAACTGTTGCGCAGCCCCCACCTCTTGATACTCGACGAAGCCACCAACGCGCTGGACATAGATAACGAAGCGCGAGTGCTTGGGAACTTACGGCGGGATTATCCAAGTATGACGATAGTGCTCATTACCCACCGGCCGACGACTATCGCTGACGTGGACCGCGTTGTGTTTATTAATCACGGCCGGCTGAGTTCGGTCACTCCGATAGAACAGGTGATCCCGGATCAGGATCTGCCGAAAGAGAACATTCGACATGCTTGATCAGGATCCTGATAGGGCCGTAAATAAATTTCGGTCGAACGACGAGGGACGGGAACTTTACGGCGCGGAGTTGCCTGAGCTGGAGCGAGCTATTCTCGCGACTATCGCATACCGCGATCTGTTCGATTTCGCCGTCACCGCGGAGGAAATTCATCGCTACCTGCACAACGTGACGTGTGAGATAGGGGATGTTCGCGCCGTTCTGAACGAATCCGAGTTTGTGGACGCGCACCTTGCGAGTGATGGTGAGTTTTTTGCACTAAAGCACCGTAGGTCGTTACTGGAGTTGCGCCGAGAACGCGGACGTTTGTCCGAAGATCTATGGCGCAAAGCCCTGTGGCGCGGCCAGGCACTCACGATGCTGCCGTTTGTACGAATGGTTGCCGTGACGGGGTCCCTTGCCGCTGACAATCCCGAGCGGGGTGCTGATACCGACTTCATGCTTGTAACCGAGGGCGGGCGACTATGGAGTGTGCGTGCGTTAGCAAGCACTCTGGCATTGCTCGACAGGATGTTCGGAAGTGGAGAGCTGTGCCCGAATTATCTTGTATCGACCGAAGCGCTGACGCTCGAGGGCTCCGGCATTTATGTCGCGCAAGAACTCTCGCAAATGGTGCCGATTTTTGGCTTGGATATTTATGATGCGCTACGCGACGCGAATCAATGGACTTTCGATTACTTGCCAAATGCCTCGGGCCCACCGCCGGTTTCGCACCGTTGTGAACCTAAAGTGCCGTGGTTCCGAAATATGTGCGAAATGATTCTAAGGACACCGCTCGGCGATTGGTTCGAGTCATGGGAAAGCAGTCGCAAGCTTCACAAATACAATGAGACCGAATTTCTGCACGGCCGGCTAACGCCATTTAGCAAAGAAGCTACCGGGCACCAGCGAGTTATGAAACAAACTGTCGAAAACGCATTCTCGGATCGGCTGAAAGGCCCGCCGGAATACCGCAATCGCCTGCGAGTGCTGATTGGACAGGCTTATCACATGTATCTCGATCCAAAGCTGCATAAATCGATGCAGCCGTTTCCGCCGCTCGGCAGTTTTTACGCTGCGGGAGTTGCGAGATCGTTGGGGCACGATGTTCGCGTGCACGATTCGATGCTATCGAAGTCGACCAGCGAATGGCCATCGGTGTTGCGCATTAACGGTCCAGATCTGGTGGTCCTGTACGAAGACAATTTCAACTACCTGACCAAAATGTGTCTGCTCAGAATGCGCGACACCGCGCTGGATATGATTCGTGCGTCGAAGGAACGGGGCGCGCATGTTCTCGTCTGCAGTTCCGATAGCACAGATGAACCTGAAATCTATCTTCGTGCGGGCGCCGATTTTGTACTGATAGGTGAAGGAGAAGGCAGCTTTGCTGAGCTGTTGCAGATGCTAAATGATGATCGCGATCTGGAGCCCCAAGGAATTCCGGGTATCGCATTTCTGGACGACAACGGGGAGCTGGTGCAGACCGGACGGCGTCCCGTCATTCGCCATATCGATGATTTGCCGGAACCAGCATGGGACTTGTGCAACCTGGAGCAGTACCGGGAAATCTGGATGCGCCGACACGGTCATTTCGCTGTGAACATGGTCACTACCCGCGGTTGTCCTTATCACTGCAACTGGTGCGCGAAACCAATCTGGGGTCAGCGTTACAACGCACGAAGTCCGAAAAACGTTGTCGAGGAGCTGCTATGGCTCCGGCAGATTGCGGGCTGCGACTATGTTTGGTTCATGGACGACATTTTTGGCTTGAAACCGCGCTGGATATCGCAATTCGCCGATGCGCTTGATGCGGCCGGGGTCAAGATTCGATTTAAGTGCCTCAGTCGCCCGGATATCTTGTTACGAAAAGGCGAAACGGAAGCGCTCGCTCGCGCAGGTTGCGACATCGTCTGGATGGGCGCTGAGTCTGGCAGTCAGAAAATTCTCGATGCGATGGAGAAGGGCACGACGGTCGAGAATATTCTGACTGCTTGCGAGTCTTTGCGGGAACACCGTGTCCGCGTCGGGCTATTCATTCAATTTGGCTATCCGGGAGAGACCAAACTCGATATTCGCGCTACGGTGAGAATGATTCGTCAGATCATGCCGGACGAACTTGGAATATCGGTATCGTATCCGCTGCCCGGGACGCGCTTTTATGATCGTGTGAAATCCGAGTTAGGAGTTACCCGCAATTGGCAGGATTCTAATGATCTGGCTATGTTGTTTAAAGGGCCGTTCAATACCGGGTTTTATCGCGCTCTGCATGGATACGTGCATAGCGACCTGGCGATGCGGCGCGCGTGGCTCGATCTGACGGTTGCTGGGCGGCGCCGCAAACTAAGCACGGTCAGACAGATGCGAAAGGTAGGACTACTGGGTTACTCAATCTCGAGAGCTTGCTGGTTTACGATTGCAATGGCTGTGCTTTCCCGGCTACCTCACC
>JAOTUU010000266.1 GCA_029863705.1 Gammaproteobacteria bacterium
GGTCTTGCAACAATGGCATTCGCATTACCTGCTGCGATCGCAGCTTCATTGCACGATCCGGACCGACCCGTCATCGCTTTTACGGGCGACGGCGGGCTCCTGATGTGTTTGGGCGAATTGCTCACCGCGGTGCAGCAACGAACATGGATAATCGTGATCGTGTTCAACGATGAATCCCTTTCGCTAATTGATATCAAGCAGCAGCAACGCGACTTGGTGTCACGCGGAGTTCGTTGGGACAGGCCGGAATTTGGTCCAACGATGGCAGGACTGGGTGGCCGGGCCTTCCAGGTTTGCAATCAGTTGGACTATCGGAATGCTCTCGATGAAGCGATCACGGAACAAGGACCCGTGTTGATCGATGTCGCTATCGATCCACGTGGCTACCCGGCACAATTGAAAGCCCTGCGGGGCTGAAAACCTTCAGTACAGGAGTAATAGCATGAATACCGCCGGTTCGACAGATGGATCCTTTCAACTGCCCGAAGAAATCGTCGAAATATGTGATCTTGCGAAGCGCATTGTTCAAAAGGAACTAATGCCTCTGGAACAAGAGTTCTTGCTTCATCCGGGCCACGCTTTCGGCATTAAGGAAACCACCAATTTGCGACGTGTATTCGGCGACGATATCACTGAGCATTTGATCAAGATTTCCAAGGACACGGGCCTTTGGCATCTGATGGTGCCGGAGGAACACGGCGGTTCGGGGTTGTCGATGCTGGCGCAGGTCGCGATTCTAGAGCAATTTAATTACACGGCTGTGCCGTTTCCCTTCGCCAACGTCGGCAACATTCTTTATCAGTGCAAAGGCGACCAGATCGACAGATTCCTGACGCCGGTTATTGAAGGCGACATGACGACATGCTTCGCACAAACGGAACCGAACGCCGGATCTGATCCGGGCGGTATGATGCAAACTAACGCGGTGAAAGACGGCGATCACTGGGTACTGAATGGCACAAAGATGTGGATTTCCGGAGCGGCCGAATCGGACATGATCATGGTGCAGGCTGTAACAGACGTTGAGAAGCGGCAGCGCGGTGGCATTACCATGTTCATGGTGACCAAGGACAATCCGGGAATGCAGGTTGAAGAGCCCGGGATCAAGACCTGGTTGGGGCCGCACGCATCGCAATACATCGTAAATTTCGATAATTGCCGCGTGCCCGAAGCAGATGTACTTGGAGAGGTCGGTAACGGATTCCGACTTGCACAACGTTGGCTGACGATTCATGACCGCCTGCTTCGGGGCCCGTTCGCGCTTGGCAAGATGCAACGTGCGCTGGATTTGTCAATCGACTGGGCGAAGCAACGTGTTACATTCGGTAAGCCGCTTGCTGCGCGTCAGGCAATTCAATGGCAAATTGTTGATATGTTCATTGATCTTCAGGCGCTGCGGGCATTGACGTATCAGATGGCGGCGCGAGCAGATGCCGGCGAGGACATTCGGACGGAGGCCGGTATGGTCAAACTGACGTCGATGATTTGGGGTGCGCGGACGCTGGATCAAGCGATACAAATCCACGGCGCAATGGGCGAGTCACTCGAATTGCCGTTAACCTTGTTCTATCGCTATTTGCGGCATGGTCAGATCGGCGGCGGAGCCAATGAAATTCAACGTATGCTGATAGCACGAAAGTTGCTCAGGGACTGAGTGCAAACGACTAGCGAAGCGCGGTAAATAATGCGGGCGAGGGTGTCATGAAGATCATTCAACTGGTGAGTCGTATTCTGATTTTTTCGAGTATGGCTCTCGTTGCCTGTGATGCTGAAGTTGATGGGGTCTACCCATCAAGGCCGATTACAATCATCGTACCGTATGCCCCCGGCGGTGGTGGCGATACCTTTACTCGTGCAATTGCGGTGCAGGCACGAGACATACTTGGCACGAAAATTCTTGTTGAGAATCGGATGGGGGGCGGAGCAACAATCGGTGTGGGCTCGGTCGCTCGTTCTCCAGCTGATGGTTACACACTCGGATTCGTGTCGAGCAGTCCCGTAGTCGTCGTGCCGAACTTTTTTGATGTGCCTTATGACCCTGTCACGGACCTGACGTATTTGGCTCGCTTCGTCGTTAGTCCGTACCCGGTTCTGGTGCGTGGAGACTCGCCGTTCAACTCGTTTACCGAGATGCTCGACTACGCCCGAGAAAATCCTGGCAAGCTGCGCTGGTCGACCGCGGGCATCAATGGAGCGCCGCATATTGCGACCGAAGCCGCACTGCAAACAGAGAGTGTCAAGTCGGCATTTGTTCCGATGCAAGGCTCAACAGAAGTCCTGGCAGGATTGCTCGGCGGTACTATCGATATGGGTGTCATGTCAGACTATGCAGGGCCGCTTGCAGCTGGTGATGTAAGGATACTCGCCGAGATTGGTCCGGAACCAATAGAAGGGTTTCCGGATATTCCAACCTACAAGGAACTGGGCTACCCGCTCGCCCCGACGATTTTCTTCGGGCTGGCAGGGCCCGCGGGCTTGCCGGACGATGTCATTCGGGCGTGGGAGAGCGCGTTGAAGACGATCTCGGAGTCCGACTCTTTCAAGGAAGTGACGCAGCGGCTGAACGGCAATGTGACGTATCTGGATCATGCAGCATTTCAGGCGCTTGTTCTGAGTGACATTGAAAGTACGCGGCGCGCTCTGGATTCACTTGGAATGCTGGAAAAGTGAGGTCTATCGTTCGTAACTCGATCCGGTACGGCCTGTGAACGTCAAGCAGAGGGAAACACTGATCATTGTCGTGCTGCTGATCACGACGCTGATATTCGGCTTCGTGCTTATCCCGATCGGAATAAGCGAAGGATTCGGCGATATTGGCCCCGGCCTGTCGCCACGTTTCATGCCCGAACTGGCGACTGCAGGGATCGCTGTCGCATTGGCTTTTGGTCTCGCCCGATATTTGTTCGCATCCAGGCCCGAGGATGACACCGGCGTGCTGCCTCTTCAGGAAGGGGCCCACCCGCTCAGAGCAGTCGTCGCCATGTCGATTTGTCTGTTTTTCGCGATTATTGGATTCAGAATCGCTGGTTTTTATCTCGGCGGAATCACGATGGCGCTAGTGCTGATGTTGCTTCTCGGTGAACGCAGGCCAATCAACGCGCTTCTTATCCCGATCCTGGTTCTCACGCTAATCTATCTCGTCTTCGAGATTGGATTTCAGATTCGCTTGCCCAAGTCGAACCTGATTCCGGGCGTTCCGATCTAGTCAGATGGAAGCGATCCTCGAAGGAATTTCACTGTCTTTGAGCGTCAACGCATTGCTTGGCGTGATCATCGGCATTGTGCTGGGTCAGGTGCTGGGTTCCATTCCCGGACTCACGGCTGCGATGGCGGTCGCACTGCTGGTCCCGTTTAGCTTCTATTTTGATCCATGGGTCGGCATTCCGATGATGTTGGCGATGTTCAAGGGGTCATTGTTCGGCAGCAGCATCCCCGCGATATTGCTGCGAACGCCGGGAACGCCCGCGGCGGCGGCAACGGTCATAGATGGCCACCCGTTGGCGCAGTCGGGAAAGGGTGGCAAGGCGCTGCGAACAGTCTTGTTTGCTTCAGTATTCGGCGACGCCTTTTCGGATATCTGTCTGATACTGGGTTCCGGTGCGCTGGCGGCAATAGCCATTCGTTTCGGGCCGTCCGAATACGTCATTCTCGTGCTGTTTGCACTAATTAGCCTTGTGTCGCTGAATCGGGGCAGCTCGTGGCGAGGCATCGTTGCAATTCTGGTCGGCGTCGTCATCGGTTGTATTGGCCTGGACCCGATTAACGGGACGGCGCGGCTAACGTTCGGCAGCGCCGAGTTATTTGATGGCGTCGGGCTCATTCCAATGTTGATCGGTTTTCTCGCGATTTCGGAAGTGTTCAGACAACTGGAACAGCCGATCAAGAGTCTTGGGCAACGAGCGATCCATTTTTCCAAGGCTGCGGCAGACAATCGTCTTTCTCGCAAAGAAATGCGGGAGCTGTTGCCGACGTTGCTTCGTTCATCTGCGATCGGGACGGTAACCGGTGCATTGCCCGGGCTCGGATCAACGGTTGCCGCTTTCATCGCATACAACGAGGCGCGGCGCACGGCAAAGAATCCGGAGGAGTTCGGTAAGGGATCGCTGCACGGCATAGCGGCCCCGGAGGCTGCAAACAATGCAGTTAGTGGCGCCAATCTAATACCGCTGCTCGCCTTCGGGATACCTGGCGATGTCGCTGCCGCGCTAATTCTCGGTGCCCTGTTGATACAGGGAATCACCCCGGGACCGGTTGCGTTTCGGGATAATCCCGCACCGATCTATGCGATCTTTTCAGCAATGTTATTAGCAAACCTGGTCAACTACAT
>JAOTUU010000267.1 GCA_029863705.1 Gammaproteobacteria bacterium
CGAAATCTATGTGCCAGCCGCGCAGCGCAAGTGGGGTTACTATGTGCTGCCTTTTCGAGTTGGCGACGATATTGTGGCTCGTGTTGACCTCAAAGCGGACAGGCAATCGAGAGCACTGCTCGTTCTGGCGACACACAAAGAGGCGGACGCCGATCCCTCGATGTGCGTCGACCACCTTGCCCGTGAGTTACGCGCGTTGGCACACTGGCTGGAACTTGACGATATTTGCGTGACGAGGATGAACGACTTCTCACGTGATCTCGCAGCAGCAACATCAGGGAAAGTGGCGTGACTGAAAAATCGGTTTCCAGCATCCGGATGCTCTCCAGACCGTCTGCGATCGTACTTATCGTGGCCAATTTGGTGCCATTGTTCGGAGTGCTGTTTTTAGGTTGGCGCGTTTTCGACGTGATTATCCTCTACTGGGCCGAAAACGTCGTTATTGGAGTGATCAATGTCCTTAGGATGATCGTTTGTATACCAGCGTTGGGTCTTCGCCGGTTTGCGCAGGACGGTTCTGGGGCAGATCTGACAGTTACCCAGCGGCGCAAGGTTGCACGCGTGGCCGGGGGAGCTCGTTTTATTGTCATTCCGTTTTTCATTGTCCACTACGGCATGTTCTGTTTTGGCCACTTCATGGCCGTTACAAGCTTGTTCGATGGTGAACTTCCGGCTTCCTGGCGATCACCGTTGTGGCTTGGCGTCGCTGCAATATTCGTAAGCCACCTGGTCTCCTACTGGACGAATTTTATTGGTAGGGGCGAGTACAAGCGAACCGATCTGACACAACTGATGAAACGACCCTACGGCCGCATTATCGCTCTGCACATTGCCGTCATTGCGGGCGGTTTCGTCGTGTCCTTATTGGGTAATCCATTGCCTGCGTTGTTGGTGCTGATCGCGATGAAGATAGCGATTGACCTGAAAATGCACGAGAGAGAGCGGAGCACGTTCGCTGTTGCATGAGCCAGGGATTGTGTATGTTTCTTCTTCTCTTTGCCCAGACCCACGTTCTATGAAGCGATTCGCAACAGTTATTGTCGCGCTGTCACTCGCGTTTATCGCGGGCTGTGCTGCCAAAGAGGTTCTCGTTGCAAAAAGTGCGGTGGCGGCGGGCAATGACCTGTCTGGCCGGTGGCAACTTCGAGAAGACAGCCGAGCCGTTGCAAAGCGAATCAGGGACGCCGAATTCGCGGCTGCAGGAGGCAACGAGCCACTGGTGCCGATGAGAAACCGCTACTCGGATCAATCGAGGCGGGGTGATGGTGGCGGCGCGTCAGTGCACGTCTTTCTTGAGACGGGTCGGTCACTAAAGATCACTCAAACTGACTTTGGGCTGTTTGTCAGCTTCGATCGCGCCGTCGTTGAAGAGTATCGATTCGGTGAGAAGCGCGAAGTCAGTGTCGGGCCGATCATTGCCGACCGCGTGTCGGGCTGGGAGGGCAGCAGCTACGTTATCGAGACGCTGGATAATAACGGCGCCAAGCTTGTCGAGGCCTACCAGTTGCAGGATGGTGGGCGAACTTTAAAGCGCAAAATCACAATCGTCGACAAGAACATCACGCAACTGTCTATCGAACAGATATTCGATCGCGACTGAGGGCTAGGTCGGCGTGTAGGACGCCAGTGTCGCCCGCATTCGCAGCTTGCCAAGACGGTGCTGTTCAATGATCACCGGCAAGTAACCCAGTTCTTCGACGCACCAAAGTGTCGTAACGCGCTTGGAATTTTCGGCCTGGTGCTGGATTCCAACGGCCTCGAACTGACCGGCTCGAACCTTGACGGTCTTGCGGCCGATGTTTCGTACATTGATGGTCTTGAGTTTATCTACATCGAAAAGCGTGTACTGCTTGCTTGGCTCGCCATTCAGGAGGTCGTGCATCAACTCGTATTGAATCGAAATCCGATCGTGGGCTAACGCATCCATTGTGGATAAAACTGCCTGTTCATTGACCGTTCCACGAGCCTCGCCGGAATCCCAGTCGAAGTGAATCTCTACCCTGGATTTGTCGCGTGACAGAGAATCAACAGACCAATACTTGTCCGGGCGTATGCCATCCGCGGCAGTTAAGAAACTGGAAGACTCGGTGATCGCCCCATTGGCCAGGATCCGGGACATCCCGGTTGGCTTTACGATGTGGGTCGCGATGTAGGCATCGCCGTCACTTTTGAGCTCGGTTCGCAATTGACCGCCAAGTACGTTGATCTTGATCCGATATTCCGCCGTATGCGGCACGAGAGGCGTCTCGGCCCCGGCAATTGCGGACAACAGCAGGACACCCGTTAGCAGCGCCGCGAAACGCCGTAGCGGGGTGCTGCTTGAGTCACCCGAATTTGCCATCAGATCTGCCCCTGGTCGGCTTTTAGTCTTGCCTCACAGTCTTCCATAAGAGACATGACTGCTTGCTGAACGTTCAGGCGGTGCGGCTCAAGTTGGTCGAGTGGCGTGCCGCGAGGGATCGTGTAGGGCTCACCGATAGCCATGACTACGCGGCTAAACGGTTTCGGGATCATGAAATCGTCCCAGCGATCGAGGTACCAGGCGTTTTCGGCGGCGCATGCGACCGGCAGGACCGGTATTCCGCCGACGCGAGCCATGACCATGACGCCGGTCTTAATCTCATGCTGTGGTCCGCGCGGGCCGTCCGCCGTTGTTACGATTGAGAAGCCGCGCTTCATCATTGTGTGCTGATCGCGTAGCGCAAGCGCTCCGCTTTCGTTTGCCGACCCGCGAATGACTTCGGCACCCCAGGCACGTGCAATGCGCTCAGGCACCTCTCCGTCCACCGAACCCGAGATCAGGAAGCATGCCCGGAATCCGCGCCTGATCCACCGTCGTACCAGGGCGGAGCAGAGGACGTGGTGTCCATGCCAGTAGGCGGGCGCGCAGCTTGCCTTGCCGTCGAGGAAGGGCTCGATATTCTCGGCGCCTATCACCGGCTCGTAGCGATAGCTCGACAGCAGCACCTTCGTGATGAAGCGCAGCACGGGCATGCCGAGAAAATAGTACAGCCGCCGCTTTCGCGTCATGCGTCGACTGGATTTCGAGCTGCGACGGGATTCGACGGATTGATAGTCTATGGGTTTTTGATCTGTCATTGAGTTTTACGACGGCCTCAGGCGGCGAGTTTGCAGTATCGGTTCGCCGCTGGTCAATGTAATATTGCGCCTGCTTTTTATGCGATTTAAAGATGCAACTCCACAATACTCTGATTGATCTGCTTGCCGACGCCCGAGGCAGAGAGCGCCACATCCGCTTTATCGACGGCGAGAACGACGAAAGTATCCTCACATTCGCGAACCTCTGGGATAACGCTAATGCGTTGCTGGGCTCGTTGCAGTCGCGTGGCCTTAAGAAGGGCGATGAACTCGTCATTTTCAGTAGATCGAATGAGAACTTCGTTATCGCATTCTGGGCGGCAATTCTCGGCGGCATTGTGCCGGTGCCGGTTGCGGTCGGCATCAGTGACGAGCATCGGCTCAAATTATTTCGAATTCTCAAGCAATTACGGCACGCGACACTGTTTACAGAAGCCGACCTGTTAGAGCGCTTGCTTGGTTTCACCAAAAAACAGGAATTGACCGAAGTAACGGAAATTCTGGAGTCACGGACAGCTCTGATCAGCGATGCGGAGGCTGGCGATCATGGGCAGATCTGTGATGCCGGCCCGGACGACATGGCATTTATTCAATATTCGTCCGGCTCGACCAGCGACCCGAAGGGCGTTTGCCTGACGCATCGCAACTTGTGCATCAATGCAAGGGCGATTGCCGAGGCGGCAGACTGGAACGAGCATGACACCAGCCTGAGCTGGATGCCGCTAACGCATGACATGGGGCTCATAGGCTTTCACATCGCCGTGTTGCAGGCCGGTATGAATCAGGCAGTCATGGACACGAGTGTTTTCGTGCGGCGGCCACTGCTATGGATGATCAAGGCCAATGAGTTGCGGGCCACGCAGCTGTGTTCGCCAAATTTCGGCTACAAGCATTTTCTAAAACTTTTCGAGCGTAAAGGACTGCCTGACGTCGATCTGAGTTGCATCAAGCTGATCCTCAATGGGGCAGAGCCGATATCTTATTCGTTGTGCCATGAATTCCTGGATGCACTGGCACCGAGCGGGCTAAAGCGCAACACGATGCTGCCGGTTTATGGGCTGGCTGAAGCGACCGTCGGTGTGTCTTTCCCGAGTCTCGGGGATGAAATGTCACGAATTGTCGTGCACAGGCATTCGCTGCGCATTGGTGAGGCATACCAGGCTGCGAATCCGGACGATGACGACGCAGTCAGCTTTGTTAAAGTCGGCCATGCGATTCGAG
>JAOTUU010000269.1 GCA_029863705.1 Gammaproteobacteria bacterium
GGGTCTCGCCAACGCGCTGGCTGCGGTCGAAGAGGGAATAACCACGCTGGATTGTTCACTTGGTGGTCTCGGAGGCTGCCCGGCAGCGCCGGGCGCCAGTGGCAATATCGTGACTGAGGATCTTGCGTTTATGCTCGAGGCGATGGGCCTGAAGACTGGCATCGACGTTGAACAACTGCTTCGCGTTCGACAGATACTGCTCGACGCTCTTCCGAATGAAGAGCTTTTTGGATTCACAGCCGACGCCGGTTTACCAAAAGGATTTTCTCATGTGGGAACCTAAGCAAATTATGATGAATGGTGAGTTGTTGCCATTCGAAGATGCACGTCTGCACCCTTTGTCCCTCGCAGTAACCTATGCGACGACGGTGTTCGAAGGCGTGCGCGCTTACCAGATCCCGGATGCCGGAACATTCGCTTTCTTTCGCCTTGCAGAGCATGTGCGTCGATTGCAGGCTGGCATGAAGTTGATGCGATTCGAGCAGATCTATGATGTCGAATTTCTGCAGGACTGCCTGACACGTCTTGTTCAAGCGAACGAGCCGGATTCCGACGTCTACATTCGTCTTCTCGTCTACGTTGAAGGCACCGGACTCCTGAAGACGTGTGGCCCGGTCGGTTTTACCGCTGCCGCAATGCCAAGAAAGAAACCAATATTTGCAGAGACCGGCATGAGTCTTGGCGTAAGTTCGTGGCAACGCTTGTCGGATAATTCGAGTCCGCCGCGTATCAAGTGCACCGCCAATTATCACAATGCAAGATTGACGATGCTGCAAGCAAAGTCCGATGGTTACGATGGTGCGCTGATGTTGACAGCCGATGGCAAGGTGTCGGAAGCACCCATCGCATGCTTCTTTATGGTTCGTGACGGGCAGCTGATAACACCTGACAAAACGAGCAATATTCTGGAGAGCATTACGCGCGAAACCATAATAACGCGATACAAGGAACTCACCGGGAATGCAGTTGAGGAACGTGTTGTTGATCGCAGCGAACTTTATTTCGCGGAAGAGGCGTTTCTGTGTGGCACCGGGCAGGAAATCCTGCCAGTAACTTCAATCGACAGGCTTCCCGTCGGTGACGGTGTCGTCGGTCCGTTAACCAGTCAGCTTCGCCAGGATTACTTCGATATCGTTCGCGGTGTTTCCGATGAACACCCGGAATGGCGAACGGTGATCTGAAAGCATGAGCCTTGGAATTCCCTATTTAGTTCGGAGAGCACGATGGCACGCTTGATTACAGAAGAAGAGAAAAAACTGGCCGATGACATGCTGGAAAGAGCCAGGGTGGCGATTAAGGCTATCGAACACTATGACCAGGAAACGGTGGACCGCTTGTGCAGAGCTATTGCCTGGGCGGCTGCAAATGAAGAAACGACTATCCGATTGACTAACATGAGCGTCGATGAAAGCGACATGGGAACGCGGGTACCGACGAAACGTTTCCATATCCTGGGCATACTCAGGGACGCTTTGAGACAGAAAAGCATGGGCGTAATCGAAGAAGATCCTGAAAAAGGACTGACGAAATATGCGAAGCCTGTCGGAGTAATCGCCTCCCTGATTCCCGTGACTAACCCGGTCAATACGCCTATCGGGCTGGCGATTTTCGCTGTCAAATGCAAAGACGCTGTTATTTTTTCTCCGCATCCTCGCAGCAAGAAGACGGCCTTCGAGACTGTCCGCATTCTGCGCGCAGCTCTCAAAAAGCAGGGTGTGCCCGAGGATTTGTTGCAGTGCATTGAAACACCCAGTATTCCGTTGACGAATTACCTGATGTCTATCTGCGACCTGACGAACGCGACGGGAGGAGCAGCGATGGTAAAGGCGGCCTACAGTTCGGGCAAACCGGCGTTCGGCGTTGGACCGGGGAATGCGACCATGGTTATCGATGAAACCGCCGATATCGGGGAGGCCGCAATAAATACTCGCATCAGCAAGACGAACAACAACGGCGCCGGTTGTTCATCTGACGGCAATCTGCTTATAGAAGCCTCCATATATGATCAATTCCTGGAGCAGTTGCAGAAAGAAGGCGGGTATCTGGCTTCGGAGGAAGAGAAGAAGCTGATTCAGGCGGTTTGGTGGGATGCTGATGGCAACCGGATATTCGAGACGGTCGCCAAGTCGGCGCAAGTGGTCGCCGAGATGGCGGGTTTCGAGCTGCCGCCGGACAAGACTTTCCTCATCGTCGAAGAGAACAATATTGGCAAGGAGCATCTGTTTTCCAGCGAAAAATTAGGCACGATGCTCGCCATTTTCAAGTACAGCGGGTTCGAGCAAGCCCTGGACATGGTGAAGGCGTTGTATGAGGTCGGGGGAAAGGGACATTCCTGCGGGATTTACTCCTTCGATGATGATCATATTCATCGCCTGGCGCTTGTCGCGCCGGTCAGCAGAATAATGGTTCGACAAGCTCAATCGATCGGTAATGCGGGGTCGTTCAACAATGGTATGCCGATGACCGGCAGTCTGGGCTGTGGTATCTGGGGTGGCAATATTACGAACGAAAATGTCGCGTTGAAGCACTATTACCAGACCACCTGGGTGAGTCGGCCGATTCCCGAGGACAAGCCGTCGGAACAGGATCTGTTCGGCGAGTTCTATGACAGTGAGATTGATTTCTAGCAAGCATCCGACAGCTTCAGAGGCAGTCACGATTGTCCACTATTGAGACAGGCGTGCCATGATGTTTGGTCGCCTGACTGAACCCGACTAAGCTTATTTGTGGATCGTCCTCGACCGATTGAAATAGAAAACAGGGTGAAGCAAATGCAAATTCTAAGAGCGACTATTGGCCGCAGCTGTACTGCGTTAATTCTTCTAATTCTGTCCGTTTCCGCGAATTCCGATCAATTGCCCGGATACGGTCAGCTTTCTGGAACCGTATCGGGATCTATGCCTGGCGTCCTGCCAACCGTGTATGCGTACAACACGGATAAGGATGTCGGCTACATGGTGTTTGTTGTTAACGGTAAATACCGTGCCGTCAATCTTATTCCGGGCGCATACGATGTCACAATCCGCCCGGCGGTGGACCAGCTGGAAGGTTTCACTACAGAGACGAAGCAACGCAACGTAGCTGCCGACGCAAGCATAACGGTTGATTTTGCTATAAAGGATGCCGGTCCTGTGCCAAATTACGTCGGCGGTTTTCCTGCCGAACGTTGTGCGAGAGATAAGCCGGACTGCGGCGCCGAAATCGCACCCTACGATGAAATCTACCCGCCCGGACGCGGTCGTGAAATCATCGAAAACACCTGTCTCGGTTGCCACCATGTGCAGTATTTTCCCTACAACCACGTCCGTGGATACCAGGGTGGTCGAGCGCCGAAAAATAAACTCACCTGGGCAATCACAGTTGATCGTATGCATAAACGACCGCCCGGTGCGCCGGCAGGCAGAGCTTCGTACTTCAAGACTGAATTGCTGCCGCCGGAAGATCGCGAAATCCTGATCGAGTATCTGGCAGAGAATTTTGGCATGGATGAGCCAGCTCGCCTGGTGCAACTCAGGAATGAGGCCGAACTCGATCTGGAGGCTCTCGAGAAGGCTCAGTATATTGATTACCGCTACCATGAAGATCCGGAAAAATACCCGACCTGGGGTTGGTCACATAATCTTACGTTCGACGGAGACGGCAACGTTTGGAATGCCTATGTGGCGTGCTGCATAGTCCGTCACGATCCCCGAACCGGAGAGGCCACGGCCTTTGAGAACAATGGTGGTGGCAGCAGCCTTGTTGTCGATCAGACAGATGGAACCGTTTGGTATTCAGGCGACATTACGAGAGAAAACAACGGTGGCAGTTATGAGGGTGCGCCGAGAGCAACGGTGAAGCATCTCGACCCTGAGACCGGGCTGGTTGACTACTGGTTGGGGTGGGGAAGCAACACTCAGATTTTCGATTCAAAGGGAAATCTATGGATGACAACAGGCGGGATTACAAAGTGGGATCGCAAGACCAACTCCCTGCGCGTGTGGAAAGTACCCAATTTGCGTAGTGGGCCATATGGAATTATCGTCGATTCCAAAGACAAGGTTTGGTTTGCCGAGCACTACAGTAGCCATGTCACTCGCTATGATCCCGAAACTGACGAATTCACAAGTTTCAGACTAACCGACGAAGAACCCACCAGCATTCGGCGTCCTGGCGTGGATTCCAAAGACATGATATGGGCTGGAACATGGGCGAGCCCGGGAAGAGAAGTCAATGGCAGAAATATTGGCGGCACGTT
>JAOTUU010000270.1 GCA_029863705.1 Gammaproteobacteria bacterium
TACCGACAGCCAGTTCACCGATGAACGCCTCGGGGATTTCGAAGCTGACAAACAGCGAACTGCGGTCGTCCAGCGTAGTGATGAGCGTAGTCGTGTTAACGCGATCGCCCGGATCCACGTCGGTGCTGCCGACGTAGCCGTCGAACACGGCTTCAATGGTGCGGTCGGCCAGCGCTATCCGTGCCCGGTCGAGTTCAACGCGCGCGGTCTTTGCTGCGGTTCTTGCGGCGTCGAGTGCCGTAGGCAGCACGGCGCCGCTATCAGCGGAACGCCTGTATCGGTCGTAGAGTCGTTCGGCGTCCTCCAGGTTCAGCTCAGCGACTCGCACTGCCAGCTTCTCCTGTCGGCTGTCGAGTTCGATCAGTACATCGCCCGCTTTCACGGCCTGGCCTGGCTCAAAGTTGACGGAAACCACTTCGCCCGAGGTCGGTGCGTACAGTTCAGCAGACAGTCTTGCGCGCGACGTGCCAACGGCTTCGACACGCGTACGCTCGCGCTCGAATTGGAGTACTTCGGCGATGACTCGAACTTCATTGCCTGCCCGCGCCTGCGCCGACGGCGCCGATTTCGGCGCTTTAGAACAGGCAGCCGCAAACAGCAGGCATGCGGACACGGTGGCAAGGAGGGCTATCTTTTTCATGCCCGCATTATACTGCGTAAAAATGCACGAAATTGCCGAAATCAGCCGTAGCAGCGCAATTGAGACAACTTGTTACAGAAGCCTGCCGCTATGCCGGACGCACTCCCTGGATATCAGGGCCAGATATCTCGCTGCAGGACCACCGTTGCAATCTTCTTGATCGCGGTTACCAGCGCCGCATCGCGCAAGGTCGGCCTGGAGTGAGTGCCGTTGAATCCGCTCTTGTACTTGTCGTCGAGAACGGTCCAACGGTCGACCGTCTCGTCGACGGCGCGCTTCATTCGTTTCCTCAGGAGTTTTTCGACCTTTTCGAGATCCCACTGCTGGTTTTCGAGGTTCTGCACCCATTCGAAGTAGCTGACGACGACGCCGCCACTGTTGGCAACAATGTCCGGCAATACGATCATGTTTTTCGCGCGCAGGATTTCGTCTGCGGCCATCGTCGACGGACCATTGGCCGCCTCGACAATGAGCCTGGCTCTGACGTTATCCGCGTTGTCCGCTCGAATCTGGCATTCAAGTGCCGCCGGAATGAGAATGTCGCAATCATAAGCAAGCAATTCCTCGTTGCTGATCTCTTTGGATCCCGGGAACCCAACGACGCTGCCGCGCTCTTTTTTGTAGGCTAATACTTCGTTCGGGTCCAGCCCGTTATCGAGGCTGATGCCGCCGTGTGAGTCGCTGACGGCAACAATGCGGGCGCCGTCCTCATAAAACAGGCGAGCTGCGATCGAGCCGACATTGCCGTATCCCTGTACAGCCACCCGGGCACCCTGAACCGCCGGCAGGTCTGCAACGACACCGCGTTTCAACAATTGTTGGGTCGCGTACAGACTGCCTCTTGCCGTTGCTTCGTTGCGGCCGACCGAGCCGCCTATTTCGAGCGGTTTACCCGTGACAACGGCAAGGTTGTTCTCCCCGGGATGCATCATGTCAAACGTGTCGTAGATCCATGCCATGGTCTGCTGGTCGGTGTATACATCCGGAGCAGGGATATCGGTGTAAGGGCCGATTGCGTCGCCAAGTTCGGTAACGAAGCGTCGCGTGATTCGCCTTAGTTCTCCTCGGCTCAGCTCTTTTGGATTACATACGATGCCGCCCTTGCCGCCGCCGAAAGGCAGGTCGACCACAGCGGTCTTCCACGTCATGAATGCCGCGAGTGCCGAGACTTCGGCTGCGGTCACATCGGGGTGATACCGAATTCCGCCCTTGCCCGGTCCGCGCACACGATTGTGCAGGACGCGAAAGCCATGGAAGGTCTTAATTGACCCATCGTCCATGTGGATTGGAAAGCGCACGTGTATCGTGCGCTTTGGATTGATGAGGTAGTCGACGATCCCGGCCTTGAGATCATCGATCCAGGTAAGGGCGCGCTCGAACTGTAATTGCGCATTGACAAAAAGGTCGAGGTCTTCTGCTTTTGCCGTTTGCATGTCCATCAAGCGCCTCACTGAAGGAAACGTTTCTGGGGGCCAAAAGTATGGCATCCCGTGATGGACAGCGCTTTAGGTAAATTCGCCTATGGCTGAAGGTATACATCGCAATTCCTCAGGCCCCGGCGCCCTGTTGGCAACGAAAGCGCATGCCGAAGCGACAATCATAGGTCGTTGAGTTTATGTCAAATTGTGCGGTACCTCACTTTATCAGCGAACTGTCTGGGCAATAATCGTGCGAAGAGATCTGCAAGGAACCCGCCTGTGCTACCGACCCAAATGCTCCCTGTTGATAAGCTGGAGATCGGCATGTATGTCGCCCAGCTTGATCGGCCGTGGCTGGACACGCCGTTCTTGTTTCAGGGTTTCTACATTCGTGATGACGATGAAATCCGCGAGCTCAAGGCACACTGTGACCACGTCTACGTCAGCCGGGATTCTCAGACACTCGATTCACCAGGTTCGGGGATCTCAGTACAAAAAGCGACTTCAGTGGCCAACGGAAAAAATCCGGGCAAGAAACGTTTCAGCTTCCGCGCCTTGTTCAAGTTTCGAAAGACACAGGACAGCGGCGAGGACTTCTCGCAGAGCAATGTCCTTTACAGAAATTCAGCCAGTCTAAAAGAAGAGACGCATACAGCAGCCGACGTTCACAAGCATGCCGTAGTGACGGTGCAGAATGTGATGGAGGAACTCAAACATTCCGGCAACCTGGACGTTGGGTGTCTCGAAACAGCGGTTACGCCGATGGTCGACAGCGTATTACGAAACCCGGCCGCGCTGGCCTGCCTGATGCGAATGCAAAAGAAGGATAACTACCTGTATCACCATTCAATCGCGTCTTCGGTCTGGGCCACGATACTGGGTCGACAGATCGGGCTGCGCCGCGAGGATCTCGACGTCATCGCCCTGGGTGCGATGCTGCTGGACGTCGGCAAGACTCAGCTTCCGGTCGAACTCCTCACTAAACCGGACAAGCTCGATGACAAAGAACAGGAGCTGATGCGGCGGCACGTGCAATTCGGGCTCGACATACTGCAGAAGTCCGGCAAGGTCGACACTCGGGTGCTCGAGATGGTGGCCTATCATCACGAGCGCTATAACGGTACCGGTTACCCGGGGGGGTTGAAGGGAAGTGATATCCCGGTATTCGGCCGTATTGCAGGAATCGTCGATGCTTACGATGCAATGATCACGACACGGCCTTATGCCGATCTCATATCATCCTACGATGCACTGCGTAAACTACGGGTGCTCGCCGATGTCGAGTTCCAGGCCGAAATTGTCGAACAGTTCACTCGTGCCATCGGCGTTTTTCCGACCGGCACACTGATCGAACTGAACACGGGCCAAATTGCAGTCGTGACGAAACAGAATCGGATTCGCCGGCTGCGTCCCGAAGTAATGATAATCATGGATGCCGACAACCAATTGCTCGACGAATTTCAGGTAGTCGATCTCAACGAGGAGAAAGTTGCACCGCAAGGAAATCATTCGCTTTGGATCGAGTCCGGATTGCCGCCTGGGTCCTACGGCATCGACCCATCCGAGTTCTACCTCAACTAAGCGCTGCTGATGAGCACGACTTCAATTCAGCTACCGTTCCTGCAGGGCAATGGCTTCTCGCGGGCCAGCCGCCGTATCGAATTTGCGGTGCGAAAGAACCAGGATCTTGCCGTGATGCTCGTGTATGTACGCGACATTGAGCGGCTTTGCGCATCTATAGGCCATGTGCCTGCGAACGCTGTCCTGGACGACTTTTATGCTCAGCTTCGGGCGATCGCCCGTGACGGGGACGCGATCGAGCGGCTCGGTGAGAGCAAGTTCGCGGTGCTATTGAGCGGCCTGAGGAACAGCGGACATGTGAGCCTCGCGGCCCAGAAGATCAAGCGCGTCGCGACCGAGACGGTGTCAAAGCATTTCGAAAATGTGAATCTGAAATTGACGATTGGCATCGTCTTGTGTCCTACGCAGGGCAATGATGCGCATGAGATATTGCGGCTTGCGGAAATTGCTTCGCTGGATGCGCGGCACCAAAGTACCTCCGTCTGCTTCTATGAAACGAAATCCGCAGAAAAGCTTTTTATGGACTGGGGTCTCGAAGGGCGCCTCGGCAAGGCGATAGATGCGGGCGATCTCGAA
>JAOTUU010000040.1 GCA_029863705.1 Gammaproteobacteria bacterium
GCACCGTGGCGTGCATACGCTCAGCCATCGAGCGACCGAAGCATACGAAGGTGCGCGCGACAAAATTCAAGGCTTCATTAATGCAGCAAGCCGAAATGAAATCATACATACGAGCGGCACAACCGAGTCCATCAACCTGGTAGCGCAGAGTCATTGCCGTCCGCTGCTGTCTGCGGGCGACAAAATCCTCACTACTGAGCTCGAACATCACTCGAACATCGTGCCATGGCAACTGGTTTGCGAGCAGACGGGCGCCGAACTGCTCGTCGTACCCATCGATGACCGTGGCCAGCTAGACCTGGATGAATTTGACAACCTGCTGACGGACGACGTTCGCTTCGTGGCGATCGGTCATGTATCGAACGCGCTCGGCACCATCAATCCGGTCAAAGAAATTGTCGAGAAAGCTCATGCGTTCGACATTCCTGTTCTTGTGGATGGCGCGCAAGGTGTGCCGCACATGCAAATTGATGTGCAAGATCTTGGTTGCGATTTCTATGCATTCTCCGGGCACAAGATGTATGGCCCGACTGGCACCGGCATTTTGTACGGCCGTGAGAAACTGCTTGAGGCAATGCCGCCCTACAAAGGTGGTGGCGACATGATTATCGAGGTGTCATTCAATGGCACGGTGTTCAACGAACTACCGTACAAGTTTGAAGCCGGAACACCGAATATATCCGGTGTAATAGGGCTCGGCGCGGCGGTCGACTACCTGCAATCAGTTGATTTACAGCAGATTGCAAGGCACGAATCCTGGTTGCTCGACTACATGACTCAGGAAATCGGCAAGATTGACGGCATCCGCCTCATCGGCACCGCTGAAAACAAGGCCGGCGTGCAGTCCTTCCTTCTGGATGACATTCACGCACATGACCTCGGCACAATACTCGACCACCAGGGCGTCGCTATTCGCACCGGCCACCATTGCGCCATGCCCGTCATGAGCTTTTTCAAGATACCGGGAACGGCGCGCGCCTCCCTCGCGCTGTACAACAATACTGCCGACATCGATCAATTGATTGTTGCGCTCAAAAAAGCGCAACAACTGTTCGCATGAACACGGCTTTCGACACCGACGACAACATGCGCGATTTGTACCGTGAGCTGATTCTTGATCACGCCAGGAATCCGCGCCATTTCGGCAAGATGGACGATGCAACACACTGCGCAGATGGCATTAATCCATTGTGCGGCGACAAGCTACGAGTGTATTTGCGTGTCAACGAGGACCAGTTGATCGCTGCTGCCGGATTCGAAGGTTCCGGTTGCGCTATTTCTGTCGCGTCTGCATCGCTGCTCACTGATCTGATCATCGGCTTGCCCTCATCTCAAGCACGAAATTATTACAGCGCAGTCACGCAGAGACTTAGCAATCCTGACACGATCGTAGCTGAGCCTGATTCTATTGACCTTGGCAAACTCAAAGCGCTCGACGGCGTGCGAGAGTACCCGTCGCGTGTCAAATGCGCGACGCTTGCCTGGCATGCCATGAATTCGGCATTGAACAATCAATCCACACCGGTATCAACGGAGTAATACTGTCCATGTTTGGTCACACCAATGAGCCAATAGCCCTGTCACGGGACGTCAAGGCGATCATCATTCCTGCCGGTGAAGAACTTACGCTGCGCGAAGGTACGACTGGATTCATTACGCAATCGCTCGGCGGCAGTTTCACAGTGTATGTCGAAGGCAACCTGTTCCGCATTGCCGGTGCCGATGCCGATGCATTGGGCAAAGAACCCGTGCCGCCGCCCGAGGTTCCGGACAATGCATCGGACGCCGACATTGAGGCTGTCATATGGTCTCAGCTCAAGACCTGTTACGACCCCGAAATTCCGGTCGACATCGTCGAGTTGGGGCTCATATATCGCTGCCAGATAGAGACACTGGGCAATGGCCAACGCTCCGTCACAGTTGATATGACACTGACGGCACCCGGCTGCGGCATGGGCGATGTCCTGGTGCAGGATGCACGCGAGAAAATTGCAGTGATCCCGACCGTCTCGGACGTTGACGTTCGGCTTGTGTTCGACCCGCCCTGGAACCAGGGCATGATGTCCGATGAGGCAAGACTTCAGACCGGGCTAATGTAGAATTAGCGTACACCAATCGCAGCAGCCGACCATGAAAACTCTAACCCTGGTTCGCCACGCCAAGTCCAGCTGGCACGACACCGACCTCAGTGATCGTGAACGTCCACTCAATAAAAGAGGCATTCGCGACGCGCCGATTATGGGTCGACGCGCCGTCGAAGCCGGCATCAGACCCTCACTGATCATAGCCAGTCCTGCAGTTCGCGCCTGGACGACTGCGAAAATATTCGCAACGGCGTTGGGATACCCTATCGAATTCTTGCAGCGCGAAGACGACATTTATCTCGCATCACTCGACAGTCTTCTGGATGTTGTAGCGTCTCAGGATCCCGGCTTCAATAACCTGATGTTATTCGGCCACAACCCGGGGCTTACAGACTTCGCGAATTACCTGTCGCCAGGCCTGACCCATAACCTGCCGACGGCCGGCGTGGTTTCAGTTGAGATCGATCGAGACGATTGGTTGTTGTTCGAAAGGCCGAAAACAGAATTACTCGTGTACGACTACCCGAAGAAAAACTAACACTCAGGCACATTGACGGCCAGGCCGCCCTGCGAGGTCTCTTTGTAACTTGACGACATGTCGAGACCTGTTTGCCGCATCGTTTCAATTACCTGGTCCAATGACACTTTGTGCGTACCATCGCCGTGCATTGCCAGTTTCGCTGCATTGATGGCTTTTACGGCGCCCATCGCGTTGCGCTCGATGCACGGAATTTGCACAAGACCACCGATTGGGTCGCAGGTCAGACCCAGGTTGTGCTCCATGCCGATTTCCGCAGCTTCCTCGATGTGGTCGTTTGAGCCACCAAATGCCGCAGCCAGCCCTGCTGCCGCCATTGAACACGCAACACCAACCTCGCCCTGACAGCCCATTTCTGCGCCAGAGATCGAAGCATTCACCTTGTAGAGGATACCAATGGCACCTGCCGTGAGAAGGAACGTACGCACGCCCTCGTCTGACGCGCCTGGCACAAACCTGACGTAGTACATCAATACCGCCGGGATGATACCGGCAGCACCGTTGGTCGGAGATGTCACGACGCGTCCGCCAGCAGCATTTTCTTCGTTGACGGCGATTGCGAAAGCGTTGACCCACTCCATCGCGTCCAAAGCCGATGTCTCTGCTCGTTCCGTAAGCCGCCGATGCAGCTTTGCCGCACGTCGCAATACAGCCATGCTGCCGGGGAGTACGCCGTCACTGCGCAGGCCACGCTCGATGCATGAACGCATTGCCGACCAGAGATCCAGTAGCCGTTTCTCTATTTCGGCCGAAGATCGCCATTGCCTCTCATTCTGGTAAACGAGCTCCGCAATGCTCAAGCCGTTGTTTGCAGCCACCTTGAGCAGGGAATCGCCACTATCAAAGAAATGCAGTGGCTCGCCGTCCTGACTCGTGGTCTCAGGTTCGTCGTCGCGTACGATAAATCCACCACCCAACGAATAGTAATTTTGTTCGGATAACACGCCCTTCGACGCCGAAGATGCAACGAAACGCATGCCATTCGTGTGCCGCGGCAACTCTTCCTTGAACTCGAACCTCAAATCCGCTTCGGGATCGAATTCGACCTGCCCTATCGCTGGCACTTCGATAACCTTATCGCGATGCACATTGCGCAATATATTTTCGACATCATCCGGATCTATCGTTTCCGGCGTGAACCCCATCAGGCCGAGGATTACCGCAGAATCCGTGCCGTGGCCTTTGCCTGTAAACGCCAATGAACCATACAAAGTGACTTCGATTCGCGATACCGGCGCAGACGCTGAAGCGAGTTGCCGGGCGAATTCGCCCGCCGCTTTCATTGGTCCGACCGTGTGCGAACTGGATGGGCCAATACCAACTTTGAAGATATCGAAGACGCTGATCGCTGCCACAGATCAGTCCGAGCCGAGGGTCAGCAAACTCGCATTGCCGCCGACGGCCGCGAGGTTGGTGCTTACCGTATATTCGGTGCCGAAGCGCGTCAGGTAATGCGGGCCGCCGGCCTTCGGCCCGGTCCCGGACAGGCCGCGCCCACCGAACGGTTGTACGCCAACAACAGCGCCAATCATGTTTCGGTTGACGTAAAGGTTACCAGCACCCGAACGCAGCGCGAGTGCCCTGGCGCGCGAATCGATTCGACTATGCAAGCCCATCGTCAGGCCAAAGCCTGTGCCATTCACGGCCTCGATTGTCTTCTCGAGATCCCTGGCCTTGAATCGCAACACGTGCAGAACCGGCCCAAAGACCTCCTCAGTTAGCGCATCGATCGAGTCGATCTCGACAAGCGTCGGGGCGAAAAAGGTGCCCGCGCTCGTCGTGTCGTCCAGCGTACATCGGTGCAGGATATTCTGTTCTTTCGACATGCGCTCGATATGCGAAACCAGCGATGACCTCGCCGAATCGTCGATGATTGGCGCAACATCCGTTGACAACAAGGCCGGATCGCCGACTGACAGCTCCTCCATGTGACCGATAAGCAGATCCTCCACTTTCGAGGCTATATCGTCTTGCACACACAACAGGCGCAGCGCCGAACATCGCTGACCCGCGCTGTTGAAAGCAGAATACAGACTGTCGATCACTACCTGGTGCGGTAAGGCGGTGCTATCCACAAACATTGCGTTTTGTCCGCCGGTCTCAGCAATCAAAACGCCGATAGGACCATCGCGATTCGCCAGTGTCTGATTGATCACACGTGCCGTCTCGGTCGACCCGGTAAGCGCTACACCGGCAAGACGTGGATCGGCAATTGCCCTGGCGCCAATAGTCCGGCCGGGTCCCGGCAAAAAGTGCAATACCGCCGGCGGCACGCCTGCCTCGTGCAGCAACTGGATCGCCCTGAAGGCGAGAACTGGCGTCGGCGCGGCCGGCTTTGCCAGCACGGCGTTGCCGGCAGCCAACGCTGCTGACACTTGCCCCGTAAAAATCGCCAGTGGGAAATTCCAGGGGCTAATACACACAAAGACACCTCGACCACGCAATCCGTGCACGTTTCGCTCGCCGGTTGGGCCGGGCATCACTGTCGGCTCGCCAAATGACTCGATGGCGCGAGCCGCGTAGTAGCGCAGAAAATCGACGGCCTCTCGCAGTTCAGACATCGCATCCGGAATGAGTCTGCCGCCCTCCGATACGATCAAAGCCATTAATTCCGCTGCGTTTTCCTCGAACAACCCCGCTGCACGATTCAGGATTACGGCCCGCTCTGCTGCGGGCACAAGATCCCAGGCTTTCTGTCCGACCACCGCCTGATCTAATGCTGCATCGACGTGTTCAGACGTTGCCTGCTGACAAATTCCAATGACATGCGAATTGTCGGCCGGATTTATCGACGGCATCTCTTCACCGGCCATGGCCTTACCACCTACGATCGGGTGCGCCGCGTATTGCTTGTCACGTACTACCTGCATTTCGGCAAGCAGACGAATTCTCTCATTGTGATCAGCCAGGTTCATGCCTTTGGAATTGCTTCGCTCCGGCAGGAACAGATCAGCCGGCGCATCGATTTTCGAATGCGGCTGATAATCGTGTTCGCGCGTCGTAATAATCGGATCGGCGACGATGTCCTCAACTGCAATCGATTCATCAACGATACGGTTTACGAATGAGGTATTTGATCCATTCTCGAGCAGACGTCTCACGAGGTACGGCAGCAAGTCCTCGTGACTGCCGACAGGCGCATAGACACGGCACGGACGGTTAAATCGTTCCGGGTTGATCACCTCAGCGTACAGCTCCTCACCCATTCCGTGCAGACGCTGAAACTCATAGTCTCGACGAGACCCGGCGAAATGAATAACGCTCGCGAGTGTGTGCGCATTATGCGTTGCGAACTGCAAATACAAGGCCTCCCCGGCATCCAGCGCTTGCCGCGCACAGGCGAGATATGAAACGTCGCTGTGTGCTTTCCGTGTAAAGACCGGGTAGCTCGAGAAACCGTTCTCCTGCGCATGCTTGATCTCGGCATCCCAATAGGCACCCTTGACCAGTCGCACCGGAATGCGCCGCCCAACTTCAGTCGATAAATCCACAAGATATCGAAAGACATCCCTCGCGCGGCGCTGATACGTCGGCACGGCAAGGCCGAAGCCTTCGTACCCGCTCAGCCCCGCGTCCCGGTATACGCGGTCGAACAGCTCGAGAGAGAGCTCGAGGCGGTCGGCCTCCTCGCTATCGATTGTCAGACCGATTCCACGTTCCTTGGCGTGGATAGCGAGTTCCGTAACTTTCGGGACAAGTTCTCTCAGTACACGATCCTGCTGCGTGAATGAAAACCGCGGATGCAGCGCAGAGAGTTTTACGGAAACACCGGGCGCCGCGAAAATATCCTCCGCTTTCTGCAATGAGCCCGCACCGATTTCTGTTACGCCTGCGTGATACGCAGCCATGTAACGCTGCGCATCGGCCGAGGTCAGTGCAGCCTCGCCGAGCATGTCGAATGAATAACGGTAGCCGTTATTGCCACCCTTTGCCGATCGACGCAGCGCCTCGCCAATAGTCCGGCCCATGACGAACTGGTGCCCCATGATACGCATGGCTTGTCTCATCGCCGTGCGCACCACAGGCTCGCCGGCGCGATTCACAAGCTTGCCCAGCAGATTAACCGGATTATTCTTTGTCGACTCATCGAGTTGCAGCAGCTGCCCGGTTAACATCAAACCCCAGGTTGACGCATTGACGAATAAGGAGTCACTCACCCCCAAATGGTCTTTCCACCGGGCGGAGGTAATTTTGTCTGCAATCAAACGATCTGCGGTATCCGCATCGGGAATGCGCAGTAACGCTTCTGCGATACACATCAGCAGCACACCTTCCTCGGACGAGAGGTCGTATTGCTGCAGGAATGCGTCAATACCGCCTTCCCTGGATTTGTTCTTGCGTACGGCGCGCACCAGCTCGCTCGCCGTTTCCTGAATTTTCGAACGCATAGCCCCGCCCGAGTCGGCCGCTTCTGCCAGCTCGCGAACGAGTGCTGCTTCGTCCGTCAGGTAGAGGTCGTTAATGGCTGGAATGGCGCCGGGTTTTGCGGCCGCTTGATCAGTGAATCGCATCATCAATACCGTGTGTTTCCGAGATTTCCCAGCTCCGCATCTTGCTATACTTTGCGTCTCTTGAATATAGCGGCGTAGCACAATGTCAGCGCAGTTTTTGCAGTCTCTTTCCGAGCAAACCGAGGCCCTGAAATCTCAGGGTTTGTACAAGTCAGAGCGCCTGATTGCGGGCCCACAGCAGGCTGCAATCGATGTTCGGAATAACGGTGGCTTGCAGCATGTGCTCAATCTGTGCGCCAATAACTACCTGGGTCTGGCCAATCACCCGCAGGTCATCGCCGCAGCACACAAAGCGCTCGATGAATTCGGCTACGGTATGGCCTCCGTCCGCTTTATCTGCGGTACCCAGACCATGCACAAGGAACTCGAGCAGCGTATCAGCGACTTTCTTGGCACTGAAGACACCATCCTCTATCCGTCCTGTTTCGATGCCAATGGTGGCCTGTTCGAGACCATTCTCGGCAAAGAAGATGCAGTCATAAGCGACGCCCTTAACCATGCCAGCATCATCGACGGAATCCGTCTGTCCAAGGCGCAGCGGTTCCGCTACCAGCACAACGACATGCATGACCTGCAAGAGCAACTGCAGGCTGCGAAAGAGGCCAATGTCCGACTAATTGTCAGCGACGGCGTGTTTTCAATGGACGGTACCATTGCCGATTTGAAGGCCATTTGTGATCTGGCCGATTCGCACAATGCCCTGACCATGATCGATGATTGCCACGCCAGTGGCTTCCTCGGTAAAACCGGTCGCGGCACGCACGAGTTTCGGGATGTTATGGGGCGCATCGATATCATCACGGGAACGCTCGGAAAAGCGCTGGGCGGTGCGTCCGGCGGATTTACCTCAGGACGCAAGGAAATTGTCGGCTGGCTCAGGCAGCGCTCTCGCCCCTACCTTTTTTCAAATTCAGTAGCGCCGACCATCGTTGCGGCGTCGATCGCTGTGTTCGACCTGCTCGAACGCGACAGCTCGTTGCGCGAACAACTCCACGAAAACGCTGCGTATTTCCGCAACAACTTGACTGAGCGAGGTTTCGACCTCAAACCGGGCGAACATCCGATCATTCCGGTTATGCTCGGAGATGCCAGGTTGGCGTCGGCGATGGCCGACGAGTTGCTTAAGCGTGGCGTTTACGTCGTCGGTTTCTCTTTTCCGGTCGTGCCCGAAGGCCAGGCGCGCATCCGCACACAAATGTCCGCGGGGCTAAGCCGCGAACAACTCGACCAGGCGGTCGAGGCATTTACTGATGTAGGACGTGAACTTAAGGTTATAAGCTAATGAAAGCATTAGTAAAATCTAAAGCAGAACGTGGTATCTGGTTGGAAGATATTGGCCTACCAGAGGTCGGTCATAACGACGTTTTGATCAAGATCAAACGAACCGCCATTTGCGGCACTGACATCCACATTTTTAAATGGGATGACTGGGCGAAGGCGACCATTCCGGTGCCGCTCGCGATCGGGCACGAGTTTTGCGGTGAGATCGTCGAATGCGGCAGCGAGGTAAATGGTTTCGAGATCGGCGACCGTGTATCAGCGGAAGGCCACATTACCTGCGGCGTGTGTCGCAATTGCCGCGCCGGTCGTCGACATCTCTGCATGAACTCGGTTGGAGTCGGCGTAAGCCGACCCGGCGCATTCGCTGAGTTCCTGTCCGTACCGGCGTTCAACGTCTTCAAGTTGCCGGCTACGATCAGCGACGATATGGCATCAATACTCGACCCTCTTGGCAATGCGACGCATACGGCGTTGTCCTTCGATCTCGTTGGCGAAGATGTGCTGATCACCGGAGCTGGCCCGATTGGCATCATGGCTACTGCAATTGCCCGCTACGCAGGTGCTCGCCACGTCGTGGTGACCGACGTCAACGACTATCGACTGGGTCTTGCGACGGACATGGGTGCAACCCGGGCACTCAACGTCACTCGCGAATCAATTGATGACACGATGAAAGAACTGGGCATGGAAGAAGGTTTCGATGTCGGCATGGAGATGTCCGGTAATCCGACGGCATTCCAGGACATGCTTCGAACAATGCACCATGGCGGCAAGATTGCTTTGCTCGGAATACCACCCGAGGAGATGAGCATCGACTGGAACCAGGTCATTTTTAAGGGGCTGGTTATTAAGGGCATCTATGGCCGAGAGATGTTTGAGACCTGGTACAAAATGTCGAGCATGCTGCAAAGTGGCCTCAATATTGACCCGATTATCACGCACCATTTCGACATTGACGATTTTCAACCGGCGTTTGAACTGATGGAATCGGGGCAATCCGGCAAAGTCATCCTGAACTGGCGCTGAGAACAATCACTCCGACCCGGCGCGCATGCCGTTCGCGGCTAGTCGATCTCGCAAAAACAGTGCGAGTAGATGCCTTTGGGGTCGTTAAATCGAAGCATCAGCTTCGTCTTCTCGGCTAACGAACCTGCAAGTTCTTCCAGGCCGTTCGGCTGGCGGATCCAGCCCGATAAATCCAGGCCGGCTTTCGCCCCGGCGCCAATAATATCGACGATCAGCTGTTGCCCTGGCGACATCTTCTGCTCTATGGTTTTTAGTCCGTACTCATCATCCTCAAGCCCCGCCAAATCAGCAGCTACCAGCACAGCGTCATCAAAGCTGCCTAACTGATCGACAAGCCCGTGACCCAAGGCATCGAGGCCGGTCCATACCTTACCCTGTGCAACTTCATCCACTTCCTGCTTGCCCATTTCGCGGCTGTCCGCAACGCCGGTGATGAAATCATCATAAGTGTCTTCGACGAAGAGCTGAAAAAGCTGTTTCGTTTCTTCAGACATTTCCCTGTCGGGTCTGAGTTGGCCGGCAAACGGCGTCGATCCAACACCATCTGTGCTAATCCCAACAGTCTCAAGTGTGCGCTGATACGTCGGAAACATGCCGAAAACGCCAATAGACCCGGTAATCGTAGTTGGATTTGCCACAACATGGTCGGCATCCATTGCAATGGAGTACCCCCCTGACGCAGCCACACTGCCCATGGAAGCAACCACTGGCTTGCCGGCCTCGCGCAACGCAACGACTTCCTCGCGTATCAACTCGGCTGCAAATGCACTGCCACCCGGGCTGTCAACTCTCAGCACAACAGCCTTCACCGAATCGTCGTTTTGCGCACGTCTCAGCAACGCCGCGGTAGAGTCACCGCCGATAGTCCCGGGAGGCTGAGACCCGAATAGAATCTCCCCAGCCGCGACAACAATTGCAATATTCTCATCCCTGCTCTTGCTTCCGGCCAACATACGCATTTGCGCCAGGTAGTCATACATACCGGTTGCATTAAAAGTATCGGGCTCATCGGGATCTTCCCCGACGTAGTCAATCAGGATGTCGCGGACCTCATGGCGAGCGAGCAACTCGTCGATCAATCCATAGTCTCTGGCCGCCGCGGCTGCGTCTCCGCCAGCAGCCTTGACTATTTCGAGATAATTGCTTGCGAACGTGTCGATAGCATTGGCTTGCAAGCCGCGGGCGGTGACGATATCGAGCTCATACTGCGACCACAACTGGTCGATCAGGCGAAGGTTTGTTTCACGATCTTCGTCGGACATACCCATGCGCGTATACGGCTCAACGAACGACTTGTGCGTGCCAACCCGAAAGATATTCCAATCGATGCGCAACAGGTCGATTGCATCTTTGTAGTAGCGCTGGAAACGACCATAACCTCTTAGGAGTATCAGGCCGTCAGGATGCAAATAGGCTTCGTCGGCAAACGCTGCGAGGTAGTAACCTTGCTGAGACATGAAGTCGGCGTTTGCGAGTACTGTTTTACCTGAAGACCTGAAGTCTTCAATGGCGGCGCCGACACGTTGTAGTTTGCTCAGGCCGGCACCAAAGAACCTGCTCAGTTCGAAGTAGACAACATCGATACGATCGTCGTTTTTCGCAAACTCCAGGGCATCGACGATATCCTGTACCAGCGTTTGCGGAGTACCGTCTCCCAGCATCTCAGCTACAGCACGATCGAATGGACGGCCATCATACTGCTCGACCAGAAAGCCAACCGGTTGAATGACCAGCGCGGCATGACGCGGAATCAGCCGTGGCGGTTCCGACGTGGCATCAAAAAACAACAAGAAAATGAACAGCAGCAGCAACAGGTGCAGGACCTTACGCACACCGTTTGCCCCGGTCCAAATCGCGGAGAAAACTTTACCGATTATGTTTTTCATTGCCACGAGCTATTCACCTTGACATATTATTCCGACAGTAACCAGAGCGACAAATTCGGCCAGAATGCGATCAAGATTACCGAGAATGTGAGGATTATCAGGAACGGAAATGTTGCCGAATACACATGCATGATCGGCTTGTCGAATCGATAGCTGGCTATGAATAGGTTAAGACCCACTGGCGGCGTCATATACCCCAGTTGCATCGCAGCGAGAAACACGATGCCAAGATGGACTTCGTGGACACCGTACTGGGCTGCTATCGGCAGTATTAACGGCACGACGAGTACGATTGCGGAGAAAATATCCAGAATCGCACCCAGAACTAACAGGAAGATCAGCAACAGGATAAGGAAAGAGACCGGACTTGATACAAGGCTTGAAACATATTCAAGAAGCAACTGTGGGATGCCTGCGCCGATCATGTAGTTGGTCGATGCCAGTGAAACGCCCAGGATAATAAGGATGCCGCCAACCAGGACCATGGACGAGCGCATGATGTTGGGTAACTTTTTGAGCGATATCTCCCGGTGTATACCGACCTCTACGATCAGTACGTAAAGCGCGGTAATCGCGGCCGCTTCGGACACCGCAAGAAACCCGGAGTAGATTCCACCAAGAACGACAAACGGCAGAGGGATTTCCCAGATTGATTCACGTATCGCTTTGCCCGTATCTCGCCATGAGAAACTCGCCAGCGGTTTTCGATTGGTACGATTTACCCAGAGGCTCCAGACCGACAGCATGACGAGCATTAACATTCCCGGCAGAATGCCGGCGAGAAACAAATCATCAATCGAGACTTCGGCGATCACACCGTAGAGGATCAGCGGTAATGACGGCGCAAACAGAAGACCCAGGCTACCGGACGAAGTTACCAGGCCGAGGTTGAACTTGTCGGGATAGCCGTCGTGTTTGAGCGCCGGGTACAAGATCGCGCCCAAAGCGATGATCGTTACACCAGATGCGCCGGTAAACGCGGTGAAAAATGCACAGGCAGCCAGAGAAACCAGCGCCAGCCCTCCGGGCATCCAGCCAAGCAATGAACTGGTCAACCTGACGAGGCGCTTGGGTGCCTCACTTTCGCTCAAAACATAGCCTGCGAAAGTAAAGAGTGGGATCGCAGCCAGGAAAGGCAGATCCGCAATGCTCTGAATCTCCAAAGCCATGTTCATCAGGTCGGTGTCATCGCGTTGATAACCCAACATGGCACTGGTCGCAATAACCGCGAATAACGGAGCGCCGAAAACAGCAAGCAGCAGCAGAATCATGCTACCCAGGATCATGCGGCCGCCTCATCTTCGACAATGAAAATACTAACGACTCTTTTCATCACAGAAACAAGAAATCGATAACTGAAAAGCGCAAATCCGATCGGTATGATGACGTGTGCGATCCACGCGGGCGTGCCGACAAGAACGGTATCCTCGAACTCGATCTCAAGCTGCAGGTATCGATATGCTTGCCAGGCAATAACGGCACATACACCTGCCGCAAAAAGATCGACGACGATACGGATTCCGCTGATCACGTTGTCGGAGAAAAGATGCGAAAGCGCATCGATTCGAATGTGGCGGTCTTCACGACACGCAGCGATAGCTCCCATCATTGCGAGCCAGAGCACAACCAACCTGACTAATTCGTCCGCCCAAATGATGCCGGTATCGAAGACTTCCCTGAGCACGATTTGCCCGACTGCAAGCAGCATCATGCCGCTCAGCAGCGTAACGAGAACGATGTTTTCCACTAGCCGACCGGCGTTATCAAGCCGGGATAGAAACGACCTAAGACCCGTTGGCACTCCTAGTTACCGCCGGCAGCAGCTTTACCGTTGCGGTATTCCTCGACAAACTGCAGCATCTCGTTATAGAGGTCCAGAGAGTAGTCACCCTGTTCTGCCATACCACGGTTTGAACGGCCCAAAATACTGCGAATCTCCGAGGCTTCCGCAGGATCCAGTTCGACGCGTTCAATACCTGAATTGAGCAGCGCCTGCATGGCCTCGGTATTGTCGCTTAGATTGTCCTTGTTCAGGCCCGCGTATGTGCGCGCCATCACTTCGCGAACGATTTGCTGGTCAGCCACATCGATCTTTTTGAACGCCCGTTTGTCGATGGCCAGGAAGCCTATCGTGTATACGAGTGGCATATCGGTAACGAACTTCACTTTGGTGTGCCATTGCAGTACCAGGGCGCCTACAGGTGACATCGCAACAATATCGATAAGCCCGGTCTGAAGCCCGGTTAGCACATCCGTCAGCGGCAATGTCACCGGCGACAGTGAAAGTGCTTTCATCGACTCGTAGCTGATGGTGTCGCCTTCAGGAACCCAGACTCGCTTTCCTTTCATGTCGCCCAGACTTTTCACAGGGTCGTTCGACATGATCAGAGCGAACCCGCCAGCAGCGAATCCGAAGTTAATAAAACCGGCTTTCTCCAGGCCGTCCTGAATAGTCTTGTCGAGCCGGGCGCGAACGTACGCAACTTCCTCGACGGACTCGAACGTCAACGGCAGCCCGTAAAGAGCGATTTCGGGATAGATCTTTTGCAGCGCAGACGGCGTAAAAGCACCGCCGTGCAAATTGCCGATGCGAATCTTGCCCAGGACTTTGCTGTCATTTCCCATGACGCCACCGCCGTAGAACTTGATCTGCACGCGGCCTTCAGTCCGCTCCTGGATTTCTTTCGCGCCGGCACGCATTTCCTTCATCCAGGCGGAACCCTCGGGAGCTACAGTGGCGATCTTGAGGGTAGCAGCGTCCGCCAACCCACCGAGCAGCAACGCAGAAATCAGTATTCCAATTCTCTTCATCAAGATTCCGTCCAGTTCAGAAGTAATCATCGGCCTCAGCGCGCATCTTGGCAGCTTCTTCCTGCGCGAGGACGTTGGATAAGGTCAGACCATCCTCGTAGGGGCTGGCGGCCAGCACCTCGTCGATAAGCGTGTCGTGCAATTCTCTTTCGTAGAGTAACTTCGCATAGCCTTTCGCAAACTCGACCTTCGCGCCCAAATCACGTCCGGCGGAGTGTTGGATGGCCTGTTCGAAATGCTCTCTGGCTTCCTCAGGCTTGCCGCCCAACGCGGGCGGTCTGAGCGTTAGAATGATCCCGAGATACATATGCGCCGCATTGTTGGCCGCGTCGCCGGTAATATCGAGATAATGTTTGATCAAAGCTTCTGCCTGCGGCAGCTCGGCGAGAGAATTCCAGTCCGAACTATGGGCTCGCAAATACGCCAGAGTCGCGAACGCATAGGCGTAAAGGGCGTCGGCGTGTTTTACCGTAACGCCGTCAAGGCTGGCGACGAAGTCTTCGTAGTTCATGTCCCGCCAGTTGCACGAAGGCTCGTAAGTCTGGCACATGCCTTTCTGGGCGTAATTCCTGGCACGAGTTGTAAGTCGTGATGCGCGCACCTCATCGTCGGCGAAAACTGCTCCATAAGATGCGTATAAGTTGGCTGCCGCGGCAAGCATTGCCGGGTCTTCGGGACTTCCCTCGACGAAACTGTCCATCAGGAGCATGTACGAAGGCATTCCGGCACGCACCGTTTCCGGGTCGTCCTGATTGAGCATGGCCGATGAAAGATTGTCGGACAGACCGCTTGCGGCATTGGAAATCAAGATCGTACAGCCGCTCAGCAACAGACCTGCCGAGCAGCAGATCAGCACTGCCGTTAAACGCAGAATACGAGTGTCTTGTCCCATGCCAGAAGTGACCTTTATCTGAATATTTGGTTCAGACGAAGACTAGCATTATGTTCCTGACGCAGCAGTGTCGGGGCTTAGAGGAACTAGATCTTTTCCTTGATACGGGCTGCTTTACCCGTGCGGCCGCGCAAATAGTAGAGCTTGGCACGACGCACATCACCGCGACGCTTAAGCTCGACAGAGTTCACGACCGGGCTGTACGTCTGGAAAACACGTTCCACACCTTCGCCGTGCGAAATCTTGCGTACGGTAAATGACGAGTTAAGTCCGCGATTGCGTTTAGCAATTACCACGCCTTCGAACGCCTGCAAGCGCTCACGCGTGCCTTCCCTGACCTTTACCTGGACAACGACGGTATCGCCCGGCGAAAAATCGGGGATTTGCTTGCCCATCTGTTCTTGTTCGATCGCTTCGATTATTTTGCTCATGTCTCTGCACCTGGGCCGCATCTTGGCTAGCCCTGCTCCTTCAAAAACTCGTCGAGCAACTTCTGCTGCTCACGATCCAAATTCAATTTTGCTACCAAGTCGGGTCGCCGAATAAAGCTACGTCCCAACGCCTGTTTATAACGCCATCGCGCAATACGCGCATGGTCTCCCGACAACAATACCGCCGGAACCCGCTGACCGGCAACGCTCTCCGGCCGTGTGTAGTGCGGATGGTCCAGCAGCCCCTCCATAAAGGAGTCCTGTGCCGCCGATTCTTCGTCGCCAAGTACACCCGGCAACAACCGCGCTACCGCATCAATTACCGCCATGGCGGCAATCTCTCCCCCGGACAAGACGAAGTCACCCAGTGACAACTCCTCATCCACCTCATTCTCGAGCAAACGCTCATCGATACCTTCGTATCGACCTGCCAGCAGAACCATGCCCGGCAAGCCCGCATAACGCCTGGCCGTATCCTGGTCGAAAACCTTACCTTGCGGCGTAAGGCATACGACCGGGCAACCCTCGGGCATGTCATTCTTGGCCGCACGAATAGCCTTCGCGGCCGGTTCGTACTTCAGGACCATGCCCGGGCCACCGCCATACGGCCGGTCATCGACCGTCCGATGCACATCGCTCGTATGATCACGCGGGTTTTCACAAGTGAGCGACAAAAACCCTCGCTCTTTTGCCCGACCTACGACGCCGTACTCAGCGACCTGCCCTACCATTTCCGGAAAGATACTGACGACAGCAATGTGCATAGCGTCAATCCCATTCCCAATCGACGGTGATAATGCCCTTGGCAAAATCAACGTCCAAAATAACGTGGTCAACGATAAACGGAATCAACCGCTCTCGTTCACCTTTGGTCACGAGCACGTCATTCGCGCCCGTTTCCATCAAATACGCGACCTCGCCCAGCTCGGTCCCGTCGCGATGCAGCACCTGCATCCCCTCGAGGTCTGCCCAATAATACGAACCGGCCTCTGTCTTCGGCAGATCGTCGCGCGATATGGCAATGTCTTTGCCTATCAGCGCTGCTGCCTGGTCTCGATCATGAACGCCGTCCAGGCGCACTATGACCGTCTTGCTGTATTGTTTTCCTTCCGCGACCTCTGCCGGCTGCCACTCGCCATCGTGACCAAGGAACCAGCGATCGTAATCGAGAATCGCTTCGCGCGGCCGTGTATACGAGAACACTTTGACCCAGCCTTGTACTCCAAACAGGCCAGTGACACGGCCCAGCAGTACCGGCTGTTCCAAACCCGCGATCAGTTGCTGGCCTGCGCCTTGCTGTAAACCTTCAACAACGAGGCAACACGATCCGAAGGTTGTGCACCCTGACCGACCCAGTGAGCCACACGCTCGACATCGATGCGCAGGTTCTCCTCATGGTCTTTGCCAACCGGGTTGAAGTAACCCACTCGCTCTATATATCGGCCGTCCCGACGATTGCGACTATCGGTGACCACCAGGTGATAAAAGGGGCGTTTCTTCGCGCCCGCGCGCGAAAGACGAATACTAACCATTATTTTTCCGTTTCAAACTGTGTGAAAGGCAGACGTGCCCGTGCTCGAGCCAACTCGAGTAGGTTGCGCATTGTACCGGTTTCAAACCAAATGTGAAGCGTTTTCGCATCGAATAACTCTAAGAATTTCCGAGGCTTAGCGCACTCCAGGTGGAACACCCCCGCCTGGCATCCCGCGCATCATCTTTTTCATGCCACCACGGGACATTTTTCGCATCATTTTTTCCATCTGCGTGAACTGCTTGAGCAGTCGATTGACGTCCTGAATCTGCAGCCCGGAGCCCGCCGCGATCCGCTTTTTGCGGGATCCATTGATGATTTTCGGGAAACGCCGCTCACCCGGAGTCATTGAATTGATGATCGCAACTTGCCGGCTCAGTTGCTTTTCGTTGGCGCTATCCTTGAGCGCAGCAGAATTAACATTGCCTGGGATCGGCAGTTTATCGAGCATGGCGGCCATACCGCCCATGTTCATCATCTGCTCCAGTTGATCCTTCAGATCGGACAAATCAAAACCGCGACCCTTCTTGAGCTTCTTGGCGAGCTTCTCGGCCTTGTCCTTATTGACCTTGTCCTCGAGCTCTTCAACGAGCGAAAGTACATCACCCATGCCAAGGATTCGTGACGCCATGCGGTCCGGATGGAAGGCTTCAAGTGCATCGACCTTCTCACCAATTCCGAGGAATCGAATCGGCTTGCCGGTGATCTCTC
>JAOTUU010000271.1 GCA_029863705.1 Gammaproteobacteria bacterium
TAGCGGAGAGTCATCCGTCGCTGCGCTCCGGCCTCGCAGCCGACGTTACATTCCAGTTCGACTCGGCCGCCGATAAGGGTCGAGTTGTCGTTCCGGTCACTGCGGCCATAAACGACCCGGACGGGACGTTTGTGTTTGTTGCGGAGCTGGCGGAGATCGACGGTGAGGCAATCGTCCGTCGCCGTGCCGTGACATTGGGCGAGTTATCGCAGCTGGGCATCGAAGTCGTTGATGGTTTGAATGTCGGTGACCGGGTTGTCACAGCGGGCGTATCAGTCATCCGCGACGGCCAGCGTGTGCTAATGCCCTTCTCGGAATAGAAGAGAAGCTCTTTGTGAACCTCACTGCCGCAGCCATTGACCGAAATCGCATCACGCTGACGATCGTCGTTTTGGTCATTCTTGCGGGCGGTTTCGCGATTCAAAGCCTCCCCAAGGCGCAGGATCCCGGTTTCACGGTCCGAACCGCGGTAATTACTACGCGTTTTCCGGGGGCCAGCCCCGAACGGGTGGAGCTGCTTGTAACGGACAAGATCGAGAAGAAAATTCAGGAAATGCCGGAAATTGACTCGATCGTCAGTGAGTCACGAACTGGCATTTCGGTGATCTACGCGGACTTCAAGGATAGTTACAAAGTCATGCGACCTATCTTCGACGATCTGCGTCGCAAAGTTAGCGCTGTTACTTCGGATCTTCCCCAGGGCGTGCAGACGCCAGACGTCAATGATGAGTTTGGTGATGTTTTTGGCAGCGTCTATACGCTGTCAGGTGATGGTTTTTCCTACGCGGAACTCAAGACGGTTGTGGATGAGCTTCGCGATGAGCTGCTCAAAGAGGCGGACATAGCAAAGGTTTCCATTCACGGCGAGCAACAGGAAGTCATTTTCGTCGAGTACAACAATGCGCGCCTGGCAGAGCTCGGCTTGTCACCGCAGCAGCTTTCTGCATCGCTTGCCAGTGTGAATATTCTGTCGTCTGGCGGCGACATCATCAGCGGACGCGAAAGAATTACGCTTGAGCCGACTGGCAACTTCGAGTCTATTGAGGATCTGCGGCGAACGGTCATTTTGCTGCCCGGCGGGGCGCTCGTTTACCTGGAAGACATCGTCAATGTCTACCGCGGCTACAAAGACCCACCAAGAAGTGTTAGCCGCGTCAATGGTGAGCCGACGCTGGCCTTTGCGATCTCGATGCGCGAGGGTGGTGACATCCTCAAACTCGGTGATCGTCTTGATGTCCTGATGCCGGAGCTGGTGGCAAAGTATCCCTGGGGCATCAAGATTGACGAAGTCTGGTTTCAGGCCGACCTCGTAGACGATGTCGTGATAGCATTTTCGTCGAGCCTGTTGCAGGCCATAGCGATTGTCATACTGATAATGGTCGCATTCCTGGGTTTGCGTACTGGCCTTGTTGTGGGCTCGCTTATTCCAACAACCATAGTCGCCTCGTTTTATACGATGCAACTCTTCGATATTACGATCAATCGCATATCACTGACGGCATTGATCATCGCGCTCGGCCTCCTTGTGGATAACGCGATCGTCGTCGTGGAGTCGATTCTTGTGAAGCGGGAAAACGGCAAGGACGCTGTTACGGCTGCCATAGAGTCTGGCAAAGAGCTGAAGAACCCGCTGCTCATATCTTCGTTGACTACGGCTGCTGCGTTTATGCCGATCGCAATGGCCAAGTCTAATGTCGGCGAGTACACCTCGGATATTTTCTACGTCGTCACCATCGCGCTGCTGTCGTCCTGGTTGCTGGCAATGACATTCGTGCCGATGTTGACAACCGTTGCGTTGAAAGTGACAGCGACCAAGAAGGCCAATGGTGAAGCTTTTGCAGGTCGTGGCTACGAGATTTACCGCAAGCTGTTGAAGCTGTCGCTACGATGCCAGTACCGCTTTCTTACCGTAGTGGTTCTGTTGTTCTTTGTTGCCGCTGCCGGCATGGGTCTGGTGCGCCAGGAATTCATCGCGCCGTCCGAGGATCCGGTGTTCTCGGCCAAGCTTGAATTACCGTTGGGAACATCGATCGAGACCAGTCAGGAGATCGTTGCAGAGGTTGATTCGTTCATTGAGGAGTCGTATTTCGCGCCGGAAACGGGCAAAGCACGAATCCGCAACTGGCTGACATTTATTGGCGAAGGTGGGCCGCGTTTTCAATTGAGCCTCAATCCGCCCAACCCGAATCCAGCAAATTCGTTTGTCATTGCCAATACGGTCAGCGGTGACGACGTCGATGATGTCATTGCCGGAATCGAGAATTATGTGCGTGAGCGTCATCCCGATTTGGCTGCGCAGGTTAAGCGTCTCGAGAACGGCCCACCCGTGGGCTATCCGATCATCGTGCGTATAGCCGGAAGCGATTTCGACACTTTGTATACGATCGCAGACCAGGTAACCGGGTTTCTTTACAGCCTTCCGCAGGTGACGGACGCTCATAGTTCCTGGGGTTTGCAGACCAAGAAGCTGCTTGTTGACGTAGACCAGGAGCTTGCCCGGCGCTCGGGCGTTACCAGCGAGGACGTTGCCTATTCGCTGCAAGCCGGGTTGACGGGCATCGACTTGACGCAGTACCGGGAAGGTGACGAGTTGATCCCGGTTACGCTGCGAACGATTGCGGCCGACCGGCAGGACTTGAGCAAACTCGACGGCATGTCAGTGTATTCGCGCAGCACCGGCGCCAACGTGCCGCTCAAGCAAGTTGCCAATGTCACACTGACATTTGAGCCCGGCATCATAGAGCGTCGCGACCGGGACAGGACTCTGTCACTCAACGTGCAGTTGCGCCCGGAGGCGACGGCGGCAGAGGTGGTGGAGGTACTGGAGCCCTGGCTGAGAGAAGCGTCAAAGGCCTGGCCCGCGGGTCATGACTTCGAAATCGGCGGCGAGACGGAGGAGTCTGGCGATGCCAATGCATCGATCGCGGCTGAATTGCCGACGGCGGGCATGCTCATCCTGTTATTGCTGGTCTGGCAGTTCAATTCGCTGCGCAAGCCCGCGATCATTCTGGCGACGATTCCTCTTGGGCTGATTGGCGTGACGTTTGGTTTGCTCGTCGCCAATTCGTCGTTCGGTTTCTTCACGATTCTTGGCCTGATCGCCTTGTCCGGCATCATCATTAACAATGCGATCGTATTGCTCGATCGAATAGCGATCGAGATTAACGATTATGGGCGCAGCCAGGCCGATGCGGTTATGGTTGCCTGCCAGCAACGCCTGCGGCCCATTCTCCTCACCACCGCGACAACAGTGCTTGGCATGACGCCATTATTGTGGGGCGATACGGCAATGTTCAAGCCAATGGCCATAACGATTATATTCGGCCTGGCCTTTGCCACGACATTGACACTGCTGGTCGTGCCGGTGCTCTATTCGAAGTTCTTCCGCGTTAAATTTGCATCGCAATCTTAGCGGCAACACGCGCGTTATTAATAACAAGCTGTATGTTGGCCTCGAGACTTCGGCCGCCGGTGCGCTCCGCGATACTGGCCAGTAGAAACGGCGTCGTGTCTTTGCCGGTGATCCCCAAGCGCTGCATTTCGGCGATGGCGTCGTTGATGACGCGATCAATTTCATCGCGATCGAGAGCGTGTTCTTCGGGTATCGGAACCGCGACAACCAGGCCGCCCCGCAAGCCCATCGCCCACTTGGTATTCATGGCGACAGCCGCCTCGGCTGCGCTATCGACACGGTAGTCCACTGCAAAACCGCTACTGCGTGAGTAAAAAGCAGGCAGCGTGTCCGTTTGGTATCCTACAACCGGTACGCCGGCGGTCTCGAGATATTCGAGCGTGCGGCCGATATCGAGCACCGACTTAATACCCGCACACACAACCGCAACGTTGGTTCGAGCCAGCTCCTCGAGATCTGCTGAGATATCCATCGTCTCCGCGACGCCGCGATGCACTCCGCCGATACCGCCTGTCGCGAACACGCGGATACCCGCCATGGCGGCAATAATCATGGTTGCCGCAACGGTCGTTGCACCGTTCTGTTTGCGTGCGACGACGAACGGCAAATCCCGGCGACTGCACTTAATCACCTTTGGCCCGAGCTCACCGAGGCGCTCAATCTCATCGGCTGACAGGCCGACTTTCAGTCGGCCGCCCGAAATGGCGATTGTGGCCGGTACTGCGCCGATTTC
>JAOTUU010000041.1 GCA_029863705.1 Gammaproteobacteria bacterium
CTGTTTCTGAGTCTCGGCTTGATGGGTACAGGTCAGTTCGAGCGTGCAACAACGGAAGGTTCACCGTATTTCCAGCCGGATGCTCTTTACGCAATCGGCAAAACCGAAGAAGCCTTCGAGCTCGCACACGATCAAGCCAGGGGCGGCACTCCTGAAGTCTTGTTTTACCTGCTGCTACGAGCGAATCGCGACCGGGAGCTGGTTGATTACCTGGAAGAGCGTTGGCCGAGCCTGTCTGCATTCGCGAGTGAAAATCCGGGCGACGAACTTGGTTATAGAGTCATGGAGGCGGTCGCAATCGCTTACTCGAATACTGGCAATGTGGAACGGTTTGACGCAGCAATGAAGATCGTTGACCAGCGCCTTGTCAGTTTGGCGGAGCAGGGCATCAATAACTTCGTCTTTTCACTAAATCTCGCTACACATGCGGCTTTATTGGGCGACGTCGATACAGCTTTTGCTCACCTCGAGGCCGCCGTCGATGGAGGTTGGGTGGCTGTCGGCGAACCGGCAGAGATAGAGCCCGGGCTTCGCGCATTGGTTGATGATCCTCGGTATACCTCGATCAAGGCCACTGTGTTGGCCAACGTCAATGCAGATCGTGAGTTACTCGGCCTGGCACTGTTCGACGAGAACTACGAAGTTCAGCTGTAGCGGTTCAGTCTCTTACCAGCCGAAGGTCTTCACGCTGCCAAATGATAAGCGCTGCTCGAATGCGTAGCTGCCAGATCCAGGATGCAACCAGTAGTAGCATGGCCCATAGCACCAGCCATGCTATTCCACCACCGGATTGTCGCCACGACCACAACGCGACGGCCTGTACGCAAAGGACGACGGCTATGGCGGCGAACTGGAATATCAGCGCAGATACAGGGCGGCGCACGAACAAACGCAGCAGCAACAGCGGCAGGCGCCGCAGCTTGCGCCTGCTGTCGGCGACAGTAATAACCCGGGCCCAGAAGGCGAACGTTCCAACCAGGGTGAGGGCCGTGAACGTCAACACCGCTCGCCACAGGTTGAGATCGAAGAAGCTCTTTTGCACGGTCCAGTCATCCAGTTCGGCGCGAGCTGCCAGGGAGCCGAAGACGAATTTCAGTGCAAGGTGTAACGCGATAATTGCAAGGATCGAAAAGACTGCTACGCGGACAAAACGTCCGAGGTACGACCAGCCGTTCGCGAAAATTTTTCCTGGCAGGTAGTTTTTGGACGTATCGAGGAGTTGCAAGGCGCCAGCAAGCCACACCAACTGCAACACCCAGACAAAGAACGCGCCGAGCATGAGAAGTGACATGCCACCCAATAGCTCCGCTGCTACGAATTTGAAGCTAAGCATATCGAGTGGCATCTCGACATCCTGAAACCACGGGCGAAGCCCGACCGTTTGCTCAAGATGTCTCCTCATTGCGAGCAATCCCGGAAGCATGGCAACAATATAAAGGGCCCAGCGTGACAAAACGACACGCCAGGTACCGGCGGTTGGTCGAATGATGTTCACCACGCTTTGTGCTAAAGCCATGACGATACTCCTTCGGCCATCAGCTGGTAGGCGCCAGTCAACCAGCGTGACCAGTTGCTCGGTATTTCACCTTCAGGCTCGCGTCTCAAACCGTTGTTAACGGGAACGACATCGAGCCGAATCTTGTAGTCCGGATCAATGACGACGGCGTCGAGTTGTGCTGCACGCACGACTCTATACACGCGGTACACACCTTTGCCATCCCATTCGTCCACGACCACTGCGCCATCCGCAAAGTGAAGTTCGACTGTAACCGGAAGGTGGTCCCAATCGGGGCCGGCAATGCGGGCCTCCGATACGTAGTACGCGACCTCGTCCTCGGGGTCGCCTTCATCGCTGTCGACACGGCTCGGCGGTATGGGGCGTCGCTCAATTCGGCCCATTGTTCGCGATGCTCGCGTGTGGCCCGGATCCAGAATTTCCACGAGCACATGTTCGTCCGATTCGTAAGCAGCGGGGTCGAGCCCGAGAAGCTCATCGCCATCCCAGTCGCTATCAACAAAGACAGGTTCATCGTTTTCGTGCACGTAGCCACGCGGCGGCTCATAGCGAGACGAGCTGACGCTGGTTACTCTGTAATCTGGCGTCGCCGGGTGGAGATATGCTTCTTTGAGCATTGCTGCGACATCTGGCCCGGCCGCCTCTTCGGCAACGGCCCAGAAGTCTTCGACGCGTGGATGCCTGAACGACCAAAGCGCTGTATACCTGGCGAAAATCGCATCGACAACATCCTGGCCGAACAACCGCGCAGCCGTTTGAAACGTTGTTGCCGGCCGGTCATAAAACTGTGAGCCGATGCTGTAATCGCGTGCCAGGAAAGAAGGGCCGGACCAAACGGCGGGTTGATTCGTTGTTACCGGGCGCGTGCGCATGTTTGACGAATTGACGTTACGAGGGCGACCAAAAAAGTAACCGTTACCGGATTCTTCACCCCAGGTATCCGCCATGATTTCTATGCCCCAGTACTCGGTCATGCCTTCGTCCATGAAGGCATCCTCGAATTCGTTGGTGGCTACGATGGCATTGAAATACTGGTGAGCGAATTCGTGTGCGATGACCGACTCATTCAGACGTAGATCCTTCGCTATATCGTTGTCCCAGAAATTGCCACCGGGACCACCCGTAAAAAAGGTCGGGTACTCCATACCAAGCGTGCGCAAACCGCTTCTGGGAGGAAGCACAACTGTGACCGTCTCATACGGGTAAGGCATGACGCGCAGTGACATGGTGTCGAGTGAAGCGGCGACCGCCTCGGTCCATCGCGGAACCTGGTGTGCGCTACCTTTCGGTTGGAATATGTGAATCTCAACCGTACCGCCGGTCGCCAACTCGTGCGGCGTCACGAAGTCTTCCATGTCCGCACCAACCGTGAAGGCAAAATCGATAACGCCTTTCTGCTGATAGCGATGCCATTCGACGTCGCCCTCAACACGCTGGCGTTCGCCCTTGCCTGTGGCGGCGATGCCCCAGTCTTTGGGTGCAGCGATGGTCACGTCGAAATCTGCGAAGTCCGCAAAAAACTCGGTAGCGCCGAAAAATTGGTGGCGATTAAATGTACCTTCCGGACGCACGCCGGCGATCTTCGGAAACCATTGCGCGATGAAGAAGAAGCGGTCGTGACCACCCGTTCGCGCGGCGGCCGAGGGCATGCGGCTGGTCCAGTCAACGTCCAACACCAGCGTCTCACCAGGAGGAATCGCTTCTGCGAGCTGTATCTCAATCAGGCTGCGGTCGAGGTGGTTACCATCGTCGGGAGCAATGGCTTGCCATTCCAGCTCGGCTTTGCCCTGTCGAATGCTCCGTGGCTCAGTCCAGCCCCAGGGGTCGTCAAAGCGTTCAAGAAGTGTGTCGAGCTGGAAGCGCGCGCCCAACGTGTACCGGTACCAACTCGATGCTTCATTGCTGAATGCATTGAGGTAAAGGTGCATCGGTATCGACGTTACAGGCGCACCTAGCGTGTTGAGCCAGGTAATAGTCTCGCGGCCGTCCAGTTCGCGTGTGTTCGGGTTCAGCGTTACCTCAATCGAGTAACTAATCGGCGAATCAGGAATGCCGCTCGACGTATCGACACTGATGCCATCTGCGGCTTGAGTCGTGTTTGCAGTGAGGATCGCAAGTAAAAGCGCGGATGCGATCAGGAAACGTTTGTCGTTTGCGGCTTTAATGGCTGGCCTCCTTATTGGCGTATACTCGCGCCCCTATGTCCGACCCTACCGCATTTGACACGCTCAATCTAAAGCCAGAGTTGCTTGGCAACCTTGGCGATCTCGGCTATGTCGAGATGACCCTGGTCCAGGCTCACACCCTGCCCAGAATTCTCGCCGGTGCAGATGTGCTCGCGCGCGCCAAAACCGGGAGTGGCAAGACCGCGGCGTTCGGTTTGGGCTTGCTCAACAAGTTGGACGCCGCGTCGTTTCGAACTCAGGCACTGGTGTTGTGCCCGACGCGAGAGTTGGCGGACCAGGTCGCAAAGGAAATTCGCCGCCTCGCCCGTGCCGTCGGCAACGTCAAGATACTGACTCTCTGCGGCGGCGTGCCGCTTGGGCCACAAATCGCATCGCTGCAACATCACCCGCACATTGTCGTCGGCACACCGGGGCGCGTACTCAAGCACCTCGGCAAAGCAACCTTGAGCCTGAAAAGTCTGCAGACGTTTGTGCTCGATGAGGCGGACCGGATGCTGGATATGGGCTTCATGGATGAGCTTGATGCGATTCTTGCTTATGTGCCTGCGGCTCGCCAAACCCTGTTGTTCAGCGCCACCTACCCGAAAGCCATAGCGAAGATCAGCGCAAAGGTACAACGAAACCCGCAAAAAATTGATGTCACCGACGACGAGCGGCCCGCACAAATTACTCAGTACTGGTGTTCCGTGACACGCGAGAATCGTTGCGGCGAGCTGGTTCGGGCATTGCGCGCCTGGGGCGGCGAACTCAATCTCGTGTTCTGCAATACCAAGATCGACTGCGCAGACGTGGCGGCATACCTGCAGTCACAAAAAATTGTCGCCGTCGCCTTGCATGGCGACCTGGATCAGCCGCAACGAACGGAAGTCCTTGTCCGATTTGCCAACAGAAGTGCAAGCGTGTTGATTGCCACGGATGTCGCAGCGCGCGGTCTGGACGTGAAAGATCTGGACGCCGTCTTCAACTTCGAGCCACCGAAACAGGCAGATGTTTATGTGCACCGGATCGGCCGAACCGGGCGCGCTGGCAAAGCAGGGGTGGCCGTCAGTCTCGTCGAGCAACGAGAGGAGTGGCGGCTGCAGGGTATCGAAGAGTTGCTACCCGACGCGAATTTGCAGCATCGTGGAATTCCGGATGCGAGCCGATCGGCCGATCCTTTGCTGCCTGCGATGACGACCATTCAAATCAGTGGGGGTCGCAAGAACAAGTTGCGCCCAGGCGACCTGTTGGGAGCGCTGACAGCGGAGGGCGGTGTGCCCGGCGAGGCGGTTGGTTCGATCGACTTGTTCGATGTCTGCAGCTACGTCGCCGTGCGCAATACCGATGTTGCCAAGGCGCTGCGGCAACTATCCAACCGGCCCATCAAAGGCAGGAAGTACCGCGCCCGAGTGAGAAAATAGAGCCGCTGCTTCAGGCTACGCGGGTTTTCTCGCCCATCAGTTGTGAGTCCAGGTATTCGTCATAGCTACCCGTGAAGTCGACTATCCCGTTGGGGGTCATGTCGATGATGCGAGTGGCGAGCGACGAAACGAAGTTCCGGTCATGGCTGACAAAAATCAGCGTGCCCGGATAATTCTCCAGGGCCAGGTTCAGTGCTTCGATGGATTCCATGTCGAGGTGGTTGGTTGGCTCGTCCATTACTATTACGTTCGGCTTTTGAAGGATCAATTTGCCGAACATCAGTCGGCGTTCCTCACCGCCTGATACCACTTTCACGGATTTCTCGCTGTCATCCCTTGAAAACAACATTCGGCCAAGGGTTGCGCGCAACAATTGCTCGGGCGCGCCGGGCGGTTGCCACTGTGTGATCCAATCGAACAAACTCATATCTTCTTCAAATTCAGCCGCGTTGTCCTGTGCAAAGTATCCTGCTTCTGCATTCTCGGACCACTTGATGTCACCACTGTCGATGTCGAGATCCTTTAAAAGACAGCGAGCGAGGGTCGTTTTGCCAATGCCGTTCTGCCCCAGAATTGCGACCCGCGAACCGGCCTCGATGGTGAGGTTCAGGTTCTCGAACAACGGTCCTTCATCGAAGCCCTTACTGATGTTCGTCGCTTCAACCGCGATACGCCGTAACGGCTTTTCCTGTTCAAAGCGAATAAAAGGACTAACCCGGCTCGACGGCTTGATGTCCTCGAGCTGAATTTTTTCGAGCTGGCGTGCGCGCGATGTTGCCTGGCGCGCCTTGGATGCGTTGGCAGAAAAGCGGCTGACAAACGCCTGCAGGTCAGCCATCTTGGCTTTTTTCTTGGCATTGTCGGCGTGCACGCGTTCGCGAGCCTGCGTGGCCGCCGTCATGTACTCGTCGTAGTTGCCGGGAAATACCTGCAGCTTGCCGTAGTCGAGATCGGCCATGTGCGAGCACACGCTGTTCAGGAAGTGGCGGTCATGCGAAATGATGACCATCGTCGATTTACTGGTTTCCAGAAACTCTTCGAGCCAACGGATGGCATTGATGTCGAGATTGTTGGTCGGCTCATCGAGCAGCAGAACGTCGGGGTCGGAAAACAATGCTTGAGCGAGCAACACCCGCAGCTTCCAGCCCGGTGCTACTGCGCTCATAGGACCCTGGTGCTGTTCGACAGGAATGCCGATGCCTTCCAGCAGCTCACCCGCTCGCGACTCGGCCGAGTAACCGTCCATCTCCGCGAACTCAATTTCGAGATCCGCGACGCGCATGCCTTCTTCGTCACTCATCTGGGGCAGCGAATAGAGCCGGTCGCGTTCCTGCATAACCCTCCACAATCTTTCGTAGCCCATGATTACTGCATCGAGCACCCGATACTCTTCATAGCCGAACTGATCCTGCGATAACTGGCCTATCCGGACATGAGGGTCGGTCGCGACATTGCCGACAGTCGGCTCGAGCTGGCCTGCCAGAATTTTCATCAAGGTGGACTTTCCGGAACCGTTCGCACCGATCAGGCCATAGCGATTGCTATTGCCGAAGGTCACGGAAATGTTCTCGAACAGGGGCTTGGCGCCGAACTGAATCGACAAATTTGAGGTAGATATCAAGGCTGTATACCGGGTATTGGGCTGATTCTGATGCCCGCAAGCTCCGATGATCAGATCATAAGTATCTGATAGATAAGGGAATGCGGGAGTATGTCACTGGCTTGGGCGCGCGCATCATAACAAAGTTGTGAGCCCGCGGCATCAGGTTTACGGTGTCAACCCATGCATATGCGCGGCGTTATACCTGTACGCACAGAGAGAATAGAGGAACTTCGATGCAACACGGAAAATCTAGAATCATCATTACGCTAACGTCATTACTAATGGCTGGAGCAGCCCTGGCTCAAGAGGCGCCTCCCGCAAACCCAAGAGACATGACGCCCGAGCAGCGCGAAGCTATGCGCGAGCAACGACGCGAAGCGTACGAGAATATGACTGACGAGGAACGTCAGGCAGCGCGCGAGAAGCGCCGCGAGAACAAGCAAGCACGCTCTGCGGAACGGCGCGAACGCTGGGAAGGCATGTCAGACGAGGAACGTCAGGCGGCTCGCGAGAAGCGCCGCGAGAACAAGCAAGCACGCGCAGCGGAACGGCGCGAACGCTGGGAAGGCATGTCAGACGAGGAACGCCAGGCCGCGCGCGAGAGGAGAAATGAGCACCGCCAGGCTCAAGGCGGACATCGTCGATCCAAGAATTAAGCTCTCTCCACAAACCGCATCAAGAGGGTTCTCTCGAGAGGACCCTCTTTGTTCATGGCGTCGGTCTTGTTCAGCGAAAATACCTTGTTGGCTCCCGCGTTCAGTCATAATGATTGTTGTTGGCGGATTTGCTGGGCTGGAGTGGATTTCAGCTCAACTGAAAGGCCATATCTGAACCAGAGCCCGTCAAATGTCCAAGTCCCCTGAAAAGCCCGGCGTCACCAGTTTTCGCGATCTGCAGCTATCTGCCCCTATGTTGAAAATGCTGGATGAACTGGGTTACGAAACGCCGACCCCAATTCAAGTTCAGGCTATCCCGCATTTGCTGAAGGGTCTCGATCTGCTTGGGCACGCCCCGACGGGCACAGGCAAAACGGCCGCATTCGCGCTGCCGTTACTTTCCCGCATTGATATCGGCAACAAGAAAGTACAGGTAATGACCTTAACGCCTACGCGGGAGTTAGCAATACAGGTTGCCGAGGCGTTCCAGCGATACGCATCGCACATCAAGGGGTTTCACGTACTGCCTATCTATGGAGGGCAGGAATACTCGGGGCAGATTCGCCAGCTGAAGCGCGGCGTTCAAGTTGTTGTCGGTACACCCGGAAGGCTGATGGACCACATGCGCAAGGGCACGTTGAAGCTTGACGGTCTGGAGGCACTGGTTCTGGATGAGGCCGATGAAATGCTGCGCATGGGCTTCATCGATGAGGTCGAGTGGATTCTTGAACAGACACCGGACAAACGTCAGATGGCCCTGTTCTCCGCAACAATGCCGAAACAGGTCGAACGAATCGCACGCCGGCACCTGAACAAGCCCCAGGAAATTTCGATCAAAGCTCGTACCGCGACTGCCGAGACCATTCGCCAGCGTTACTGGCAGGTTAGTGGGCTGCACAAGCTCGACGCGCTCACTCGAATTCTGGAGGTTGAGCCGTTCGAGGCGATCCTGATGTTCGTCCGCACCAAGACAGCCACCACCGAACTCGCCGAGCGGCTGGAAGCGCGAGGCTACGCAGCGGCGGCGATGAACGGCGACATGGCGCAAAATCAGCGCGAACAAATGGTAGAACGACTGAAGAAAGGATCGCTCGACATTCTTGTTGCAACAGATGTTGCTGCCCGCGGTCTCGATGTCGACCGTATCAGTCACGTTGTTAACTACGATATTCCTTACGATACCGAAGCATACATTCATCGCATTGGCCGTACGGGCAGGGCCGGGCGTAAGGGCGACGCGATTCTCTTTGTAGCGCCGCGCGAACGACGAATGCTATACGCCATTGAAAAGGCGACCAGGCAAAAGATCGAACCGTTGATATTGCCGACGACAGAAACGGTAAACAATAAACGGATTGCCGATTTCAAACAGAAGATTAGCGATACCCTGGCAGGTGGAGAGCTGGCGTTCATGCAGAGCCTCGTCGAGCAGTATCGGCAGGAGCACGATGTGCCGGCAGTGGATATTGCCGCGGCGCTGGCAAAAATGACGATAGGCGACAAGGCGATGCTGCTCAACCCGGACAAAGCGAAGCCCAGGGAAGAGGGCAAGAAGTCAGCGCACGTGAAAAAGCGGCGTGACAGGTCACTGACTGAAACAGATGTGGACAAGGAACGCTACAGGATCGCCGTTGGCCATTCTCATGGTGTGAAGCCGGGAAATATTGTTGGCGCAATTGCGAATGAAGCCGGACTCGACGGCGAACATATCGGACATATCGAAATCGACGAAGAGTTCAGCCTGGTCGACCTGCCTGTCGGAATGCCGAAAGACATCTTCATGGACCTGAAGAAAGTCCGGGTGTGTGGGCGGCCACTGAAGATCTCGCTTTACGAGCAGTCGAAAACGGCGCCGAAAAAACGAGGCAAGCCGAAGTCGGCAACCAGTAAGAAGAAAAGAAAAGCGCATAGCGCCGGCGCTGGCAAGCGACGCAAAGCCTGAGTCCGTATACTTTAAGTATGGACACGAAAGCCCGCCTTGTTTCCCTGGATGTTTACCGCGGGATGACGATCGCGGCGATGATCCTGGTCAATAACCCGGGCTCCTGGAACTCTGTCTACGCACCGTTACGTCACGCTGACTGGCACGGCGCAACGCCGACCGACTGGATTTTTCCGTTTTTCCTTTTCATTGTTGGTGTGGCAATCGCAATTGCTATTGGCTCGTCCAAGGAGGCGGGAGCGAGCCGCAAGTTGCTGGTTCGTAAAATTTTGCGGCGTTCCATCATCATATTTGCCTTAGGTTTGTTTCTGTCCGGCTATCCGTATTTCGACATGAGCACGATTCGCGTTCCCGGTGTTCTGCAGAGAATTTCCCTGGTGTACGGCTCGGCAGCGCTGCTCTTTCTGTGGTTCAACCCTCGCCAGTTATTTCTGATTGGTATTGCGTGTTTGCTGGTGTACTGGGGGCTCATGACGTTGCTGCCGGTGCCAGGGGGCTACGCGCCCAATCTCGAACCCGCCACGAACCTCGGTGCCTGGCTGGATCGAAGCCTGCTGGGCGGACATCTGTGGCCGCAGTCCAAAACATGGGATCCGGAGGGCCTGCTAAGTACGATTCCTGCCGTCGCGACCTGCATCAGCGGCATCCTGGCGGGGGTCTGGTTGCGCACTGACAAAGACCAGTACGAAAAAGTTGCCGGGATGATGGTCGTCGGCGCTGCCCTGCTTGTCCTCGGACTCGTTTGGAATACCGTGTTTCCCATCAACAAGCAACTTTGGACCAGCTCCTACGTTCTGTACACCAGCGGTATTGGGCTGTTACTGCTTGGGGCGGTGTATTGGTGGGTCGATATCAAGGGCCGTAAATGGGGAACCCGGCCATTTGTCGTGTTCGGCATGAACGCCATCATCGTTTTTGCGTTGTCTGGTCTGATAGCCAGAACCTTCAATATTATTGGTTTGCAGAAGTGGCTCTGGCAATCGGTATTCGAGCCCGCATTTGCATCTCCGCTCAACGCGTCTTTGGCGCATGCAATTACCCATGTGCTCCTGTTGTTAGGGATCGCCTGGATACTTTATGCTCGCAAGATATTCATCAAAGTGTAGAGCCCTTAAGGATAAAAATGAAAAGCGGATATCCCACCAAAACCTTCATCGCCGGCTTTGCATTTTTCTGTGTCGCTTTGGCGAATGCAGCCGGACTCAACGATGACGAACAGCGCATGGTCGACTGGATCGATGCCAACTATGAATCTGCCATAGATTTGCTTGAAGAAACTGTCAACATCGGCAGCGGCACTATGAACCCCCAGGGCGTCCGTGATGTTGGCAAGGTTATGGGTCGCGAACTCGACGCGCTTGGCCTTGAGACTGAGTGGATCGAAATGCCGGAAGGCATGGGCAGAGCAGGGCATCTGTTCGCGCGCAAACTGCACAACAAAGGCCCAAATATTTTGTTGATAGGCCATCTGGATACCGTGTTCGAAGCGGACGACGGCTTCCAGTCATACACGCGTAAGGGCGACGTTGCATACGGCCCCGGCGTCGAAGACATGAAATCCGGCAACGTCGTTATCGTTTATGCCTTGAAAGCGCTCAAGGAAATTGGGGCACTGCGGGATTTGTCGATCGTCGTTGCGTACACGGGCGACGAGGAAAACGCCGGTAGCCCGCTAACGGTGTCGAGGCGGGATCTCATCGCGGCCGGCAAATGGGCAGACATTTCACTGGGCTTCGAATCAGGAGTTTCTTACGGTGGTCAGGACTGGGCAACGATAGCCCGGCGCAGTTCATCGAACTGGTATCTCGAGGTTTCCGGCAAGCAGGCGCATTCATCAAAGATCTTCAACAATGAAGTTGGCCATGGCGCGATTTTTGAGGCCGCACGAATCCTGAATGAATTCGATATGACAGTACGTGGTGAAGAGTACCTGACGTTTAACGCCGGAACGATTCAGGGTGGTACTGAGGTCAATTACGAATTCGAACAGACTCGAGGAACAACGTTCGGCAAGACCAACATCGTGCCGCGCAAAGTTATTGTTCATGGCGACATACGCACAATTTCCAATGAGCAGTTGGAGCGTACGCGATCCGCCATGCGCGAAATCGTCGCAAATCACCTGCCGGGTACAGATGCGAGCATAAAATTCGAGGATCGCTATCCGTCAATGGCTCCAACCGACGGCAATAAGCGTTTGCAGGCGGTGCTGTCCGATGTCAATGAAGATCTTGGCCGCGGGCCGATGCCAACACTTGATCCATTGAAGCGTGGCGCGGCTGATGTGTCATTCGTCGCGCCGTATTCGGATTCGCTGGCAGGGATGGGCGCTGTCGGGGATGGCGGCCACACACCAGATGAGAGCCTTGACCTGACGACGATGGCGCCAGCAATACAGCGAACCGCGATACTTATCTACCGGCTTGCCAACGAAGAAAGCCCTGATTAGAAACGCTCGATCTGTAGCCGACTGAGTTCGGGGTGAAACTGACGCTCGCGCTTGAGTTCCAGTTCGTATATCGCCAATCCGAGGTCGCGCAAAAATGGTAGCGCGATCTCGTCGTATTCGTAGTTATCGTCGTTAAAAATCTCGTTGTCGTTGGTGTACAGAGTCGCCGCCAGCAGAAATTCGACACCGTTCTCGTAATCGACGACATAGGCGCAGTCGGTCATGAATCCGTAGGCGTCGCCCGGTTTGTTGAATATGCGGATGTTGTCCGGGATCGTCGGCGCCGATCCACCAACCATCAGGAACTTTACGTAGCCTTGGGGATATTTCGCAGCATCGGAGTATGCGCCGATACCACTTTCGCCCGGGTAGCCTGACATATTTCGATAGAGAAACTGGTAGTCATCATCGTTCAGGTCAAAGCGACGTTCTTGCGCGACATCGTCGGGGAAGATCAATGCCTGTACCACATCATGAAGATCCTGTAGAGCAAATTCATTATTGACAGCGAAGTCCTTGGGCCGCTCGAGCAACTCTCCATCGACTATTTCCGCCCGACCCAGAAGAATGGCTGCGTCAGCTTCATAGTCCGCGTCGCTGACTTGTGCGTCTTGTTCATAGACGACATAGTCGCCCTCAACAAAGACCACGGGGTTTGTCATACGATTCGATTCGAAGTTGCGCGCCACCTCCAGGCGATGAAAAATTCGGCTGTTTTGGTAGCCCTTGTGGCGCAATGATTCGTTGAGATCTTTTTGTCCGACAAACTCATAGAGACGATTAAATGCGTCGTTGTCACTGACCAATAGAACCTTGCGAATGTAACTGGCGATGGTCGGCAATCCAGTTGGCGAGGTTGGATCCTCCGACGCAGGCGTCTGCGTGTCAGTCGCGACGCCAGTCAACATGGTGGTGTCGCGGGTGAGCCCTGGAACGTCGAGCCTGTTCAGTTTTTCAAGAGCGAGCGCCGCCGTCGGCAGTTTGACCGTGCTTGCAGGGTAGAAGTACTGGCTCGAGTCAAGCCGATACGAATAAGACCTGAACGTCGGTTTGTTATTCTCGTCACGATCAATCTGCGTATAGATGATCTGCGGCCGGTATTTTTCCACGTCCTGCATTACGGTCGAGAAACGTTCGGGCTGCGATAGCAGCAGGTTTTCGAGAGAGCCATCCCAACCGTTGTTCTGCTGACATCCGGCGAGCGATAGTAAAGTGGAAAGTGACAATACCAATACTCGTAATAAATGTTGCACAGTTACAGCCTGACGAAAGTGTGGCCGTATTATACGACTGCTGTATCCAACAATGTCAGCGTGGTGTCGTCGGCATTGAGCTCGGCCTCGATACCGATGGGAACTACTGTTCGATCTGCGACATGGCCAATCATGAAGCCACGGACAACCGGTATACCCAGATTCGAGCAGCGATCCCTTAGTACCTCTTCGATGCTGAATGTATTGCCGTCTGTCTCTGTCTTCGTAAATTTGCCAAACGCGATGCCAGCAACCTCGCTTAACTTTTTGGCGAGCCACAGTTGGGTCAGTAGACGATCGATTCGGTAGGGTGCTTCGTTAACGTCTTCGAGAAACAGGATTCGACCTCGGAAGTCTGGTTCGAACTCCGTGCCCATCAGGCTGCAAATTAACGACAGATTCCCACCAAGCAGTGGTCCACGTGCTTTACCACCCGCGATACGCGTCAAACGGTTTGCCGCGTTGACCCGCCCTTCGCCGGTCTCGAAAGGCGGCGGCGCGCCAATGCTGGTGTGCGATGTCGGGTGCATTACAACTTTCTTGAATTCACTGAGCGTGTACTCTGAAAAACTGTGCCTAAGGACGGATCCATGGAAACCGACCATGCCCGTTTTGCTGTGAATCGCGGTCAAGATACCGGTGATGTCACTAAAGCCCATCAGTATCTTCGGGTTGTCCGCGATCAGGTCGTAGTCCAGGTAAGGAAGGATGCGAGGCGTGCCATAACCACCGCGAACACAGAAAATCGCATCAACATCATCTTGCGCAAACATGTTGTTCACATCGTCGGCACGCTGCTGATCGGTACCGGCCAGGTACAGATTTCGTGTGAATATATGCTCGCCCAGACGAACTCTGAAACCGAGCGATTCAACAATGTCGGCTGCAATACGAATATCCTCGTCTTCAGTCTCGTTACTGGCCGGAGCGATCAGGCCAATCGTATCGCCTTGCGACAGCCTGCGAGGCTTGAGGATTTTTGTTGCGACAGCGCCAGATGAAGACTCCGCCTGCGCTGAGGAAATGCTACCGGCAAGCGTTGCAGCGACCAAAGATTTTATGGCAAGTCTACGATTCATATCTTCGCTCGTAACTCGAAAAAAAGCCGTGCCGCACAAGGTAGCAGCTTGGTTTCAGCTTGTGTAGCGCCGTCAAAAGAGCGCCGCCTTCAGTACAACGCCGACGATTTGGACTATTATAGTGTCTATGTCTTGTCTCACCATCATCCGCTCGGCACGCGACTCGATGTCGGCGAACGAAAAGAAACTTGCCGATTTCGTTCTCGAAAATGCGCCACTGATTCGCGACTATTCGTCCCAGCAGATTGCCGGATCCGTCGGTGTAAGCCAGTCAAGTGTTGTTAAATTCAGCCAGAAACTCGGCTACAAAGGGTTTACAGATCTAAAGCTGGCCGTGCACGAATCGGTCGTAAAGCAAGGGTCAAACGTGTCGGTATTGCGTACTGACGACGGCTACCTTGAAGAACAACCGATCAAGGACTCGTTGCTTGCGCGAAAGAGCGAGGTGTTGAGTAGCTCAACAGTCATTAACGACAACGACGCCATCCTGGCTGCTGTGCTTGCCATTGAGTCGGCGGCGCAAGTACAGGTCATTGGCGCCGATGGTGCCAGCCTGGTGGCCAAAGACCTGGCACATAAGCTAATAGACCTCGGTAAGCCGGTGATAGCCGAGAGTGACCTGGAAGTTCAGTTATCGGGCGTCGCGAAGCTGGGGCGAGGTGACTGTCTGGTCGTTATTTCCGCTTCGGGTCAGCCAGCGCATCTTATCGACATCGTAAAATCGGCCAGGAAATCTGCCGCGGTTGTTATTTCGATCACCAACCAATGGGCAAATCCGCTCGGCACAATTTGTGATATTCAGTTGTACTCAGTTTCCAGCGGCGATAGCCCCGATGTAAAGAAATTGATCGTAGCTATGTCGCAACAGCATTTGGTTGACTTGCTTTATTGTTCATTGGTGCAGCGATCTAACCGCAGCAGCAAAGCGACCGCCCTGAACAAGCGTAAGGGCCTTCGCCGCTAATATTTTTCGGTTGCCGGCAATCACCATGACCGGGATCAGGGTATGTCCAGGCCAATAATGCTGTCGTAGTCGGGTCGTTCGCGAATAATACGAAACTCGTTATCCTCTACCAGCACTTCGGGAACGAGCGGCCGGGTGTTATATCCGGATGCCATGACACTGCCATAGGCGCCGGCGCCTTCGATGAATATCAGGTCATCGGCGTGTTGTGCGGCGAGCTGTCGTTTGCGTGCAAACGTGTCTGCGGTCTCACAAACCGGACCGACAATGTCGTAGTGCACCTGTTCGCTGCCGTTGTTTCTCTCAGCAACGATTCTGTGGCGTGCGTTGTACATGCTGGGACGCATAAAATCGTTCATCGCGGCGTCAATTATCAGGAACGTCGAGATGCCGCCTTTCTTGACGTAAATAACGCGGCTCACGAGAATTCCGGCATCGCCAACAATGGACCGTCCCGGTTCAAGAATCAGTCGACAGCCGAATTCGCCAAACGTCTTGAGTGCCAGCTCCGCATATTCTGTTGCCGCAGGAGCTACCTCGTTGTCTGCGTCGTAGTTGATCCCGAGTCCGCCGCCCAGGTCGATTGTCGTAATCGTATGGCCATCGCCACGCAACTGCTGCACAAGTTCTGCGATGCGCTCGAATGCCTGCGAATAGGGGCCAAGGCTCATTATCTGTGAGCCTATGTGCATGTCGATGCCGCAGACCTCCAAGCCTGGGAGCTCGGCCGCCTCGGCGTAAGCCTGTCGCGCAAATTGCCATGGAATTCCAAACTTGTTTTCCAGTTTCCCTGTGGAGATCTTCTCGTGCGTGCCTACATCGATGTCCGGGTTAATTCTGAAGGCGATGCGTGCAGTCTTCCCAAGCCTTGCTGCTATGGCGCTTATCTGATGTAACTCCGGCTCCGACTCTACGTTGAACTGCAGAATGTCCTTGCTCAGCGCAAACTCAATTTCGGACGCAGTCTTGGCTACTCCCGAATACACGATCTTCGACGCCGGCATACCCGCCAACAAAGCGCGCCGTATCTCACCTTCAGAAACAACGTCGGCACCGGCGCCACGTGCCGCGAGAATGCGCAATACTGCCTGGGCCGAGTTGGCCTTGACCGAATAGCAAATAAGTGTGTCATGCTGAGCAAAAGCATTCGCGTAGGCATCGTACGCGGACTCGATCGCGAGTTGCGAGTAACAGTAGAAGGGAGTGCCGCAGGATTCAGCAATGCGACGCACCGGTACGTTATCGGCGTAGTAGTGCTGACCCTTGTGTCCAAAATTCTGCAACGTAATCTCCGAGACGAGAAGCGCTCACGAATATTACATCAGTTGACTGGCGTGATATGAAAGATTAATTTGCGTCATCACAGCGACAGGAGTTCGCGAGCCATGAGCGTGGATTGGACATCCGTTATCCCACCGATTGTTGCTATCGTCGTTGTGCTATGGCGTAAGGAAGTCATCATTTCTTTGTTGCTGGCAATTTTCGCCGCTGAGTTTTTGCAGTTATCGCTGAATTGGCAAACCCCATTGCCGGCGCTACTCAACACCATCGAACGAACTGTCGGCGTATTCGCCGATGCTGGAAACGCCCGTCTGCTGATATTTAGCTTGCTAATTGGTGCGCTGCTGGCTTTCGTGCGTGAGTCCGGCGGCGTTTCTGCAATGGTCGCCAAGCTCGTAAACAAAGGTATTGCCAAAAACGGCAGGCGAGCGACGCTGCTGACCAGCGCCGTCGGTACCGTAATATTCGTCGAGTCCAACCTGAGTGTCCTGACTGCCGGTATCCTGTCTCGAGGCTTGTTCGACAAGTTCGGCTTAAGCCGGGCCAAGCTCGCCTATATCATCGATAGCACGTCCGCACCGATATGCATTCTCATATTGTTGAATGGTTGGGGTGCTTTCGTTCTCGCACTGCTTGGCAACTATGAACTGAACGCCTCCGCAGCGAGCATTCTTTGGGGCACGATTCATCTCAATTTTTATGCGCTCGTCACGCTGCTTGTCGTTTTTTATAGCGCCTGGAGCAGCCGGTACTTTGGACCGCTTGCTCGCAGTTTGCCCGAATCGCCTGACGCCTCAGCAACACACCAGGATATTGTCGCGTCTAAAGCGCGATATATGGTGGTGCCGCTGGCTGTCATGATCTTCGGCATGCTCGGATTCATGTATTGGACCGGCAACGGTGATCTTGCCGCCGGCAGCGGCTCCAAATCGGTTTTGTATGCAACCGTGCTCGCGATCCTGGTGGCATATCTGCAGTTGCTGTTCAGTGGTTTGTTTAACCATTTGAAACTGATCCGAATCGGATTCGACGGCATGGGCGAGTTACTGCCACTAGTGGCGATCGTCTTGCTTGCACTGGCACTGGGCTCGAGCCTGCGCGATCTTGGTACCGGCATCTACATTGCCGGCCTCGTTGGCGAAAATCTGCCTCAGTTCCTGATTCCGGCGATGCTATTCCTGGCCGGCGGACTGATTTCATTTTCGACGGGCACATCGTGGGGAACATTCGCCATATTGATCCCGCTGGGCATGCCGCTGGCTATATCATTGGACCTGCCGCCTTCGTTGTTGCTCAGTGCGATACTCGGC
>JAOTUU010000042.1 GCA_029863705.1 Gammaproteobacteria bacterium
CGATACCTCCGCATAGTGACTGAAGTCCATGGTGAAGCTGCCATCACCGCCCGTTAACGATTTGAGTCGCGAGTGGTAACCCTGTAATTCTTTGAGAGGCGCCTGGCCAGATACCACAATTCGATCTTCAGGCAGGGCTTCGGTACCACTTATCATTCCGCGCATCGATGAAAGGTCGCCTGTAACACCGCCCGCGCAGCGGCTCGGCACAGTGATGTTCACATCAACGACTGGCTCCATGACGATAGGCGAAGCGTTAGAGATTGCATCGAGAAACGCCTTTTTGCCGGCCTGGACAAATGCAATTTCCTTGGAGTCGACTGGGTGATGCTTACCGTCGTAAACAGTCACTTTGATGTCCTGCATCGGATAACCAAAAGTGCCACCCGAGTCCATGACCTGACGAACCCCTGTTTCAACTGCAGGAAGGTATTGAGATGGAATTGTACCGCCGACCACCTTGCTCTCGAATTGAAAACCTTCGCCCGAGGGCAGCGGTTCTATGCGCAGATAGACCTCGCCAAACTGACCTGCGCCACCGGTCTGTTTCTTGTGCCGATGGTGGCCCTCTGCATTTGTAGTAATCGTCTCGCGATAGGCGATCGAGGGCAGGGAGGTAATAAGCTCCACGTTGTAGCGGTCGGATATCTGCTCAATCACCGTACGCAAATGCAGGTCTCCGAGCCCGCGCAACACAATTTCATTGAGCGAGGCGATATGTTCTACCTGGAGTGACGGATCCTCGGCCTCCACGGTATGAAGGGCATCCGAGGCTTTCTGTGACTCGGCGTCATTTGCCGGTTTGATCGCCAATCCATACATCGGGCGTGGCAGCTGTATCGACTTCAGGTGAAAATGATCCTCGTCGTGTGAGTCGTGCAATACAGCATCGAAATACACTTCGTCCACTCGCGGAATGGCGCAAATATCGCCAGGCAGAGCCACTTGCATTTTTTTGTGCTCATTTCCGTTTATTTTCAATAGTTGATTAACTTTGATCGGTTTTCGAGCATCACCGACGAATAGCTGGTGGCCGGGCCGAATCGTCCCCTGATGAACTCGCATGATTCCCAGCCGGCCCTTGAATGGGTCGATGTTGACTTTTACTACATGGGCGATAGCGTGCGAATCCGGATCGGCGCTTATGACAACTTCTTCCGCATCGTCACCTTCACCTTTGAGAAACCGCGGTGGCTTGCCTTCTGCCGGGTTCGGCATCAGGCGTTCGAACACTTCGAGCAGTTCCTTGATGCCAGCTCCTGTTTTGGCGGAGACAAAACAGATTGGTATCAGGTGATCGTCTCGCAATGCTTTCTCGAACGGATCGTGAAGTTGCTCTGGTTTGAGCTCTTCACCCTGTTCAAGGTAAAGCTCCATCAGGTCTTCGTCGACCTCCACGACCTGGTCGATAATTTGCGTGTGCATCGTTTCGACGGAACCAAATGCTGTCTCGGCTGGTGAATGCCGGAAGAAACAATCGACAACGCTCTCGCCATCGGCTGCAGGCAAGTTCATTGGAAGGCATTCTGGCCCGAACGTGGATTGAATATCCTCAAGCAGCGCTTGAAGGTTCACGTCCTCTGCATCGATCTTGTTGACGATGATCATGCGACAAAGCCGTTGGTCGCTCGCCGCCTTCATCATTTTGCGGGCAATCATTTCAATGCCGGACTGGGCGTCGATAACGATAGCGGCGGTTTCAACAGCAGACATGATCGACAAAGCTCGGCCGTAAAAGTCCCTGTATCCCGGTGTGTCTATCAGATTGACGTGTATGCCCTTGTGGTCCAGATGACAGACGGCGGAGAACTGTGAGTGGCCGAGCTCTTTCTCGCGCGGAGTAAAATCGGACACGGTGTTGCCACGGTCGACGGAGCCACACTCACTAATTGTGCCGCCGGCATGCAGCAGCGCTTCTGTAAGCTGCGTCTTGCCGGAGTTGCCTGGTCCTACCAGGCATACATTCCGAATGTCGCTGGAACTATAGGCCATTTGCTTCTCCCTCAATTCGAGTCGTTTTACGTATTGACGGCAACTTCAGACGCAATGTCTATAGTGGACTTCCTCAACATAGGCTCAGTCGTGTTAGGGTTGCCGACTTTCCGAGTAGTGTGGACAAGAATAACAAGATGCGCTCAAAAAACCTGCTGAATACCAGGAAAGGTCGCTTTTTGACCTTCGGGATACTCTATATTTCTGAAGGAATTCCGTACGGATTCACGTCTACGGCCATGGTCGCCTTTATGCGAACTCAAGGCCTGTCCCTTGAGCAAATAGGCACATTTGTCGCCGCACTCTTTTTGCCTTGGGCATTCAAGTGGGTCTGGGCTCCGCTGATAGACCTCGTGAAACTAAATCGTTTCGGTGGCAGGAAAGCGTGGATCGTCTTCTGCACGACCATGATGACAGTGACCCTGCTCATCACGGCGGCCGTGGATTTTGTCGACGACTTTCAGATGCTCTTGATCATGGTTGTCCTGAATAATTTCTTCTGTGCCACCCAGGATGTTGCCATTGACTCGTTGGCGGTTAGTACGCTCAAGGAGGAAGAGCGGGGCCGAGGTAACGGTTTCATGTTTGGCGGGCAGTATTTTGGCATTGCCCTGGGTGGCGGTGGCGCTGTATTTGTATTCGGTTTCTGGGGGTTTGACGTCGCGCTGATGTACATCAGCTGTCTGCTCGTGCTGAACCTGCTTTTCGTTATCATTTTTGTCAAAGACCCGGATGCAACGACGACTGTGGTTGAACGCCAAAGCAATATGCTGGGCAAGTTCCTCCGAAAGCTAAGGTCTTTCCTGCATGTGCTTTACGTTAGCTTCTTTAGATCGGGGAGAGGGCCGAAGATCGGGCTTCTTTTTTCCATTACGCCCATAGGGGCGATGGCGCTGGGCTATGCCACGCTCGGCACTATCCAGGTCGATTTTGGGCTTGTTGAGACCCAGATCGCCGAGATCAGCGTGTACAACACGATTTGCGGCGGAGTGGGGTGCCTGATTGGCGGGTGGCTCGGGGACAGGTACGGCATCAAGAATATGCTGGGATTATTCTATGCCCTGACGACGATTCCGACGTTGGTTTTGGCGATGCAGATCTCGAGCCTGGGTCTGGAAGCTGTCTCAATTCAACTCTTGTACGGCGTGATCATGGCGCACGGATTGATCTACGGCATGGCTTTTGCGGTGCACGCCGCTATTTTCATGGGCATGACGAATCCGGCCGTTGCGGCGACGCAGTTCACCGCGTTTATGGCGATGAGTAACCTCGCCATCAGCCTGGCGAACTATTGGCAGGGAATCGTCGCCGAGCGCATCGATTACGCGATGGTGTTTTACGTGGACTCACTCCTCGTCCTGATTCCGCTGGCGATCATTCCGTTTCTCAGAAATCGGCAGGAGGGCGATTAGCTAGTTCTTCCTGAACGCGGCCTACAACGGTTATCATGGTGACCCTGTTCTGAAAAGCCCACTCAGGAAATTGGAGCAACATTATGGATATCGCGTGGATACAGGTGTTCGTGCTTACTGTGGCTGAATGTGTCGCGCCAGCTGGCAAGTCCATCTGTCAGGAACAAGAGTTCCAATTGCAGTTTCTCACCAAAGCAGATTGCGAGATTGCACTCGACCAGCTTGTGTCACTCAAGGAAGAGTCCGAAAACGTCATCGTGAATTCCAATCGGTCGAATTGTGCGCCGGCAGCTCGCCAGAGCGACGTTTTTGAGAGTCTTGAGGCGATCAACAAAGCTTTCGATGCGAATTGGGAAGCGCCGCAAGCCGGTGAAACCGAGCCCAGCGCCAGGCAATTGTCACATAAGGGTCGCCTGGAAGCGCTGAAAACCTGCGAAGAGACCGAAGGCATCGCCCCATGCAAAGTCGGTGACATCATAATGGAAGGCGCGGACGGGGATTCGGTCGAGGTCTGGCGTCGCGACTGACCTGTATTTGAAAACGGGTAACGGACAAAGCGCTCCGTTGGCTGTGGTAGGCTTCAAAAAAAAACAAGAAGGGGAGTAACCCTTGACCGCACAAAACCAAACCGCGCCTTATCCTGAACTAACCTGGGTCGCCGTCAGTGTAGGTTGGTTCCTGGGCGTCATTATCGCCGTATCCATTGGCTACGCCGCACTGATTCTGGGCTTTTCAATTGAGGGTTCAGAACTGGCCGCGATTCTAGGCTTTGGCATATTGCGCGGCATATTGCGGCGCAAGAGCATGGTCGAAAACAACATCGTGCAGACAATCGCGAGCGGCGTAAACGGCGCATCGTCAGGCATGATGTTTTCAGTACCAGCCATCTTCCTGCTCGGTTATGGCGATCGATTCGATCCGGTTATCCTGACCTTTGGTTGCATCGCTGGCGCCTTCCTCGGTATCGCCTTCATCATTCCATTGCGCAAGCACATGATTGACTTTGAACGGCTCACCTACCCGGGTGGCGTCGCTGTTGCGACAATCCTGAAGTCTCCCGGCGCAGGAGTTCGCAAAGCGATTCTATTGCTTGGCGCGGCGTTGGTGAGCGCGGCCGTGCATTTCGCGACATTACATTTCGATTACCACAACTGGCCTCTCGGCGATCTAATCGGCCTGCCCGAGTTCATGAATGGAATCTGGTATCTGTCGCTAATGACGATCGGCGTAGGCTTTATTGCCGGCCGTGGCGGTGTCGCCTTTATCATCGGCGGTTTTGTCGCTTATTGGTTCCTGTCACCGATGCTTGCAGCGACGGGGAGTTTTCCGCTTGACGAAGCCGGGCAAGCTATTAGCGCGCCCGAGTCATTGCGATTGCTGCTCTATCGTCCGTTGGGCATCGGCATGTTGATCGGTGGTGCGATCACGGGTGTCATTCTTGCTGCGCCGCTAATTCTCAGCGCGATTCGCTCGATGCAGAAAGCCGCCAAAGTTGCCACAAGTCATGCGAACGAGGAAATGCCGATCAAGCTGCTGTATTTCGCGGTTTTCGGTGCAGTAATTCTGATGTGCATCATGGCCGTATCGTCAGTTGAGGCCATAGGGCTCGGCGGCGGCATCGCGATGGCTTTGCTCGGAACGCTCTGGGTCTGGATGGCCGGAATCATTTTGTCTGAGGCTATCGGCCGCACGAACTGGTCGCCGTTGTCCGGCATGACGCTCGTCGGCATCACCTTGCTCATCGTCGTGACCCAAGCGCTCGGCCTGGACCGCGCTGACTCAATCGTTGCCGCCATCATGGTCGGTGCAGCGATGTGCGTTGCCATGTCGCAAGCGACTGATCTGATGCTCGACCTGAAGACCGGTTACCTCGTCGGCGCCACACCACGCATGCAGCAGATAGGTCAGTTTGCCGGTGCCTGGCTCGGTCCGATCGTCGTTATTTTCGTCATTTTCGCATTGAACGAATCCTATGAGTTCGGCAGCGAACGATTACCGGCACCACAGGCACAGGCGCTTGCCAGCACCGTCGACGGCATCATGGGCGGGGACGTGCCAACGCAGAAGTACGCAGCCGGTGCGGTACTCGGCGGCGTACTGTCGGCGCTCATCGGCGGGCTAGGCATCACGGTCGGTCTGGGGTTCTACCTGCCATTCAACATCGTCCTGACCTATTCACTCGGAACGTTGGGACGCGAACTCACCGACCGCTTCAAGGGCAAGACCTGGAGTGAGAATGTCGGCATACCAATTGCCGCCGGCTTCATCGTGGGTGAAGCACTTGTCGGGGTGGGTGATGCCATCCACATAGCGTGGCCAGCGCTCAAAGAAATGTTGGGGTTCTAACATGAAGAAATTAGCTCATATCATGATCGCTTCCGGGTTCCTTGGCGCTGCTTACGCAACCTCTCTTCACGGCGAGCAAGTCGACTGGACTCTATTCGCTATCTCTGCGTTCATATCCGCCGCTGGCGTAATGATTGCCAAGCGCCTGGACAGTGCCGACGCACGCTCTGAATCTGTTCTCAAAACCAATCGCGCCGAACTCAACGAGTCCATCGGAAACATTGTGACGGAGCTGAAAGAAACCACTTATGCCTCTGGTGAACAATTGCGCGATTGGATTGACGAACAATTGCGACCTGACCTGCGTCGCTTTGCTGATGCACGCGAGAGCATGGTGCATCTTTATGGCCTGCAAGTTTACGCGGACATTATGAGTAATTTCGCGACCGGCGAGCGCTACATCAATCGCGTGTGGTCTGCATCGGCAGATGGCTACGAGGACGAAGCTGCAACTTATCTCGAAAAAGCAGTCGGGCAGTTCGTGGAGGCGCAGACGCAGCTGTCGAACGTCGCATAACAAGGTCTTTGTCTTTTTGGCTCGTCTGCGACCATTTAAGGTTTAGAGGCATCTTAGGAGGCGTACCTAAACAAAATATGGGGTTCTGAATCTATGAAAATCGTAAAAATTCTGTTGTTGGCGGCCGCCTTGGGTTTGGCCACCACCGCCTATTCGGGCGAAGCAACGAAAATGAAAATCGTCGTCGTGGAAGACAGCGGTGACGGAGAAGTTCGAATCGATCTGGATAGCGACGATATCGGTTTCAATCTGCATGAATTGCAGGAAGGCGAGAGCCGCTCGATCGTGGATAAGTCCGGCCAGACAATTGTGGTGACACGCAAAGCTGATGGTTTCTCATTCGATGTCGATGGCAAGGTTATCGATATGCCGATGCTTAGCGGAGATCACGACGAGCTGGTCTGGGTCGAAGAAGATGGGGACACCGATGTTGATTTTCACGTGATGCGGAAAGCCAGGTTCATCGGTGAAGACCATATGGGCAGCACCATGATCATGAGTGCCGGGCCGATCGACGAAGCAACCCAAGAAGTGATCAAATCTGCTCTGAAGTCAGCGGGGCACGATAGTGAGGTGCACTTTATTACCCATGAGGCTCACCACGACGCAGGTCATGGCGGCAAGCACGCAGGTCATGGTGGCAAGCACCGGGTCAAAGTTGTCAAGAAAGTCGTCGAAGCCCAAGAGTAGGTCGACTTAGAGTTTGAAAATCTCCCCGCTGTCCTTTCCAGGGCGACGGGGATTTTTTTTGGCGCGTTCTAGGGCACAATACAGCGGTCCATATCGGGCTGCTGCCGTGTTTATCGAGGACTAGCCAAAATGCGTTACCCGTTTCTTAGTTTTTTCCTTGTTGCAACTCTGCTTATGGTCCAGGCTGCGCCCGTGCAGTCTGCCGGGATGCTCCACGACGGGCGCGAGACGCACCTTGCCGACGTTCGTCAGCTGACTTTTGGCGGCGAGAATGCCGAGGCCTACTGGTCGCCGGACGGCAAAGAGCTGATCTTGCAATCAACAAATCCGCCGTTTGGATGCGATCAGATTTTTCGCATGCCAATTAGCGATCCCGAGGCACTTTCACTCGTATCAACAGGAATCGGCCGTACGACGTGCGCTTATTTCACTGCCGACAATGAGCGCGTGATCTACTCTTCCACTCATGCAACAAATGATCAGTGTCCCGCGCCGCCGGATCACTCGCGTGGCTACGTCTGGCCAATTTATGACTCCTACCAGATATACAGCGTCAAACCGGACGGGTCAGATTTGAAAGCACTGACAACGACAGACGCGTATGACGCTGAAGCGACTGTGTGTTCAAAAGACGGCTCCATCATCTTTACGTCGACCCGTGATGGAGACCTCGATCTTTATCGAATGGACGCCGATGGCAGCAATGTGAAGCGGCTCACGGATACATTGGGGTATGACGGCGGTGCGTTTTTCTCGCCAGACTGCTCGAAAATACTTTGGCGTGCGTCGCGGCCAGCAGGAAAAGCGCTTGACGACTACAAAGCGCTGTTGGGCGAGGGGATGATTCGTCCCAGCGCACTTGAAATATGGACAGCCAACGCCGACGGCAGCGAACAAAAACAGGTTACTTATCTCGGTGGTGCCAACTTTGCACCGTTCTTTTATCCAAGTGGTAATCGCATTATTTTCTCAAGCAACCACCACGATCCCCAGGGTCGCGAGTTCGACATCTGGGCCATTAACACGGACGGCACCCAGCTTGAGCAGATTACGTACACGGAGGGATTCGACGGATTTCCGATGTTTTCTCCCGACGGCAAGTCTCTGGTATTCGCTTCCAATCGAAATCAAGGCAAGCCGGGCGAAACCGACATATACCTGGCGCGCTGGATTGATACACAGCCGGAGGTCACAACTGCGGCGGCTGACCGTTACCGGAACGATGTCGCCTGGCTCGCCGATGACCAACGTGGCGGTCGCGGCCTCGGATCGCAGGGACTGGCAGATGCCGCCGATTGGTTGGAAGAGCAATTTGCTGCGATAGGGTTGGAGCCGGCCGGCGAAAATGGCGGATTTCGGCAACGGTTTGAAGCCGTCGTGGAAGTTGAACGCGGTGCTGCGGCGCAACTGCATATCGGCGCTGACGAGATACCGGCCGATGAGTTCATGATTCCCGGTTTTTCGGCCAGTGGCACGATCAGCGCGGACGTGATATTTGCCGGATGGGGCATAGATTCAGATGAGCATGACATCAACGACTACGACGGTATTGAAGCCGAAGGGAAAATCGTCCTGGTGCGTCGTTTCTCACCGAAGGACGGTGTCTTTGAAGATGAGAAGATACAACGTCGTCTGGGCGATCTGCGGTACAAGGCATTTACGGCCAGAGAACATGGTGCCGTGGGGCTGCTGATAGCCGATTTACCGATCGGGGACGAGCAGGATGAGGAAGAGCCGCCATTTCCGAAATTGCGAGCCGACCCGCAAGGTGACGCGGGTATTCCGGTAGCACTGATCAAGCGCAAGCAGGCTGAAGACCTCATCCAACAGCCGCAGGTGGTCAATTTCACGTCGGAGTTGATCGAACACAAGAAGAACGTCGACAACGTCGTTGCAAGGCTTAGCGCCGTGGAGCGCCTGGCAGGTTCCGTGTTGCTGGGTGCGCACTATGACCACCTTGGTCTTGGTGGCGAGGGCTCACTCGCGCCCGAATCCAATGAGCCACACAATGGAGCAGACGATAACGCTTCTGGCACAGCGGCACTGCTCGAGGCTGCGCGATCGCTTGTTGAGCACAGGGACGAATTGAAACGCGATGTGGTGTTTGTTGCATTCACTGCCGAGGAGTCTGGACTGCTAGGATCGAGCGAGCTGGCACGTAACCCGTTGCCTGGGCTTGCGCCGGATGGGCTTGTTGCGATGTTGAATATGGATATGGTCGGCCGCCTGCGTAACAACCGCGTGTCGATACTCGGCAGCGATTCGGCAGAGGAATGGGACGCCCTCATTCAGCCGCATTGCGATGAGCTCAGAATTGGCTGCAAACTCGGCGGTGATGGCTATGGTCCATCCGACCAGACGCCGTTTTATGCTGCTGGCGTACCGGTCTTGCACTTTTTTACCGGCGCACACGATAACTACCACACGCCGTCTGATGATGTCGTCTATCTCAACGCGTCAGGTGGGGCTCGTATTGCACACCTGGTTGCTGACATAGCGCTGGACCTGACTGCATCAGAGGGTCTCACGTACAAGGAATCGGAGGCACCCGAGCCCCAGGGCGACTCGCGCAGCTATGGCGCCTCCCTGGGTACCATTCCCGACTACACAGGCGCGCCTGACGACCGGCTGGGCATGTTGTTGGCGGGTGTGCGGGCAGGTGGCCCGGCAGACCTGGCCGGGCTTGAACGGGGCGATCGGATTGTCGAATTGGCAGGGCGCGAAGTACGTGATATTTACGACCTGATGTACGTGCTGCGCGATGCAAAACCGGGTGAAGAAGCAACCTTCGTCGCCGAACGCGGGGATGAGCGCATTGAAGGTAGCGTCACTTTTGGCACCAGCACCCGCAGGTAGTAATCGGGATTTGTATGACGACGCATATGAGGGCGTCAGCACATGGTTGACACTCGGCCCGAACAGATGACTGGTCTCGAGGTTCTCAGCGCAATTGTGGACGGCACGATTGCGCATCCGACGATGGCGCACACTCTCGGTTTTCGGCTGACGGAAGTCGAAGAGGGTCGCGCAGTGATCACGGGTGAACCGAGTGGAGACTACCTCAATCCAAATGGCTCCATTCACGGTGGCTGGCCTGCCGCGGTACTCGATTCGTGCATGGGATCGTCGGTTCACTCGACCTTGCCAGCCGGCGCCGGATTCACGATCGTCGAGTGCAAAATAAACTTCGTGCGGCCCATCGTGGCAAAGACAGGTAGCGTGCGGGGAGAGGGAAAAATCGTAAATGTTGGCCAGAAGATCGCTTTGGCAGAGGGGATCCTGCGCGACAGCACGGGCCGGATCCTAGCCACAGGTACGACGACTTGCCTGATTAATCGACCCTAGATTTGTTTGGCCGCATACCGATTTACTGATCGGCTGGCGTCGTTGGTTGGGCGTACGGGTTCGGTGGCATCAGGTCCGGCGGAATAGCCGCCCGACGCCGGTCTTCTTGCGGCGGATAATTGTCAGCCAGATACGTAGTGATTCTGGATTCAGTGTCGGGGTCGAATTGCCACAGATTCTGTTTTTCCTGCATCCACCGAATCAGGTTCAACCAGTGACTCCTGGAGCCACGCTGTTGAGTAATGAGTTTGGTTGAATGACAGGAAATACAGTTGTTGCGTACGAGTTCCCAGTCACCGGTCATCTTTAAACCGCTGAACGCGTCAAGTGCCGGTTCTTCCGCGGCCGCGGCAGCAGTGACAGCGCAAGCGGCGGCAACCACAAGCACTCGTCTTGCATGACAGCTCATCAGGCTACCTGCACAGCGATACGGTGGCAGGCATTGTTCAGATAACCCTTTGGATTCCAGCCCGGCAAGACCATAGGCTGGGACTTTCCGGCACTGTCAGTGGCGCGCGCCCATACTTCGTAGTAGCCAGCCTCAGGAAATTCAATTGCAGCCTTCCACCGCTGCCATGCCAGGCGATTGGCGGGGGCATTGAGCTTCGCTTTCTGCCAGGTTGCGCCGAAGTCGATGGATACGCGGACTTTGCGAACTTCGAAGTCGCCTGCCCAGGCATGGCCGCGTAAAGCGAGCGTCTTGCCAAGTTCATGTTGCAGACCTGACTTCGGGAACGTGATGAGCGACTTGACCGGCATCGACTCGATAATACACATCTCATCTGCCGGTACTTCGCTGCCCGGAGCGACTGGCTTGCAAGGTACGCGATACGCTGTACCCGTCATTTTCGGCCCGTCGTGGACCTGGTTACGTATAACGATCTTCTTCAGCCACTTGCCGCATACAGAACCGGGCCAGCCACCGCACACCAGACGCAGTGGGTAGCCATTCATCGGCGGAATGTCTTCACCATTCATTGCCCAGGCGATGAGCGTTTCGTTCTCGAGTGCCTTGGCAACCGGTACGCCACGAGAAATTGGCACCTTGTTCGGGTCGCTGCTGACGTGCTTGTCTGCGCCGTAATAGGCAACATACACCGCGTCATCTTTTATGCCTACGAACTCGAGCACATCCTTCAAGCGGACGCCCGTCCATGACGGGCAACCAACAGCACCAATAGACCATTGGTTGCCGGCAGCCGGCGGTACGAATTCGCTGCGGCCATTGCCGCCGCATTCAAGTTGCAATTGATACGTGTGGTGCTTGAATTTCTTTTTGAGTTCGGCGGCTGTAAACGACATCGTGCGTGCGACCGACTCCCCGCCGATCTCGAGCGTCCACGCTTCGGGATCAATGTCGGTGGTTACGGGTGGCGTGCCATTATTGCGAACGAACAAATGCTTCGCCGGAGTTACGTCGTCATCAAGAAGGTGTGCCGGCGTTTCGGCGTTGACCGGCCGGTCGTTCAGTATGATCAGGCCTTCTTTACCTGGAATTTCGAATGGCTGTGTGGCCTGGGCTACGGCAGCGGGGATAAGACCGCCTGGCATCAGGTGCGCAAATGGAATCGAGGCTCCAACCGCCGTCGACATTGCGATCAGACCTCCTTTGGTCAAAAAGCCACGTCGGGTTATCGGATCGACGCTGCGTCCCCACACCAGGTCGTCTGCCGTGGATGGATCCTTGCCGTACAATTCATGAATTCCGCGCTTCTTGTCTGACACCGGAATCCTCCGTCTAATGGCGTTTCATAGCCATAGGCGCCGAGAACAAGTTCCCGGCGCCCCGAAAACGTCCCGGGCTACGATGCGGTGTGCTTGATCAGGAAACGATAAATCTTGTCATCAAGCGAATGTTCTACAAGCTCATTGCCTGTCTGGCGGCAAAAGGCCTCGAAGTCCGCAACCGCGCCAGGATCTGTCGCCAGGATTTCCAGCGTACCGCCGGCAGGTACTTCTCTGAGGGCTTTTCGAGCCTTGAGGATAGGCAGCGGGCAATTGAGCCCTTTTGCGTCGAGTGTGTGGTCAGCCATTTCTTATTGCTCCGGTGTAGTAGGTCTGCGGCGAAGCAGGTCAGATGAAAAGATTGATATCTGCCTGTGTCGCACATTCGATGTAAGTTGCGGCACCACCGATCTCGATACCGTCGATCATGTCGTCCTTGCTGTATTCGAACAGATCCAGCGTCATTTGGCAGGCGATCATGCGGACTTCGGCTTCAACAGCCATTTCTCGCAGATCTTCGATCGAAGCGACACCTTTCTTCTTGATCAGGTTCTTCATCATGACCGAACATGCCGCATCGACGCCGGGAATTGCGGTCATCAGGTTGGGCAGGGCCATGTGCATGCCCATCATCGGCATTTTCATTGCTGTGTTACCAGCGGCCGTAACCTGCAGATCCAGTTTCTTGAAAAGCAGCGGCAAGCCGTAGAACGTAAAGAACATCGTGACAGGAAGGCCCATCGCGGCGGCCGTGGTCGCCAGGATAAAGGGCGGGTAAGCCCAGTCGAGACTACCTTTCGTAACGATAATTGACATGCTTTTTTGTTCGCTGGACATATGACTCCACCTTGTCGTTTCAGTAGGACTGCCGTCCGCAGGGCAAATTAGAATATCAGAATTGTCTTTATTAGGGGAATAGAATACTCTCGATCGCCGCCTTTTCCGGACATCATAAATCGATATATCGTGCCATTCTATGCGTCACTCGCAAGCAGAATATTCAAAAATCGGGAGAACGGCTACAAGGTCTGCTTGCAAACCGCTGGCAACCGATCTGGCCAGGCTGAGCCCTTTGTACGTTGGCAGCGATGTCTTCCGCCGTGCTGCTTTCGGTCAGAGCCACCCCCTCAAAATCGTTCGCCATTCCACCGTGCTCGACCTTGTTCGACTGCTTGGCTGGCTCGCAGACGACGATTTTCGTACCAGCACGCCGGCGACGATGGATCAACTCACCGAATTCCATGATCGGGACTACGTGGCAGCGCTTCAATACGCAGATACCACGGGCAAAGTCGACTCGGACGTCCGCTCTCGTTACCACATTGGAACTATGGAAAACCCGCTGTTCCCGGGCCTGTTTGAGCGGGCGGCAACGACGGTTGGCGGTTCGATTCTGGCGGCCGAACTGGCTTGCGAGGGTCGCGTCATATTTCATCCTTCCGGTGGTACTCACCATGGCCGCCCGGACAGAGCCAGTGGCTTCTGCTATTTCAACGACCCGGTATTTTGCATTCGAACATTACTGCGTGAAGGGCGGGAACGGGTTTTGTACCTCGATCTGGATGCGCATCATGGTGACGGCGTTGAAAATGCGTTCGTTGCTGAGCCCAGAGTAATGACGGTATCGATCCACGAAGCGGATCGGTGGCCCTACACCGGTGCGGCAGACGATCGTCGCGACGGTGGCGCTCGTAATTTGCCCGTGCCCAAAGGCGTTAATGACAGTGAGCTCGGGTTCCTGGTGGAACACGCTATCATGCCCCTGGTTGAATCGTTTTCGCCCGATGCGTTTGTGGTCTGCTGCGGAGCAGACTGTCTGGCAGGGGATCCGCTGTCAGGCATGCTGCTGAGCAACGTCGCTTTGTGGGAAACCGTCGAGCAGATTGCCGCTTTGAACAAGCCTACGGTCATCCTTGGCGGGGGCGGGTACAATCCGTGGACTGTGGCACGTTACTGGGCCGGCATGTGGGGACGTCTCACGGGGCAGGAAATTCCGGATCGCTTGCCCGATGCGGCCGTCGAACTGCTCAGAGGATTGGAATGCGACCTCGTGGATGAGGAAGATATTGAGGACGATTGGCTCAATACGCTCGTGGATACGCCATTTGCCGGGCCCGTCCGCGAGACGATAAGATCACTGGCAACCGAAGTTACGAGGGTCTGAAGAATGGCGTGGCTAGATGCGATCGCTGAGATTGAGGATCTCGAAGATGCAAAATTCGACGAGGCCCTGGTCAGGCAATTTGAAAGCGCTGCCGCCGGCCGCGAGCCACGTTCGATCCGGTTTTCGACACCGACCTTTAAAGAATACGAAACGACCGAGCTAAGCGGCTGCAACAAAAACACCTTCCCCGCGTTTTCAATTACAGCGGGAGCCTGCGGTCTCAATTGCGACCATTGTCAGAAAAAGATTCTCGAGCCGATGATTCCGGCGACCAATCCAGAGATGCTCGACCAAAAAGTAAGGCAGCTGATCGAATTTCAGGGGCTGAATGGCTTCCTGTTATCGGGTGGTTCGAACAAGCGCAACGAGATCAACTACACGCGTTACCTGCCCGTCGTCGAGAAGCTCAAAACCGATTTCCCAGACATCAGGATCGCTGTGCACAGCGCCTTGATGAAGGAACAGCAGGCAAAGGCCATGGAGTCGGCCGGCGTCGATACGGTCATGATGGATGTGATAGGTGCCGCGGAGACCATTCAGCAGGTCTACAAGCTTGATCGTCCGGTAGCCGATTTTGAAGAGACCCTGGCCGCATTGTGCGGCACATCGATGGAGGTCACACCGCACATTGTAATTGGCCTGCACTACGGGCAGATATTGGGTGAGGCGAATGCGCTTGATATCGTCAGCCGCTACGAAGTGACGGCATTAGTGCTCGTTGTCATCATGCCGTTCTATTCGAAGCCCGGCACGTTCATCACACCGAGCACGACAGCTGTCGGCAATATTTTCTATGAGGCGCGCAAGAGGTTGCCGGACAAGCAGGTGCTGCTTGGCTGCGCGCGGCCGCCGGGCATGCACAAACGAGTTACGGATGCGTACGCCATCATGGCTGGTCTCGATGGTATTGCGTTTCCGGCGGATGGCGCCGTGTCCGTTGCTCATACCATTGGAAGGCCGTTCGAGCAGGCGCACTCGTGCTGCTCGATCAAGCTTGGCAGCGAATTTAACAAAGCACTTGGTCGATCCTTCGCAGCCTGAATGACACACCGATAAAGCGACACCACGTCAGGGACATCTTATGAGTTGTTTTGAAACAAAAGGAAGCGTGGCGATGGAACCGCGCGCACCTATTAAAACGCCAGCCGACCGCAAGAATGGCAAGCACGTCAAGGCAAACGACATACCGCCGCAAGGTGTGTATTTGCCGAATAACAACATCCTGGCACCACACATGAAGTCACCAGAGTATGTGCAGCTGTCGACAGCCGCAGCGATCACCCTGGGAATCATGGGTGGTCGCATGTACCGCTGTGCTTGCACGCGTTGCCTTAACCTTCTGCTCACCTACCCGGAAGGCTGCAGGGCCAACTGCGCGTATTGCGGCCTCGCACGTCATCGTGAAGCGGACCGTGACTATGCAGACCGCAATTTCATACGTGTCGACTGGCCTGCGGTACCGATGGCGGAAATTATCGACATCGTTGCAAAGGATCCGGAGAACAGTCCGTTTCATCGCATGTGCATTTCGATGATTACTCACCCGCGTTCAGAGGACGATACATTCACGGTGTTGAAACAATGGACCGACAAGATAGATCCGCACGCGATCCCCGTTTCGATCCTGTCGAACCCGACAACGATGACGCGCAACGACGTGCAGAAGACAAAGGATCTGGGCGCAGATATTTTTACTGTTGCCCTGGACGCGGCGACACCGGAATTGTTTGATCGAACCCGCGGTAAGGGCGTGCAGTCGCCACACAAGTGGTCGAAATACTGGGACATCATGCTTGAAGCAAGAGATATTTTCGGGCCGCAAAAATTCGGCGCGCACATTATCGTCGGCATGGGCGAAACAGAGTACGAGGTGCTACAGCTTGTGCAGGAGATTGTTGAGCTCGGCGGGCACAGCCACATGTTCTGCTTCTTCCCGGAGCAGGGCTCACTAATGGACCATTTGCCCGCAACGCCTCGTGATCAGTGGCGGCGCGTGCAGCTTGCCCGATACCTCATTGACTATCGCGATGTGCGGGTCGAGCAGATGAAGTTCGATGAGCTCGGGCGGGTCACCGATTACGCTATTCCGGAGGCGGAACTGTCCGATATCGTCAACGAGGGAGTCGCATTTCGCACGTCTGGTTGCCCCGGCAAGTTTCAGGATGATGTCTCGGCCTGCGATCGCCCCTATGGCGATTCGCCGCCAAGCGATATCGCCAGCTTCCCTTTCCAGCCAGTAAAAAAGGACATTAAGAAGATTCGTAAACAACTGGAAATACCGGTCCGCGTGGAATAAACGACCGGAGGGTTGGCGAAGATGGCAAACACGTTTCGAATAATCGATACGGGCGTGCGCGAAGGTCGCGCAAACATCGCTTTTGATGCTGCTCTTATCGAAGAACGGCAGGCGAACCGCGTTCCTGACACGATTCGATTCCTGCGTTTTCCACCCACAGCTCTTATTGGGCGACACCAGGATCTGAGCAGGGAAATCGATCTCGACTACTGCGAGCAGAATGGTGTTGGTGTTGTGCGCCGTATTACTGGCGGCGGCGCCATCTATCTCGATGAAGGCCAGCTGGGCTGGGAGCTGGTCTTTCACCGCGCATCGCTGGGTATCCCAGCGTTGCCGGACCTGGCGAGAGAAATATGCAATGCAGCCGCGAAAGGCCTGAGCGAATTGGGCATCAAAGCAAGATTTCGTCCACGCAACGATATCGAAGTCGATGGCCGAAAAATTAGCGGTACGGGCGGCTTCTTCGACGGAGATACACTCATCTATCAGGGCACAGTGCTCGTGGATATGAGCGCGCAGCAAATGGTCAAAGTACTGAATGTTCCTGAGAGCAAACTCGCAAAACGCAAGCTCGACTCCGCGGCGGAGCGTGTCGTCACGCTCAAAGAGTTGCTCGGGGACGACCTTCCGGATATGGAGACGATCAAGCAGGCATTGATAAGGGGATTCACCGAAGCGTTTGGCATAAGCGCTGAACCAGGAGAGATAACGGCCAATGAAGAAGCGCTCGCAGAGCAATACTTCAAAGAGGAAATTGGCACGGATGAGTTTGTCGCCGAGATTGATAACCCGGGCGACGCAGATGAGGTTCTGAGTGGCTCGCACACCGGGCCGGGCGGCACAATCGAGTCATTCGTGAAACTCGAGGGGCCCATAAAAAGTGTATTGCAACGAGTTTTGATTAGCGGTGATTTCTTCGTTACGCCACCACGGGTTGTTTTCGATCTCGAGGCGCACCTGGTGGGCACGCGGGTTGATGAGATCGGCTCGGCTATCGAAGAGTTTTTTGCCAACAATGACGTCGACATGCTGAGTGTTGCGCCTTCGGACTTTGCGGCGTCCATCACCGCGGCGCTGACATCCGGAGCACCGGCCCATGTCTGATTGCAGCCCGGACGCGT
>JAOTUU010000272.1 GCA_029863705.1 Gammaproteobacteria bacterium
CTGCATTGAGTTATTCGAAGATACGATTCGCATGGATCCGCAATTTGGGCCCGCTTACCTGTCGCTGGCAACCGCATACGCCGTTTTGCCGGACTACCATAGAGACGAGCCGCGCGAGCAAATCTACAGACTTGCAATTGAGACGGTAGATCGCGGAATTGCGGTTGATGACAGCATCAGGGATGCCGCCAGTGCTGTTTTTGGATACGTTTATCAAAAGCAGAGAAGTTGGGCCAAGGCTGAAGCGGCGTACCAGCGTGCGACAAGCGCTCAAGTGGTCGACTCAAACGCATTCAACTGGTATTCACGCATGCTGGCGAGCGTCGGGCGCCGTGAGGATGCTCTACGCCAGATATTGTCGGCGCAACAAATGGACCCGAGTTCCGCACTCATTAACAGCCGGGTTGCCATTATGTATACGTGGCTTGGGGATGCAGAAAAGGCTGCGGAGTTTTTTGAGCGATCAGTTCAGCTTGGCGGTGGTGGCGAAAATCAATTATTGGGTAGTGCATTGTTGATGGTCCGGGAAGGCCGATTTGAAGAGGCAAGGGTGATGTCACATGCCGCAGCGCTGATCAACGGCGGTTCGTCGGAGTGGGTCGATCCGGTGTTTGCTGCGATGAGGGACCCTTCCAAACGTGAGTCGGCACTGGCCGCAATCGAGTCGGCAACGTCTGCGAAGCAATTGGACCCGAGGATTGATATAACTCTCAGGGCCATATTCGGTGACGTCGACGGGGCCATGCGAACGGCGAATTTACTGGCGCAGCCAGATGAATTTTTCGAATTGGACATGCTGTTTTTGCCGGAATTGCTGCCGTTGCGCCAACACCCTGAGTTTCTCCAACTAATGCAAAAGCTGGGGATCCAGTCGTATTGGCAGGACAAAGGCTGTGTCTGGCTGGACGGCTCGGTTAGCTGCCCGGATTAGTCATCCCGAACCTTGCTTCTGGATTGCTTCAGCTGTCCGTGCCGACGTTTGTTATCGATGCGTTTCTTCTTTGCGCGCTTGGACGGGAGCGTCTTCTTGCGCGGTTTCTTTTCCACCAATACCGACTGAATAAGTTCGGTCATCCGTTGTATGGCGGCTCGACGATTACGTTCCTGGGTTCGATGTTCCTGCGCCTTGATGACCAGAACGCCGTCTGCGGTGATGCGTTGGTCACCGAGAGCCAGTAGCTTGAGTTTGACAGCGTCGGGAAGGGAGCAACTATTGCGCACATCAAATCGAAGGTGAATCGCAGAAGCAACCTTGTTGACATTTTGCCCTCCGGCGCCTTGCGCGCGAACGGCAGAGAACTCGATCTCGGTAATCGAGATAATTATTTCGTCGGAAATAATGACGTCGTCTGACATTCTGCGCATTATACGGCCATGCAACGCCGCAATTTAGTCCTGCTTGTATTCTGCCAGCTGATCTCAGCGACCGGTTCGATCGTATTTGTAACGCTCGGCGGCATAATTGGCGCAACGCTTACCGAAGATCTGGCGTGGTCGACTCTGCCCATTTCAGTCATGGTCATTGCTACGGCAGCGACGACCGTGCCAGCCACGTTATTGATGCGCAAGGTTGGCAGAGGGGCCGGTTTTGCGATGGGCTCAATTTCTGCTGCACTGGGCGTTTCGGTTGGGGCGTGGGCTTTGTATCGCTCAAGTTTCACTCTTTTCCTGGTCGCTGCCGTCGTGTTCGGTATGAATATGGCCTTTACTCAGCAATACCGCTACGCCGCTGCAGAGAGCGTTCGGGCAAGGTATATACCGCGAGCGATATCGTTCATTCTGCTTGGCTCGATTGGTGGTGCATTTCTGGGTCCTGAGATCGCCATACGCAGTCAGTATTGGGTAGCTGGAGTTCCATATGCCGGCGCAATGATTTTTCTTGCGGGTCTGTACGTCGTGCAAGCAGGGCTCTTCATGCTGCTGAAAGCGACGGCTGTGCACGACGACGTCGATCTGGGTAAGGCCGATCGCACATTAAAGGAAATAGCCAGGCAACCAGTGTTTGTCGTTGCAGTGATCGGCGGTACGGCCGGATACGGTTTGATGACCCTGGTAATGACTGCGACACCACTAAGCATGCACATCAATGATGGCTTTTCTGTTGAAGAAACAGCCCACGTTATTCGAACTCATGTGCTGGGCATGTACCTGCCTTCACTCGTCTCCGGGTTCTTGATCGAGCGCCTCGGTGTTGTTCGCATGATGTTCGTCGGGGCTGTCGGCTTGCTTGCGACTTCGATAGTCGCGTTGCAGGGGCAGACCGTCATGCACTACTGGTGGGCGCTGCTTCTGCTCGGGGTTGGGTGGAATTTTCTCTACATCGGCGGGACGACGATGCTGACTTATACTTACTCGATGGCGGAGCGTTTTCAAGCTCAGGCGGCCAACGAGTTCCTCGTATTCGGTACGTCTGCGACGGCATCACTGCTGGCCGGTACCGTCATGCATTACTTCGGATGGGGTCGCTTGATGCTGATCCCGATTCCGATCCTGATCCTGGTTTGCATCGCGCTAATTGCGGTCCGAAAGGATGAGTTACTGCGGCACGGCAGGACGGTCGCAGCAGAGTAGGTTTTGTGAATATGGAAAATGAGAGAAGCAGAGCGTTGCTTGAAGATGCGGCGCGACGAGCAATTGCATACCGGCAGTCTTGCGATGCGCGGCCCGTAGCCCCACCCGCAGAAGCGCTTGATGCCATCAGTCGATTTGTAGAGCCACTGCCCGAAAACGGAACGGCCGACGAAGAAGTCCTCGCGTTGCTCGACGAGGTGGGTTCGCCAGCAAGCGTCGCAATGGCCGGCCCGCGCTTCTTTGGCTTCGTCATTGGTGGATCGACGCCTGTTACTGTTGCGACAAACTGGCTTGCGACAGCCTGGGATCAAAACGTTGTCATGCACGAAGTCACGCCGGCGACCGCACTGCTGGAGCAGGTTGCGCTTGATTGGCTGGTCGACGTTCTCGGTTTGCCGAGCGGTACTGGTGGCGGGTTCGTAACCGGCGCAACAGTCGCTAATTTCACGGCATTGGCGGCCGCCAGGCATCGTGTATTTGAAGACGCGGGGTGGGACGTTGAAGCGGATGGCCTCATCGGCGCCCCGGTCCTTAAGGTAATCGTTAGCGAAGAGGCACATCCGACATTATTCAAATCGCTCGGCATGCTCGGTCTTGGTCGTGAGCGCGTGGTGCGAATACCTGTAGATGGGCAGGGGCGCATGATCGCGGCCCAGATGCCCCCAATCGATGGGCCGACTATCGTCTGCACACAGGCCGGCAACATTAATACAGGGGCCTTCGATCCAATTGGCGACATCTGCGACGCGGTCAAACCGTCGGGTGCCTGGGTTCACGTTGACGGTGCATTTGGTCTGTGGGCGGCGGCATCCCCGCCACAAGCTCATCTTGTGGCAGGTATGCAGAATGCCGATTCGTGGGCGACTGACGCGCACAAATGGCTGAATGTGCCGTACGACTGTGGCGTTGCTTTTGTACGTAATCCGTCGGACCTGGCATCTGCGATGGCGATAACGGCGGATTACCTGGTCACCGACTCCGAGCAACGCAATCCGTCCGATTACACGCCCGAGCTATCGCGACGAGGGCGCGGTATCGATGTATGGGCAGCGTTACGCTCTATGGGACGAAGCGGCGTGGCGGAGTTGGTGAGTCGATGCTGCCGACACGCGACGCGATTCGCCGCAGGATTCACCGACGCCGGCTTCGATGTACTAAACGAAGTGGTTCTGAATCAGGTGTTGGTGTCATTTGGTGATGAGGTGACCACACGTCGAGTCATAGACGAAATTCAACGCGACGGCACCTGCTGGTGCGGGGCGACTGTCTGGCAGGGCAAGACGGCGATGCGAATCAGCATTAGCAGCTGGGCCACAACGGAAAATGACGTCGAGACTAGTCTAGACGCCATGCTCCGAATTGCCAGACGCCTGGTGGATTAGCGTTACGCCGACCGCGATCTAGAAATTATAGACAAAGGCCACCGACAAGACCGGGTAGGCCTTGAAGTTGTTAAGGTCGTCAGCCAGGGCTTCCTGTTCTGCAGCCAGTGATGTCTGAAAATCAGGATCATTAACGAGCGTCCCGCTGGCGTTCAGCGTGACCGTCG
>JAOTUU010000273.1 GCA_029863705.1 Gammaproteobacteria bacterium
TCGGCGGTCTCCGGCGTCATATCTTTGAATTCGTGTTTCACGTCGCTTGCATGGGCATGGATGTCCTGAAGACGACGCACGGGATTCGTTTCTTTTGACCCGAGTTCGAGAATCGCGATGGTTATCTGATTGCCCTGCTCAACGTTCGGGCGCTTGAGCGACACTGGCATTTGAGCGACCAGCGGCTCATCCGGTGCGCCTCCATGTTCCTCGAGATAGCGGGTCATGGCCTGATCACAGAGCTCGAGCAAGACATCATTTACAGTTACCGCAGCATGTTGGGCAACTTTCTGGAGGCGGACGAGCGGCAGATCGAGGACGGCAACACTGCGCTCGGGGGTCAGCGGTGAGTTGAAAGCTGTGCGAGGCGCCGTGAAGGGAACCGGCAGATCATCTCCACCGAGATGCATTATTCTCAGGCCGTGTTTGAGGCCGAGCTTCGCCAAAGCAGGCAGAACCAGGGCGGCCCTTCCGGCACTCTTCGCGGTGCCAATCAGGTCGCCAATCAGGTGCTTGCGGACTTCCTGGTGGTCATGATCGTCGATTCCCCAGGGAGTGCCAACGTCTTCAAAAGCCGGGTTATCGCTGAGTGCCACCATGCTGCGTTGTGACAGGCTAATGCCGTCCATATAGGCATGATGGACCTTGAAATAGACGGCAAAACGACGCTTGTCCAGATGGTCGAAAACATGCAGCTGCCACAAGGGGGCTGAACGATCGAGCATCTCGGCATGCAGAATCTCAATTTGCTGGAGCAGCGCAGCAAGGGTGTGTGGTCTTGGTACTGAGTCGTAGTAGACGTGGTCATCGAGATCGAGGCCAGTGGCCTCAACCCATTTCGGCATACCGATGATCGGGGACTTGAGCTTCTGGTTGAACGGCGGTTCGGGTTTGACACTCTTGAGCCTGTTGACCAGGGTGGCGACAAAATCGTCAGGCGCGCCCTGTGGCAATTCAAAGATCTGCAGTCCTGCCACGTGCTTGGGACTCGCTTCGCTTTCGAACGCGAGAAACGCATAGTCGAGAATAGAAACGTCAGTCATGCCTTTGCATCACCGCGATCGCCACGCGGCCTGAAACCTACGGATAACCGGATTGGTAATATGGTACTGCAGAAAAAGGACCTCGGAAATCGTGTCCTGCCAGCGTCGCTTATGTAATTGTCCGAATTGACAACAAATATTCTGTGAGGAAATCGAAGGAATTTTGGCCGCAAGAAGCGCGCCGGTTTATGCGATTATCTGCGCGCTCCGAGCGTTCGAATTGCCGCCGTACACCACCTACCACAATCCGCATAGGCGCATTCCAGAATTGACACTTTGGCTGATTGTAGGATGATTGTGTTGTGAAAAGGCAAGCTTTTCAAGAGCGTCCAAAAGGAGGCCGGTCATGTTCTTGATCAAGAAAATTCCAGTTTCTTTGATGCTGTTAACTCTGCTGATGTTGTTCTATTTTGCAACCGGTGCATTGCCCTAGGCACGACGAGTAGCTAAGAACCTCATCTGGGCGGGCACGACGTTTATTAGCGGGCTTCGCCGGGGTTGCTTAAAGACCTGAACCTCTGTTCCGGAAACCTCTAGCTGTTTCTCGGTGACACCCACATCGTTATCACCGCGCGGAATACCGGTTTGCTCGCCGTGTCCGTAACGGTAACCGTGACCGGCAGTTCAGCCGCCTCGGCAAACGCTGGTATCGGGTCCATTTTCGCAACCGCTTTCAGGTCAGTTTCGGCCTTCGCCAGGTATTCCACCGTCATACCCTTCGGAATCCAGCGATAGTTTGAGGGTACTGTCACCTCAGTCATGGTTCCGCCGGCAAGCTCGGCCATATTGCACATCGCGATGGCGTGCACCGTGCCGATGTGATTAAGGACCCGTCGGCGCTTTTTCATATGAACCTCGCAAAATCCCGGGCGCAGGTCTGCGAACGCCGGTCGTATGCTGCCAAAGTAGGGAGCTCTCCAGCAGACCAGCCGTGTAAACGCCCATTTCCCGGCGGGCTTCGTCGAAAGGCGCTGCCAGGCAGCTAACGAAGAGTTAGGTTGCTTCATCAGGTTCTCCCCTTGCAGAAAAATCGCGACGCAGTCGATCAAATTCAAGTCATCAATGTGCTTATACTCTACTGGATTTCGTTACCCGTGAGTTGTTCAAGACGTGTGCGAATTATTTGCAATGTCGAGCCGGTATCCGACGTCCGTCGGTTTCTCGCTGGAAACGCTCGCCCGGCGCGGCGGGCACGACGGACCCCACAAGGACGGCTGGGGTGTCGCGTACTTCGAAGATCACGACGTGTTTCTGCTGCGTGAGTCGAGCCCCGCCGCGGAAAGCGGCCTGGTCCGGTTCATTGAGAAGAACGGGCCGCCGAGCAATCTGGTGCTCTCGCATATCCGACTTGCGACGCAGGGGGAACCGGCGCTGCGTAATACGCAACCCTTCCAGCGTGAACTTGGCGGTCGCGCGCATGTATTCGCTCACAACGGCAACATGCCGGGCATCAAAGACAAGTGTTGTCTCGAATCACGCCGCTTTACGCCCGTCGGCGATACCGATTCCGAGTTCGCGTTCTGCTGTCTGCTCGAGCGGCTTGGAAAATTGTGGGACCAGTCAACAAGCGGGGCGCCGTCAGTTGACCTGCGTCTCGAGATCGTAGCCGACTTTGCCGCCTGGTTGCGACCACTCGGCCCGTTCAATTTTGTCTACTCCGATGGCGACGCTTTGTTCGTTCATTCGCACCGCAGGACCCAGAGTGACGGTAGCGTCCGGCCACCCGGGCTGCACCTGCTTGCCCGTTCATGCAACGAACAGGCCGTCGATCTGAGCCAGTCCGGCATCATGCTTGCACCTCTGGCGCAGGAACTGGCGCTGGTCGCGAGTGTGCCTTTGACCGACGAGCCGTGGGAGGCGATTGGAGAGGGCGAGGTTATCGCTTTGACGCAAGGAATGGTCTGGGCACGAATGCCGGCGTCGCCAGCCACCGCATAGTGCTAGCTGTCTTTCCGGCGCGCCTGATCCTGCAGTTGCGGATGTCGCGGCGCTCCGCTCATTCATTCTCACTCGTGACCCGCACACTGGCATCGCCGTCAGGCTCGATTTCAATACTAAAGTTGATCGGGCGACAGCAAACCTGGCAATCCTCTATGTAGTCTTGTTGAGAAACAGATGGATCGACCAAGACGCTAATATTCTCCCCACAATACGGACATTCGACGTGGCGTTCGCTGAGCTCTCTCATGCGCATCTAGTCTCGCGCATCGTTATTTTTCGGGGCGTGTCCAAACCGTCGCGGACGAACCCAAAACCAGCTGGCAACAACCGCGGCCGCAAAAATCGTATAACAAACAGTGAACACCCACGCGGGGGCCTGATAATACAGAAGCGCTTCCAGCCAGTGCGAAATGAAAGAACCGGAGTACACCGCAGAACCCGCTCGTTCACGCAGCGCCATTTCCCAGGTTGTAAGCGGGCAAATTACGCCAACCCAGGACTGCAGCACGACAATGCCTATAGCGGCGAGGTGAGCAATACGAAACCACGGGTTTAGAATCCATGCCCAGCCAAGAGACTTCCCGACAAGAATCAAAACCAGGCCAAGGACGACAAACACAACGAACAGGACGTGACTAAATAAAAGAATGTCGGCGGCGATCAGAAACAGGAAGTCGGACTCCATCTGTGCCACCTGACGTCAAAGGGAAATTCCAGTATACTGGGCCGCTTGGCCGCATGTCGCGGCAGGGGAAATAAGAATGAAGAATGCTCACAAGTACATCGCCCTGGTTCTACTGGGGGCTTTTCCGGCGGCAGCTCTGGCTCAGGGGGAAGAACAGGACGCATCAAAAAGCTACATCTATGCAACGTATTTTTATTGTGACGCAGGCGGTTCGGAACGTGCGGACGAAATCATCAAGAAAATCAATGCACCCGATTTCGACAAAGGCGTCAAAGACGGCACTATTAATGCCTGGGGCTGGCTTGCGCATCACACCGGCGGTTTATGGCGACGGGCGCAGTACTATACGGCCCCCACGTTGAATGCTTTGCTCGATGCACCAGAAGCAATGAGCGGTGACAGCGACGCAGCGACCAAGAAGCTCGAG
>JAOTUU010000274.1 GCA_029863705.1 Gammaproteobacteria bacterium
TCTCAACGTAGATTATCCGCTTTATTGGCCGCGTTCCGTGAATCCATACAGGATCATGTACGCAATACCGATGGCAAACGGGAATGCTGCGGCTGCCAGGATACCGCGCAACGCGTGGCCACTGGGATCCGGAACGGCAAAACCACACAACGCCAGCCCGACAGCGATCGCCATCCAGATGACGCCAAGACGAAGGTCCTTGTCTTTGCTTGCCTTCGGATGACCCAGCCGGTCAATAATTTCAGGCGTAAGTTCATGTCCCTTATCAAGCGCAATGCGAAATGTCTCCTGCATTTCACGGCGCGCGCGATAACGAAACCAGAACAGCACGCAAAATACAACAGCCAGCGATATGAACATCACGATGGGAATCAGTTCTTCAGTCACTTTGAATACTCCAGATTTCAACTACGGAAATTGCTTTCACCTGTTAGATGCGTGCCGCAGTGATTTTGGATGCAATAATATAAGTTTCTGTTTTTATTGGAGTAATTATAGCAGAGTGGGGCGGCAGGTAGCAGCGGCAATGGCAGTTGGTACTGCCGATCTTGTGGCCATTTAGACCCGAAACCACAGTCCCGGCGTTTACATCGGGCATGAAGGCAATAAGTCGACAGCTGGATCGCTTGAAGGATCCGCGCTACTACCAGATCGGGGTACTGACCTCGCTGGTCTGTTTCGGCGTCGGTGCCCTGGACTTTGGTATTCACTGGCAGAACGCCCTCACCATCGTCGCCACCGCGCTCGCTGTACAGTTCCTCGGCACGCTGTACGCGCAGCTGCCGCGTTTCGATCCGCTAAGCCCGCTAATCACGGCGCTTTCACTGACACTGCTGCTGCGCACGGACGAGGTCGCACTCGCAGCCGCTGCCGCGGCAATTGCGATCGGCAGCAAATTTCTCGTTCGCTTCCGCGGCAAACACGTGTTCAACCCGGCCAACATGGCGCTCGTAACGCTAATGCTGGCAACCGACCAGGCCTGGGTCTCATCGGGACAATGGGGCAGTGCGGCCATCGGCGCATTCACACTCGCCTGCCTCGGCTTCCTGGTATTAACTCGCGCAAGGCGTGCCGAGACGACGATCGCGTTCCTGCTGATCTACGCGAGCCTTTTGTTCGGCAGAGCTGCATGGCTGGGCGACCCTCTCGCCATTCCGCTGCATCAGATGCAAAACGGCGCGCTGCTGATCTTCGCGTTCTTCATGATCTCGGATCCGAAGACGACCCCGAACTCGGCAGCCGGCCGCGTGCTGTTTGCAGCCGTTGTCGCCACTATCGCATTCGTTATTCAGTTCATTTATTACGAGCCAAACGGTCCGATCCTCGCACTGATCGTTTCGGCACCCACGGTGCCGCTGATCGACATGCTCATGCGGGGCCGTATCTACCAGTGGGCACGTCCCGACGCTCGTGCGGAAAATCAAATCAAAGGAGTTTATTGATGAAAATCCTGATATCAACGATCGCAGCCTTGCTAACGATCGTGGTTACAACATCGGCCCAGGCATTCTGCGGTTTCTATGTCGCACGCGCCGACACGAGCCTGTTCAATCGCGCCTCTCAGGTCGTCCTGGTTCGCGATGAAAACCGGACCGTCATCACAATGGCGAACGACTTCGAGGGCGAGGTCGCCGACTTCGCCGTCGTTGTGCCGGTTCCGACCATGATTGAACGCGAACAAATCAATGTCGGTGATCGTGCTATCGTCCAGCACCTCGATGCTTACACGTCACCTCGGCTCGTCGAGTACCACGACCCGGACCCCTGCCTGCGATACGATCGCATGGAAATGTCTCAGGATAGCGCTGCTCTTCCGAGTACCGGCGCCGCAATGAAACGCGCAGCTCGTTCACAGGGTGTCACGATCGAGGCCAGCTACACGGTCGGTGAGTACGACATCCTGATTCTGTCCGCATCGCAAAGTGACGGGCTCATCCGCTGGCTAAACGACAATGGCTACCGCATTCCGCGCGGCGCAAAGCGTGTGGTCGACAGCTACCTGAAACAGGACATGCGTTTCTTCGTTGCGAAGGTGAACCTCGAGGAGCAGTCGAAACTCGGTTACCAGTACCTGCGCCCGCTGCAGGTTGCTTATGAGAGCAACAAGTTCATGTTGCCGATCCGGCTCGGCACGCTGAACGCCAGGGGCAAGCAGGAGCTCTACGTCTACGCGTTAACGCGGACCGGGCGCGTCGAGACGACGAACTACCGGACGGTGAAACTTCCGACCAACACCGAAGTTCCCGAGTTTGTGCAGGGCGAGTTCGCCGACTTCTACCGGGCAATGTTCGACAAGCAGACGCGAGCGGAAAACGAGCGCGCCGTATTCCTCGAATACGCCTGGGACATGGCGTGGTGTGACCCCTGTGCTGCGGACCCGCTAAGTGCCAAGGAGCTGCGTCAACTCGGCGTTTTCTGGGTAGGCGGAAACGGCAAACAGGTCAGCAAGATCGCGCCGGCGCAGAACGTATTCGTCACGCGACTGCATGTTCGCTATGACCGCGAGCATTTTCCGGAAGACCTGGTCTTCCAGGAGACTGGAGACCGGCAGAACTACCAGGGCCGATACGTTATTCGTCATCCCTGGAAAGGCGAGACCAGCTGCGACGCAACGCAATACCAGGCCAGCGTACGTGATCGCCAGCAACGCGAGGCACAACAACTGGCAAATCTGACGGGCTGGGATATCGACGACATCCGCGCGAAAATCCAGTTCGCCGGTGGCGAGCGCCCTTTGCCGAAGAAAGAGCCCTGGTGGAAACGACTGTGGGGCTAGCGGAAGCTGTCCTGCAGTCTCGCCAGTTCGTCTTTTCCCGGATTCAGTTCGTCGAGCGGCAGCTTCGATAACGGTGTGTCTACGTTGCCCATGAGCTCGTGCATCTCGGCGCGAGCCTCATTGACATAGAGCAGGCCCGTCGTGATCTCGCCCGCATTGAATCGTTCACGAAGATATTTGAATGCGGAAGCCCGGCTGGTCGGATCGTAGGTTTCTTCCACCTTGCGCAGGATAATGGTATCGCCGCCATGCAGGTAGATGGTCATCGCATCGCCTTCGGCATAAGAGGCTTTGATTTCTTTGGACGGGTGGATGTAGTCGACGTTGACGACGTGATTGTAATGCTGTCTCGTGTGGGCGTAGCTCTTGGTTGATCCCTCATGGTCATTAAACGTGACGCAGGGACTGATAATGTCAACGAGTGAGAATCCACTGTGCAATAGTGCGCCTTTTATCAGGGGCACCAGCTGTTCCTTGTCGCCCGAAAAGCTGCGCGCAATGTAGGTGGCGCCGAGACTCAATGCTGTGCTGACCGGATCGATAGGCTCCTGCTGGTTAGGCAGACCTTTCTTTGGCTTGGTGCCGATATCGGCGGACGCCGAAAACTGGCCCTTGGTCAGACCATAGACGCCGTTGTTTTCAATGATGTAGCACATGTTCAGGTTGCGACGGATTGCGTGGACGAACTGACCAACGCCAATTGACAACGAGTCGCCGTCACCCGATACGCCGATGTAAATCAGGTCACGATTCGCCGCGTTGGCACCGGTGGTAACAGACGGCATGCGTCCATGAACTGAATTGAAGCCGTGTGCCTGGTGGACAAAGTAAGCCGGGGTTTTTGACGAGCAGCCGATGCCGCTCATTTTCGCCAGCATATGCGGTTCGATATCGAGCTCAAAAACAGCCTGAATAATCGCGGCTGTCACCGAATCGTGACCACAGCCCGCACACAGGGTCGATACGGAACCCTCGTAGTCCCGCGACGTCAACCCCAGGGCGTTTTTCGGCAAACCCGGATGAGTGATTTTTGGTTTCGCTATGTAGCTCATCGTTGTTACTCCCGGGTCAGGCCGCGCGCCCTTTGGCGATTTCCTCAAGGACCCTGTCGACAACAAAGCCCGCGTTTATTGGCATGCCGTCGTAATGCAATAACGACACCAGCTTGTTTTGGTCCGCTTCAATATCATTGATCAGCAGGGTTCGAAACTGAGCATCACGATTCTGCTCTACGACATAGACGACCTCGTGGTTCTCTATGAAGTCGCGAACCGCATCAGTAAACGGGAACGCCTT
>JAOTUU010000276.1 GCA_029863705.1 Gammaproteobacteria bacterium
TAACAATGGTCTTGCTGTTAATTCTGCTGACCAACCAGTTTGCGCGAGTTCTCGGTGACGTTGCGAAGGGAAACCTGCCAAAAGATGCGGCAATGGACGTTATTGGGCTCTCAGCGGCCCAATATCTAACGATTATCGTGCCTATCGGCCTGTTTCTGGCCATTATGCTGGCCCTGGGGCGCTTGTACCGGGACAGCGAATTGCCGGCGATGATGGCGTGTCGCGTCGGTCCGGGAGGCATATTCCGGCCGCTAATGTGGTTACTGGTACCGCTTTCGCTGGCTGTGGCGTGGTTGTCAGTCGATCTGGCACCCCGCGCCCTGCAGGCGGTCGATCGCATTGGAGCTGAGGCACGTCGTGAGGCCGATCTGACGAGCATGGAAGCCGGACGATTTACGATGGTCGGTCCTGACAAAGCGGTGGTGTATGGCGAACGCGTGTTGGCCGATGGTCAAATGGAAAACGTGTTCCTGCAGCGCCAGGCGGACAGCGGCGTAGTCGAGGTGGTTGTCGCAAATCGGGGGGAACAGAGGGAATCCGACAACCCGGATGTTCGCTTCCTGGTTTTGCACGACGGGCGTCGTTATGAAGGCATACCGGGTACCACGCAGTTTCGCGTTGTCGAATTTGTAGAACACGGCATCCCGTATCGATTGCCCAGGCTAGACCCCCCAGAGCAAACGCCGCGCGCAATGACGTTTGTCGGGCTATCGCAAGCCGGCGAGATCGAACATGTTGCTGAAATGCAATGGCGCATCAGCATTCCGCTGGCGACAATCATCCTCGGTATTCTCGCAGTGCCATTGGCCAAGACGCAGCCTCGCTCCGGTCGCTATGGACGATTGGGCATTGGGCTGCTTGTCTTTATTATTTATCTCAACATGCTAAGTGCCGCGAAGGCGTGGATCGAGCAGGGTGTTGTTGCACCGCAGATTGGCTTGTGGTGGGTGCATGGTGCCGTGCTACTGCTGGCGCTCGGCATGCTGGTGGTTCAAAATTCGGTTCATCGGCGGCTGCTATCGTGAATGGTCTGCTGAGCCAATACTTGATGCGCACAATCCTGATGGCGACGTCACTGGTGCTGGTCGTCTTGCTGGCGTTGGCTGGACTGTTCGAATTCATCGCGGAGCTCGACGATACTCAGGGCGGTTACCAAACGCCACGGGTCATCCTGTACACGGCGTTGCGCTTGCCACAGCTCGCGTTCGAGATGTTGCCCATTGCTGCGTTAATTGGCTCACTGCTGGGGCTCGGCGGGTTGGCTGCAAACAGCGAAATAATCGTCATGCGATCGGCGGGACTGTCGGTACGCAAATTGTCAGCGATGGTAGCGGTTACAGGATTCGTACTATTGGTTTTTACCGGCCTGCTCGGCGAGTTCATCGGGCCTCCACTCGATTACTACGCGAGAAACATGCGGCTCGAATCGCGCTATGAGCAAAATGAAGAACGCCTGGGCAACGAAACCTGGGTCAAAGACGGGCCGGTCGTATTGCACCTTGAGCGGGTCAGCTCGGAATTCGAGTTCGGCAGCGTTTATATGTTTCGCTTCGGTGAAGACCATATGCTCGAAGCCATTGCCAAGGCGGAGAACTCCGGTATCGACGACGACGATCAGTGGATACTCGAGAACTTTCGTGAGACGCGGTTTCAGAACGATAGTGTCCATGTCGTAGAGTCGTCAATGGCCGTAGAGTCGTTCGACATTGATGCCGGAGTGCTCGGCATCACCCTGGTCAAACCGCATAGCTTGTCCGGCAGGGAATTGCTCAGCTACATTAGCTATCTGAAGCGCAATAGTCTCGATTCAAATCGCTACGAAACGGAATTGTGGTATCGAGTCGCTCGCACCGTGACCGTAATGATTATGCCGATACTGGCGCTCGCGTTTGTGTTTGGTTCATTGCGGACGGGCGGTTCCGGGGCGCGCCTGATGATAGGGGTGGTGATAGGACTTGCGTACTATCTTGCCAGCGAGATGCTGGCCAACTCAGGGCAGGTGTTTAGTTTGAACCCGGCTATCCTCGCCTGGTTGCCGTCGGCGGTGTTGGCGATTGTGACCGTTGTTGCGCTTGCCCGAATACGCTAGTCACTTGTTCTTGATGGGTTTCGGGTAATGCCTTAGTCGTGTTCCACTGAGACGGTCGTGCCAGGTCAACTGATCCTTGTCCCACAGCTGCCAGATGAAACCGAGACCTGCGGGTAGCCACGAAAGCATCGCCGCAAAGAAACGAATGCCAGCCACCGTGAATGTCGGAATTTCGCCAGACGGGGTTTCGACGCGCAGCCCCCAGGACTGCATGCCCAGTGTTCGACCTGAGCGGCTCCAGAACCCCGTGAAGAAAACAAAAATAATGGCGGCAAGACACAGGCGATAGAGCAGGCTGTCGCCAGCTTCGACGGGTTGGCCGCCACGTATTGCGATGAACGGTATTGTGACAAGAAACAACAGTGCCAGCACTAGCAGCGAGTCGTACACGATAGCGCCAAGGCGCCGCAGTAGAGTTGCGTTCTTCATGTTGGTGAAAACCTCTCGTCGTGGATCACTCGATGCCTTTTTCTTTGAGCTGCTTGGCCTGGCGACGATAGTCACGGCCCAGCCACAACGCAATGGCGCCCCAGACTGCTGCGAAAGGCAACATCGCGACAGATATTAGCGGAGTAGATAATCCCACTGCGATGAGACCTTTTACTGACCAGGTTCCGACCAGATCCCCAAAGCGATAGACAGCCGTATCGATGAAGTTCTTCGATTTGTATTTTTCTTCCGGTGTAACGACCGAATAAAGCATGTCGGTTGTTGGCTTGCTGAAGCCGAAACCCAGCCCTCGCCTGATCACGGTTATAATTGCGACAATCGCTAGTGTTGGCTCGATCGCGAGAAATATGAAGCCTGCAATAGAAGCGATAGGCAATAACGACATGGACACGCCGATGTTGAATCGGTGCACCAAATGCCTGACGACAAGCGACTGGCCGACAAGGGCCAGTACGTTAGTCGCAATGTTGATGTTTGAGAAAAATCTGGTCTGTTCGTCAGCGCTAGGTATGGAATCTGCAACCATTTGCGCCATGAACATGTAAAGCGCCGTACCCAATAAACTGGCAATGATCGATGAAGTCGCAATGCCGCCGAAGTACTTTGACGAGAATACGTGCGTAATGCCGCTAAAGGGATTTCCACCCAGGGGCTTTTGGCTTGCCGCGGTTTCGGTTACGTCGTCAACATGGCTTTGTTCCACCCATTGCCGTAATCGAGTGATGCAAAAAACTGCGATCAGCAGTAGCCCGGCTGCCATAGGAAGCAGGTTCTGAAAACCGATTTTCACGACCAGAATACTCGTGGCAATTCCGCCGATGAGGGCGCCAATGCTGCCGCCGGCGGTGATGATGCCGAACAGCCGTCGACCTTGCTCGCGCGTGTAGATGTCCGCCATGAAGCTCCAGAACACGGATACGACGTACAGATTGAAGACACTGAGCCAGACAAAAAACACGCGTCCGAGCCATACATGGCCCGAGTCGTTGTCGATAGAGATGGAAAAGACAGCCCAAAAGATTAAGATGTTGCTGATAAAGAACAAATAGACCCAGGGCAGAAACTGGCGGCGTGGATATCGCGACGCGACCCAACCGAAAATCGGCGTCGCGATCATCATCGTAATAAAGGTGCCAAAGAACAGCCACGGAATCGTATTCGGCCCGCTGCCGACTGCCAACTGCTCGCGAACTGGCCGAAGGATGTAATACGACGAGAGAACACAGGAGAAATAAGCGAACGACCAGGCAACTGCCACGTACTCGTGTTTCTTGGGGCCCAGGATGCGGCCGAGGAGGGTCGGTTCAGCGTTATTGTCAGGCGGTGTAATCATCTCATCGATCATCTTAATGACCGGCGTCTAAATGTCACCGCATATTCACAAATAACCAAAAATGAAAGGACTTTCGAGATGGAATACATTGAATACACTGCGATAGTAACGTTGCTGGCTCTTATGCAATTCATGCTGTTTTCTATTCAGGTCGGCTCGATGCGGATCAAACATGGCGTAAAAG
>JAOTUU010000277.1 GCA_029863705.1 Gammaproteobacteria bacterium
CGCGCCGAGTTCCGGCCCGATGACGTGCACGATGCCGCGAAATTCGTTGCCGAAGCCGATCAGGTCCAGCCCGAAGTCCCTGCAGTTCGTTTCCATTTGTCGAATCTGGTTTGCGGCACTCTCACCAACCACGGCAAGGTCCTGGAAACTGGACACAGGACTCGTTGGAGTCGAGTGATCCATGGTCGGCAGCGTGAGGTCCGGCCGTCGCACGGTCAGTCCACTTTCCCGCAGCACAGTAAATGCCTGCGGCGTGGTTACCTCGTGGATGATGTGCAGGTCGATGTACAGCACCGCCGGCGTATCGGACGTTTCCTCGACGACGACGTGGTCCGACCACACTTTTTCGAACAGGGTCTTGTTGCTCACCGCGAAGACAGCCTAGATTGTTGCTTGTTCAGGGGTCGGCGTGCCAGGTCCGGAGCGTCCGTATTGCTTGCGTCGAAGAATGCGGTTCATCACCTCAAGACACGCTCGGCAACCGGCTTCGACGATATCCACACTGGCGCCCCGACCACGATAGCTTTCGCCGTCATATTCAGCGGTCACCGTGACCTCGCCCTGGGCGTCCTCGCCGATCGATGCACTGTGCAATTCGAAGTTTCGCAGCGTCAGCTGCACGCCCGTTGCTTCTTCAAGTGCCAGAAATGCAGCGGCGATCGGACCGTCACCGTGTGCGCTCTCCGTCGAGTCATTGCCATCCTCGCCGATAAGCGTCACGGCAGCCGTTGCAGGTTGATCGGTGTGCGTCTGAACTTCGAGCGACTTAAGTGTCCATGGACCCGACGAAGCGCTGTCTGCATTCATGATGATTGCCTCGATATCGCCGTCATAAACGTCTTTTTTCTTGTCGGCGAGCCGCTTGAACTCCTGAAAGGCTCGATTGGTCTCGAACTCGTCGAGTTCAAAACCCAGCTCGGCCACGCGATCGCGAAATGCATGCCGACCGCTGTGTTTACCCATGACGAGATTGGAACGGCTCAAACCGACGTCTTCAGGTCGCATTATCTCGTACGTCGACGCGTGCTGAAGCATGCCGTGCTGGTGAATGCCGGCTTCATGCGCGAACGCATTTTCGCCGACGATCGCCTTGTTTCGCGGTGTGTGCATGCCCGTAATATTCGAAACCAGGCGCGAGGTCGGGTAGAGCCGTGTCGTATCAATGCCGGTTTCGAGGCCGAAGAACTCGGCCCGGGTTTTGACCGCCATCACCGCTTCTTCGAGGCTGCAGTTTCCGGCCCGTTCCCCGATGCCGTTGATCGTGCACTCGATCTGTCGGGCACCGGCAGTGACAGCCGCCAGGCTGTTGGCGACAGCCATGCCTAGATCGTTGTGGCAGTGCACGCTCAAAACAATGTTATCGATATTGGCAACATGCTCCATGAGGTACCGGAACAAGCGATCGAACTCGGCGGGAACCGTGTAGCCGACCGTATCGGGGATGTTCACGGTCGTTGCCCCGGCCTCGATTGCTGCTGAAACCACTTCGGCCAGATAGGCGAGCTCGGTGCGCGACGCATCCTCGGGCGAAAACTCCACGTCATCGACGAGCTCTCGAGCCATCTTGATCGCGCCAACAGCGCGCTTGATGATTTCTTCCTTGGCCATCTTGAGCTTGTGCTCGCGATGAATTGCGCTGGTTGCGACGAACACGTGAATACGGTGACGGTCTGCTCCTTTGACCGCTTCGTAAACCTTTTCAATATCACCCGGGTTGCAGCGCGCAAGCCCGCAAATGATTGGGCCGAAATTCCTGTCAGCAATCGCTTTTACAGATTCGAAATCACCAGGGGATGCGGCGGGAAATCCCGCTTCGATGACATCGACCTTGAGTTCTGACAGCGCCTTTGCAACCCGGAGTTTTTCGCTGAGCGTCATGCTGCAACCCGGGGCTTGTTCCCCGTCGCGCAAGGTCGTGTCGAAAATGCGGATTTGCTTGTCGGACATCGGACTAATCCTCCGGTTTTTCCCTGGTTTCGTTAAATGGCGGCGCCGGCTAGTCTTCCAGCCAGTCCATGTGGCTGCGCAAGTCAGCACCGACCTTCTCGATCGGATGATCGAGATCGGCCTGCATTTTGCGTTTGAACTCGGGCATGCCGTTCTGGTTTTCGGCGATCCAGTTCCTGGCGAACGTGCCGTCCTGGATATCCGTGAGGATGCCTTTCATCGCGGCGCGCGATGACTCGTCAACGACTCTCGGTCCGCTGATCATGTCGCCCCAGGCCGCCGTGTCGCTGATGAATTTGTGCATTTTCCTAAGGCCGCCCTCATGCAGCAAATCGACGATCAGCTTGAGTTCGTGCATGACCTCGTAGTAGGCGACCTCCGGCTGGTATCCGGCCTCAACCAGCGTCTCAAAGCCAGCGACAATCAACTCGGTGGCGCCGCCGCAAAGAACAGCCTGCTCGCCGAACAGGTCCGTTTCGGTTTCCTCGGCAAAAGTTGTCTCTATTACGCCGGCTCGGGCGCCGCCGATTCCCGCCGAGTACGCCAATGCGATCTTGAGCGCATCGCCGCTGGCATCCTGATCCACGGCGACAAGGCAGGGAACGCCGTGGCCTTCCTCGTATTGCCGGCGCACCAGCCCGCCAGGCCCCTTGGGGGCAATCAGCGCAACATTAAGGTCGCTGCGTGCTTCTATTTGCTTGTAATGTACGGCGAAGCCGTGCGCGAACATCAACGTGGCGCCAGTGTCGATGTCGTCCACGACGGATTCGTAAAGTGACTTCTGAACCATATCCGGCGTCAGGAACATGACGATCTTCGCAGTCTTGACCGAATCGTTCGGCTCCATAACGACCAGTCCGTCAGCCTCTGCCTTGGCCCAGCTCGCGCCGCTCTTGCGCAAACCCACGACAACATTGAAACCGCTATCCTTGAGATTCAAGGCATGCGCGCGGCCCTGGCTGCCGTAGCCCAGTATCGTGATCTGGCTATCCGCCAGGCAGGAAGTGTCGACGTCTGATTCCGAGTACATTTGCATGGTTGTTCCTCAGCCTGATGCAATTTTCATAAAAAAACCCCACTATCCATTTGGATGCGGGGCTTACGTTTCCGTACGCTGGATACGCGCTACCCGCTGTGCCTCCCAAGAAGAAGGCGGGCAAGTTGCGATACGCGCAGGTTGCTGACCTGTAGCTTGTGTTGCGATCCAGTCATAGCGCCGAATCATGTTGTAACGCAGGAATGATGTCAACCGTTGTATAACCAGTTACGGGTGATACCAAACAAATCCGATTAACAAATATTCCTAAGCTCATAATTAAAAAGGGCTAAATTGTATTTACGCCGCAGTCTCATGCGACCTTATATAAGGGGTTCAAAAACACCTTGCCCGGAACGCGCTGGTCTGGCGGCGCATTTGTCGATTCCCGATTGCGATACTGCATGTTAAAAACAAATAACGAAATGACCGATATGTTCTTAAGAGTTATGTAGTTCATGGGCTGGCGATCTGGCAGGCATGTGTTATTCTTGGCTCCGCAGTACAGGCTACATCATAAAAGTATAGGAACAATTGGCGGGGAAGCCTCGGTCATGCCGCGGCGGCCAATAACTAATTAGTAGAGAGAAATTCAAGTTCCAGGAAATTTTGTCGCCGCGCGGCGTAAGTGGAGAGAAGCGCGTGCTCAAATCGCGACATGATCTGCGTTATCAGTTTTCAGGTGTGCATGTATTTAATAAATACGTTGCATGTCTCTCCGTAACTATAGACAACAACATACGACCTTTAAGGAGCGTTCATGAATCGGTGCATTAGCAGCAGTCGGCGCATTACCGCAGCGTTTTTCGCGACAACGGTAATATTGCTTTCCGGCAGCGTATTCGCCCAGTCCGTCAATCAGGTATTGCAGGCTGATCAACGCAGATTGAACCTTGCACAACAATCGCAGGAGCGTATCAACAAGATTGTTGAAGGCACTCGCTCCCTCGAGGACCAGTACAGGGCCATCAACAAGGAAATCGACGGACTCAAAGTCTACAACCGGCTTATGCGGGCCCAGGTTGAAGGGCAGGCCGCCGTTCTGGAAGACATCGGATTGTCGATGGACCA
>JAOTUU010000278.1 GCA_029863705.1 Gammaproteobacteria bacterium
GCTACCGCCAGCAGGCGAAGCGACTCGGCCATGACGTCCGCAAACACGGGCGCCGCAACGTCGCTGCCATAGTAAAGTTCACCGCGCGGCTCATCGATCACGACAACCGTTGCCAGGCGTGGATCGCTGGCAGGCGCGAGGCCTGCAAAAATCGAAATGTACTTGTCTTTCGAGTAACCGCCGGTCGCAAATTTCCACGCCGTGCCAGTCTTGCCCGCAATACGATAGCCGTCGACCGAAGCCTTGGTACCGGTACCGCCGGGCCGCACTACTTCTTCGAGCATTCGTCGTACTGAGGCGGCGGTCTCTTCCGAGATCACTTGTCGACCGGCGTTAGGCTGTTCGAGGCGTACCAGGGAAATCGGTCTCTGGCCGCCGTCGTCGCCGATGACGGCATAGGCCTGCGCGAGCTGCAATGGCGTGACGGACACGCCGTAGCCATACGCAAGCGTGGCTTGGCTGATGGGTTGCCAGTGACTGAAATGCGTCAGCATCCCTGCCGACTCACCCGGAAATCCGCTCGTGGTCAGAGAACCAAAACCAAACTGCATCATGGTGTCCCACAGTTGATCCGGCTCCAGGGTCATCGCGAGTTTGGTGACACCGACATTGCTCGAGCGCGCGAGTATCGTTGTCAGGTTCACGCGACCGAGATTGCGACTGTCCTCGATCCTTTTTGCACCTACCGTGACGAAACCAGGCGCAGTATCGACAGTGCTGCCCGGACGATACTGGCCACTTTCCAGGGCAGCGGCAACGACGAGCGGCTTGATGCTGGAGCCGGGTTCGAAAATATCCGTGATCGCTCGATTGCGATAGCGCGCCGCTGCGAACTGTGAGCGGTCGTTCGGGTTGTAGGTTGGCTGGTTGACCATTGCCAATACTTCGCCGGTCTTTACATCAAGCACAACGATCGAACCCGAGCGCGCCTCATAGGACTTGATGGCTGCTTTCAACGAGCGATAGGCGAGATATTGCAGCCGCAGGTCGATGCTGGCTGTCAGGTCCTTGCCATGATGTGCCGGCCGAATGCTCTCCACATTCTCGATCGAGCGACCGAGGCGATCTTTCAGAACTCGCTTTGCGCCCGACTCGCCTGCCAGCCAATGGTTGAATGCGAGCTCAAGACCTTCCTGCCCCTCGTCGTCGATGTTTGTAAAACCAATCAGATGGCCAGTAACTTCCGACGCCGGGTAATAGCGACGGTATTCCCTCTGCACGTTGATACCGGGCAGGTTCAGCGCCAGCACCTGTTCCGCCTGCTCCGGGTTGAGGTGCCGCTTCAGGTAGAGAAACTCTTTGTCCATGCTGCGCGTGATGCGGCGCATCAACGTTTGCGAATCAACATTCAGCGCGCGCGCCAGCCGCGGGATATCGTCTACGGCTGAAGCAAACTCTTTCGGGTTCACCCAGATGCTGTCAACCGGCGTACTGATTGCGAGCGGCTCTCCATTTCGATCGCTTATCGTCCCGCGATGAGCCGAAATTCTCTCGGTCCGCAAATGGCGCGTGTCGGCCTGCTGATTCAGGAATTCCGTATCGAGAACCTGCAGATGCACGGCGCGCGCAACCAGCGTCGCTGCCACAAGTCCAAAGAACATCAGTACGAGCGTCACTCGCCCTACGAAACGCCGTTCTGCTTTTTGTTTTGTTTCTGCGCCGCGTCTCATTAGCGTTCGATCACAAAGATTTCGCTGGCCTCGGGCCGAACAAGAGCAAGATCCTCGGTTGCGACCTGCTCTATTCGTGCATGTTGAGCCCAGGTGCTTTGTTCGATCTGCAGCTGGCCCCATTCAATATTCAGTCCATCACGCTCGTGCGTCAGAGACTCGAGCTCCACAAACAGCTTGCGCGATTCATGCTTGGTATAAACCAGGGCGATTGCGCTCAATACGCAGACGACCGCGAATACGAAGACGAGCAGAAACGGCTGCGCCGGCTGATTGGCCTGCATCACGTCCGCTCCGCTATGCGCAAACGTGCGCTGCGTGCCCGAGGATTGACGGCAATTTCATCAGCTGTCGCCATGATTGCTTTGCCGATGATTTTCAACTTCGGCCTGAACTCATCGGGGATCGTTGGCATTCCGCGGTACGGCTCTGGCTCGCGTGAGGCATTTCTCATGAATCGCTTCACCATTCGATCCTCCAGCGAATGGAAGCTGATGACGCACAGGCGTCCGCCGCGCCGTAATACATCGACTGATTGCCGGAGCACGGACTCGAGCTGCTCGAGTTCACGATTTATCTCAATGCGAATCGCCTGAAAAGTTTTTGTTGCCGGATGCTTCCTTGATCGCTGACGCCCGTACGGGGCGGGCACTGCCGACTCGACAATAGCTGCCAGTTGCGACGTTCTTTCGATCGGCGCTTCATCCCTGGCCGCGACGATGGCACGAGCGATTCGCGCCGCGTGACGCTCCTCCCCAAATTTCGAAATTACCTTTCTCAATTCTTTTTCATCCACGGACGCAAGCCACTGACGGGCCGAGATGCCGGACTCCGGGTCCATGCGCATATCGAGAGGGCCATCGCGCATGAAACTGAAGCCCCGATCGGCCTCATCCAGTTGCGGTGACGAAACTCCGAGATCGAGGAGGAGTCCGTCGACCCGGCCAGGCAGGGGCTGACCGCCGATGTCGTTTCTCTCGCTAATAAATCTCTCAAGTTGCGCACAATCACCCCTTATCAGTTCGACACGCGGATCGTCTTTTATGGTTCTCGATGCTGAAGCGATTGCCTGCGGGTCACGATCGATTCCGATCAGACGACCATTCGCATTAAGTTGCTTCAGAATCTCCCCGCTGTGACCACCGCGTCCGAACGTTCCATCGACATAACAGCCGTCTGGTTTTATTTTCAGTCCCTGAAGGACCGGCCCCAGCAACACCGGCACATGCACGTTGCTGCTCATTGCATGGACAGCAAACTAGAACGAGATCGACTCGAGGTCCGCCGGCAGGTCGCCGTCGTCTTCCTCGTTGAGCCACGCATCGCGTTTTTCGTTCCAGGTTTGTTCATCCCAAAGTTCAAATTTGTTGCCCTGCCCGATCAACATCGCGTTCTTATCGAGTCCCGCGAATTCCCTGAGTTCTTTCGAAACCAGGATTCGTCCACTCCCGTCCATGTCGACTTCTGTTGCATAACCGACCATGATTCGCACAATGCGACGAGCAGCTTTGTTCATGCTGGGCAGGCGAACGAGTTTGCGTTCGAGTTCTTCCCAGTCCGGCAGCGGGTAAACGAGGAGACAGTGGTCCTTATCGACAGTCACGATGATTTCGCCGTCACAACGGGACGTGAGCCGCTCCCGGTATCGGGTCGGCATGGCCATACGCCCTTTGGCGTCCAATGTGACTTTGGTAGCCCCTCGAAACACGACGTTCGGGACGGCCCCGGGCTCCGCTCTTCTGGCGCGAATCCTGGGCAGGCTGCCCCTTTCCTCCCACTTTTATCCACTTTTCAACACTATAGGTGGCGGCCGCGTCGACCGTCAATAAACAAAAGCAATTAGTCTTTGTTCTACAGTGACTTAGAGGCTATCTCGTGGCACCAAAAGGGCGAATTGTGGCAGGGTTCGCGCTAGGTAAATCAATTATTTACAACTACTTCTTCGATGAGGCCTCAAAATAGGGTCGCAATAACGCGACAGCGGCTCGATCTGATCCGAATGCGCAGTCATTTGCGCAGCAGGCGCTCCACGCCACTTGCGCGTCAGAGAATACAGTATAAGTAATTGTTTTAAATAGAAAAAACGGGAGGTGAGAAAGCCGGAGCCAGCAATAAGCCGGGTTCTGTCGTAGACAACCATTCATCTGGGACAGCCGTCACCAACTGCCTCTAGCAACCTACCCGGGAGTCCGTTCGGAACCGACGGTGGGCAAAAAGCCCTCACTCCCCTATTTGGTCTTGCTCCGGGCGGGGTTTACCGTGCCGCGAACTGTTGCCAGTCGCGCGGTGCGCTCTTACCGCACCTTTTCACCCTTACCGACCCGAGGGCCGGCGGTATATTTTCTGTGGCACTTTCCATGGGCTCACGCCCCCCAGGCG
>JAOTUU010000279.1 GCA_029863705.1 Gammaproteobacteria bacterium
GTGCTTGGACAAGCGGCCCATGCGTGGCTTCGTGAAAATGACGCAGCTTGCGGCGTGCTGCGGCTGGAATCAGGGCAGGATGCACTGGGTGTGAGGCTGGGTCTTATCGATCGCGCGGAGCGCACGATTGATATTCAAAGCTATCTGATTCGTGATGACATCAGCGGCAACCTGGTTGCACTTCACCTTGCTGCAGCGGCTGATCGCGGCGTTCGTGTCCGCCTGCTGATGGACGACGCACTCACGCATGAAATCGACGCCGGATTGTTGTCGCTGGACGTTCACGACAAAATCGAAGTTCGAGTCTTCAATCCGTTTCCGCGTCGCCGTTCGCGACTGATCAGTTTCATTGCGAACTTCAATATCCTGAATCGTCGCATGCACAACAAGTCGTTCACGGTTGATAACCAGGTCACGATTGTTGGCGGAAGGAACCTCGCGGATGAGTATTTCCAATCGGGTGGCCAGTTGGAGTTCATTGATGAGGACCTGCTCGCAATTGGTGCCGTTGTCGATGACGTCTCAGATGGATTCGACGCGTACTGGAATTCGCAGGAGGCGATACCGATCAATGCATTTAACACCATGGTGCCGCACAGTTCGCTGGAGGACTCCACGAAACAGGGGCGCAAGTACCTGGAGGAACATCGCGACGGCGCGTTCCTGAAGAGCGTCGACGACAGTCTCGCAAAGCAATTCGCCGATGGAACGCTGGCGCTGGTGCGTGCCAAGGCGGCCGTGATCCAGGACTACCCCAGCAAGATCCGGAAGCTATTGCCCCGGTCGACCAGCGTCACGACCACTTTCCTGCAGCAAACGGTGGCCGTGGCAACGTCCGAGCTCATCATCATTTCTCCGTATTTCGTTCCACAGAAGGAGGGTGTTGAATTTTTTGGCGCTATGGTCAGGAGAGGCGTGCGCGTTGTTATTATCAGTAATTCATTGGCGTCGACAAATCACTCCAGCGTTCATGCGGTGTATGCACGTTACCGCAAGCCATTACTCAGGCAGGGCGTCGAACTGTATGAGTTGCGGCCGCACGTTGCATCATCGGACTCGACAACGAAGCTCACCCTGCATTCTAAAGTTGCAACCATCGATCGAACACGGATGTTCGTTGGCTCATTTAACCTCGATCCCAGGTCTCTGTATCTGAACACGGAAATGGGGATGGTGGTCGACTCAGATAAACTGGCCGGCTCGATGGCTGCCGGAATTCTCGGATCTTTGCCTAAAATTGCGTACAAGCTGGAGCTGTCGGAGAAGGGTCGTTTGCAGTGGCTGCTCCGTTCGGAAAGCGGTGACGAGGTCATCACAACCGAACCACGAACGACTTGGTGGCTGCGTTTCAAGACCAAGCTCATGAGCTTTCTGCCGATAGAAGGCCAGATGTGAGCCAAGCCAGAAATTTGTCAAATCGCTCACAAATATCTGACAATGTCCGACTTGTATCTGATGGAGCGGCCGATGCGGTGGCGTAGCGGAAGACGAAGTTCGAATATTGAAGACCGACGTGGTGTCGGCGCAGCGCCAAAATTACTCGGCGGCGGCATCGGTACAATTGTGTTGATACTCGTTGCAATGTACTTTGGTGTTGATCCGACGCCACTTCTGCAGACCGTGCAAACGCGCGAGTCCGCGTCGACAAGCGGCACGCGGCCGTCCGCCGAGGAGCTCAAGAACGATCCCCTCGCGGACATGGTGTCCGTGGTCATCGCTGACACCGAGGACGTCTGGACGGCGATATTTGCCAGTCAGGGCAGGCGTTACCAGGAACCAACGCTCGTCATCTTCAGCGGTGCGACGCGATCGGCCTGCGGTCTCGGGCAAGCCGCAATGGGGCCCTTTTATTGCCCTGCCGACCAAAAAGCGTATATCGACCTCAATTTCTACGAGCAGATGCGAACGCGTTATCGAGCGCCCGGCGATTTCGCACAAGCGTATGTCATCGCTCACGAAATAGGACATCATGTGCAAAACCTGCTGGGCATCTCGGGCCAGGTCCATTCGATGAAACAACGCCTGAGCCAGGCTGAGGGCAACGCACTGTCGGTGCGCCTGGAACTGCAGGCCGACTGTCTTGCCGGCGTCTGGGCGAACCACGCCGATAAAGCGCGCAATATCCTCGAATCTGGCGACGTCGACGAAGCGCTGAACGCCGCAAGTGCCATCGGCGACGACACGCTGCAGCGGCAAAGTCGCGGCACGGTCGTGCCGGAATCATTCACGCACGGGACCGCGGCGCAGCGGCAGCGATGGTTCCGCACCGGCCTGCAGAGTGGCGACCCGGATGCCTGTGACACCTTCAACGCCGACCAGGTCTGAGCGGATTCCGGACATAAAGAGAACCGCGGAGCAGGCGCAACAAGCAGCGCAGCGCATTCGCGAGCTTGTCCTTGTGACGCCGCTGCTGCGCTCGACTGAATTCAGTACGACGCTTGGCGCAAGTGTTCACTTCAAGCTCGAAAACCGGCAGACGACCGGTTCGTTCAAGCTGCGCGGTGCGACCAATCGCCTGCTGACACTGAGCGAAGGGCAACGCTCGAAAGGATGTGTTGCCGCGTCGAGCGGCAATCATGGTGCTGCCGTTGCCTGCGCCGCGCAGAAACTTGGAGTGAGCAGTGTCATTTTCGTGCCGGAACAGACTTCAACGGCAAAAGTGAAAGCAATCAAGAACTATGGCGGTGAGGTTCGCTTCTTCGGTACGGACGGTCTCGACACGGAGCAACATGCCCGCGAGTTTGCCGAGCGAAACGGACTCTCGTATTTATCGCCCTACAACGACAGCGAGGTAGTTGCCGGCCAGGGCACCTGCGGAGTTGAAATAGTTGAGCAGTTGCCGGGTGTCGATGTCGTTTTTGTCGCTGTCGGGGGCGGTGGCTTGATCGCAGGCGCAGGCAGCGTCCTCAAGGTACACAATCCGGACATCCGCGTTGTCGGCTGTCAGCCGGCGGCCTCGCCCGTGATGGCTCGTTCGATCGATGCCGGCCACATTGTCGAAATGCCAAGTCAAGCAACCCTGTCTGACGGCACCGCCGGCGGTATCGAAATGGGAACAATAACATTTCCTCTCAATCAATCGGTCGTTGACGAGTTTGTGCTGGTCGATGAAGACCAGATTGCGTCGGCCATGAGACGTTTCATGGACAGTGAGGGAGACATAATCGAGGGAGCGGCTGGCGTCGCCATTGCCGCAATGATGCAACTTCAGGATTCGATTCGCGGTCAGAATGTTGTAGTGATCATCTGTGGTGGCAACATCAGTGACACGAAACTCGAACAAGTGAGATCCGGAGGTAGCGTGAGAGCATCATGAAGACTTCCGTATACCGATGGGCGCTCGTTATCGTCACGCTGCTGGGCACAGAGACGTCATTTGCCGACATGACGGCGTTCGTCAATGTCAACGTCGTGCCGATGACATCCGACGCCGTCATCGCCGCTCAAACGGTACTCGTCAAGGATGGCGTTATTAGTGCAATTGGCAGTGTCGACGAGATTCGAATTCCCAAAGGGACCCAGGCAATCGATGGTACCGACCGATACCTGATCCCCGGCCTTGGTGAGATGCATGCACATGTCCCCGATGCCGCCTCCGGTGAGCTTGACCGCTATTTCTCGCTTTTCGTTGCCAACGGCATCACGACGGTACGCGGCATGCTCGGCAGGCCCTCGCACCTTGCGCTGCGGCAACGCCTTCTGGACGGCGACGTCTTTGGTCCGCGGCTCGTCACCTCGGGTCCGTCTCTTAACGGGCGAACGGTGGCCGGCCCGGCTGATGCTCGCCGGCAGGTTCGCGAACAGGCGGCGGCTGGTTACGACTTTATCAAGGTGCACCCGGGTCTTAGCGCCGATGAATTCACTGCGCTCGCGGAAACGGCCAATGAACTCGACATACCGTTTGCGGGACACGTACCGGTTGCGGCAGGCGTGGCAAGAGCTTTGCAGCTCAAAATGCGATCGATCGATCACCTTGACGGCTACTTCGTTGCGCTTTTGCGGCCGGGAAGCTATGGCTCGGGCGGTTACGGGGGTTTTTTTGACGTC
>JAOTUU010000043.1 GCA_029863705.1 Gammaproteobacteria bacterium
GGCGACGTATACGAGATCATGCCGGTTTTGATATCGGCTTCGTCTTCGCCGACCAGCGTGTACACGATCTCCTTACCGGTATCTTCGTCCATTAATTGTACGGTTGAGCCGAAAACGATTTTTCCTTTGGCATCGATCGCCGTCACGTCAATAACCTGCAAATGCGACAACTTGCCTTCGAGGTTCTTGATACGACCTTCGATGAAGCCCTGCTGCTCTTTCGCCGCGTGATATTCGGCATTTTCCTTCAGGTCACCGTGTGCCCGAGCTTCTGCAATCGCCTCGATTACACGCGGCCGATCCACTGACTTGAGCTTCTTGAGCTCCGCTTGCAGCAGTTCATGGCCGCGCACCGTCATCGGTACTTTGTTCATGCTGCTACCTCTTTGTGTAAGTCCTGAAGACGATTCACATCACCGTCATCCAGGTGTTCAATGGCTTTGCAGGTCGCAATCGCAGCGTTGAGCGTCGTGTAATACGTCACACCTCTGCGTACCGCTTCGGCGCGTATCGACGCTGACTCGCCAATCGCCTGCTTGCCTTCCGTGGTATTCACGATCAGGTCAATTTCGCTGTTCTTGATCATGTCCACGATATGCGGCCTGCCTTCGCGAACCTTGTTCACTCGCCTGCATAATACCCCAGCCGTCGCAAGCTTTTGCGCCGTGCCATGAGTCGCCACAACATCAAAACCCTGGCCGACCAAAATTTTAGCCAGTTCAACCGCACTATCCTTGTCACGTTCGCGCACGCTCAACAGCGCGGTTCCCTGTCGAGGCAAGACCACCCCAGAGGCAAGCTGCGCCTTTGCGTAGGCCTCTCCGAACGTTCGACCCACACCCATGACCTCACCGGTCGATTTCATTTCCGGACCCAGAATCGGGTCAGCACCCGGAAACTTGATGAACGGGAATACAGCCTCTTTGACAGAAAAGTACTCGGGAATGCGCTGATTAACGTACCCCTGATGCGCCAATGACTCGCCAACCATGACTTTCGCGGCAATTTTCGCCACCGGAACTCCAATAGCCTTGGATACAAATGGCACCGTCCGTGATGCTCGCGGATTCACTTCCAACAGGTAAACGATGTTGTTCTGAATGGCGAACTGAGTATTCATAAGGCCGACCACATTCAGGCCCTTTGCAAGTTTGACGACCTGCGCGTGCATCTCATCCAGCAATTCCTGCGACAAGCTAAACGGCGGCAACGAACATCCGGAATCGCCTGAATGCACACCAGCCTGCTCTATATGCTCCATGACGCCACCAATCAGCACACGTTCACCGTCGCAGACGCAATCGACGTCAACTTCGATAGCAAGGTCCAGAAAGCGGTCGAGCAAGACAGGACTGTCATTGGACACATCAATCGCAGCATCCATGTATGCCGCGAGATCCTCGTCGCTGTGCACAATCTCCATCGCTCGCCCACCCAGAACATAGGACGGGCGGACAACCAGCGGGTATCCAACATCGCCGCCCTGTGCCAGGGCTTCTTCCTTGTTTCGCGCCGTGTTGTTCGGCGGCTGCCTGAGATCCAACGACTCGACGAGCTGCTTGAAGCGCTCTCGATCCTCGGCCAGGTCGATCGAATTCGGTGACGTTCCGATGATGGGGGCTCCCGCCGCCTCAAGATCACGCGCCAGCTTGAGCGGCGTTTGGCCACCGTACTGAACAATGACGCCCTTGGGCTTCTCCTTGTCGATGATCTCCATGACATCTTCGAACGTCAGCGACTCGAAATACAGCCTATCCGAGGTGTCGTAATCGGTCGAAACGGTTTCCGGGTTGCAATTAACCATGATGGTCTCGTAACCCGATTCCCTGAGCGCGAGTGACGCGTGCACGCAGCAATAGTCGAACTCGATACCCTGTCCGATACGGTTTGGCCCACCACCCAGGATCATGATCTTCGCGCGATCCGTCGGTTCTGCCTCACATTCTTCTTCGTAGGTCGAATAGAGATAAGCCGTCGTTGTCGAAAACTCCGCAGCACAGGTATCGACTCGTTTGAATACAGGCCTGATGTCGAGCTCGAGCCGCCGTTTGCGCACAACTCGTTCCGCAACGTCCAAAAGCTCTGCAATTCGGGCGTCTGAGAATCCTTTGCGTTTGATAGCGAACATCAAATCCGCGTCAAGACCAGCAAGGCCCGCCGCCTGCATTAGCTCCTCAGTCCGGAGCAGGTCTTGAATCTGTGCGAGAAACCAGGGGTCTATACCGGTGATTCTTGCGACGTCATCAAACGTAAATCCGTGGCGAATCGCATCGGCGACATAGCGCAGGCGATCGGCGCCGGGAATTCGCAATTCCTGGCGCAACTTGTACTTCTCGGCATCGGTCTCAACAGAATCGATGATCTCGTTGAGTCCCGTGATACCTGTTTCCAGGCCTCGCAGCGCTTTTTGCAATGACTCCTGGAAGGTTCGACCCACCGCCATCACCTCGCCAACCGACTTCATTTGCGTCGTCAGACGATCGTCGGCACCCGGGAATTTCTCAAACGTAAAACGAGGTATCTTCGTGACAACGTAGTCGATCGTCGGCTCGAACGACGCCGGCGTCTTGCCACCTGTGATGTCGTTCTTGAGCTCATCCAGCGTATAACCAATGGCGAGCTTTGCAGCCACTTTTGCGATGGGAAAGCCGGTCGCTTTCGACGCAAGCGCCGACGACCGGGATACACGTGGATTCATCTCGATAATCAGAACTCGCCCGTCTTGCGGGTTGATCGCGAATTGCACGTTTGAGCCGCCGGTTTCGACGCCAATCTTGCGCAAAACATCGATGGATGCGTTCCTGAGGCGCTGATACTCCTTGTCGGTAAGTGTCTGCGCTGGCGCTACCGTGATCGAGTCGCCTGTATGCACGCCCATCGGATCGAAATTCTCGATGGCACAAACGATGATGCAGTTGTCGTTGCGGTCTCGGACAACCTCCATCTCGAACTCTTTCCAGCCGATCACCGACTCCTCGAGCAGCACCTCTGTCGTTGGCGACATCTCCAGACCGTGCGTGACGATACGATCGAATTCGTCGCGGTTGTACGCGATGCCACCGCCGCTACCGCCGAGCGTAAACGATGGCCGGATAATCGTCGGAAAACCGATACTCTCCTGCTTCTCGAGCGCATCATCCAGCGAATGCACGATCTCAGCGCGGGGGCTTTCGAGGCCGATCTCTGTCATAGCCTTGCGAAACAGGTCGCGATCTTCGGCCATATCGATGGCCTCCCGCGAAGCGGCAATCATCTCGACATCGTATTTTTCGAGAACACCTTCGCGGGCAAGATCGAGCGCGCAATTGAGGGCCGTCTGCCCGCCCATTGTCGGCAGCAGCGCATCCGGCCGTTCTTTGGCAATAATTCGCTCTAGTGCAGTCCAGTGCACAGGCTCGATGTAGATCGCATCGGCAGTCTCCGGGTCCGTCATTATGGTCGCCGGATTGGAATTGACGAGAATGACGCGAATGCCCTCTTCCATGAGCGCCTTGCAGGCCTGCGCGCCTGAATAATCGAATTCGCAGGCCTGGCCGATGACTATCGGCCCGGCTCCGATAATCAGGACACTTTCTATGTCAGTTCGTCTAGGCATTTTGCAGGTCTTCAGTTAATCTTTTACATTAAGTTTTATCGATAACTACATGTTATAACACGGTTATCTAGATAAACTCGATTTGCTCATACTGCGCTTCTTGCTGTCCATATCGTGAATAAAGCGCTCGAACAATGGCAACAGATCGTGTGGCCCGGGGCTCGCTTCGGGATGCCCCTGGAAGCCAAAAGCTGGTTTATCCTTGAACCCGATGCCCTGCAGCGTCGCGTCGAACAGGGAGCGATGCGTTGGCTCCACATTGTCCGGCAGGCTGTCCTCGTCTACGGCAAAGCCGTGATTCTGGCTCGTAATCATCACCTGCCCTGTTGCCAGGTTCTGCACCGGATGGTTCGCGCCGTGGTGCCCGAACTTCATTTTCTCAGTCCTGGCACCGGCCGCGAGCGCGAGCAATTGGTGTCCCAGGCAAATGCCGAAAACGGGAATACCCAGCTCCAGGAATTCTCCAATGGCTGCGATGGCGTAATCGCACGGCTGCGGGTCTCCAGGCCCGTTTGACAAAAAAATGCCATCGGGCAGCAACGCCATCGCTTCGTCTGCGGTAGTCGTAGCCGGCACAACCGTCATGCGACAGTCGAGATCTGACAACAAGCGCAAGATGTTGCGTTTGATGCCGAAGTCATACGCGACAACGTGGTACGGCGCTATTCGCCGGCTCAGAATTGGAGGTCGATGGTCAAAAGTCACGCCATAGCACCACTGGTACGCGCTATCGGTGGTGACGAATTTGGCCAAATCCATGCCAGCAATGCCGGGAAACTTGCGCGCATGCTCAACCGCTTTGTCGGGGCTGGCATCGCCCGTCATGATGCAGCCCGACTGCGCACCCTTTTCGCGAATAATACGTGTCAGCTTGCGAGTATCGATGTCGGCAATCGCAATGGTATCGCCCTGCACGAGGAAGTCGGTGAACGTCCGCTCCGACCGCCAGCTGCTGCTGATCAAGGAACTATCGCGAATGATCAGGCCCGACGCATGGATGTGCGGAGATTCCATATCCGCGCTGTTGGTGCCGGTATTGCCGATGTGTGGATAGGTCAGGGTCACTATCTGGCGGCAGTAAGATGGGTCGGTCAGGATCTCCTGATAGCCCGTCATTGCCGTATTGAATACCACTTCACCAATGGTCTGGCCATCGGCTCCCACGGAGGTTCCGCGGAATATTGTTCCATCAGCAAGTGCCAGAACAGCAGGCGTGGTCAACAGCGATCCTCGACTTTTCTAAAGTCTGATTACTAATTTCAGATGCACAAAAGCGGAAGGACATGGCCTTCCGCTTGTGATTTCGCTGACCGCTAAGCGATCCGGCGTAGTTTACTTAACAGTGACTTTGGGCGCTATAGCTAATCGAGAATTTTTTTGGCTGTCGATATGCATAGTCCTCATGATTCGCCGAACAAGACATGACGCATTTGATAGCGGCCCGGATTCTGGCCATTGACCCAGCGCGCGGCGCGCATGGCGCCCTCGGCGAAAACCTGCCGGGTTGTAACGCTGTGACCCAGCGTCAGTGACTCATTGGAGGAGGACAAAATAACCGTGTGATCGCCGGGCACGTCCCCGCGCCGCTGCACGTCATAGTGGATATCATCCGGATCGGTGCCGCGCGCCGCCGATATGGCCTCGCCCAGCTTGAGCGCGGTTCCGGACGGCGCATCAAGCTTGTGAACATGGTGAGTTTCCTGAATCTCAACCGCGAAACCAACTCCCAGCGACTCTGCCGCCTGCTGGACGATACGTTCGAGGACGGCTACACCCAGGCTCATGTTGCGGTCGTAAACCACCGGGACAACTCTCGCCAGTGCGTCGAGATCTGAATTCTGTGCCTCACTCAGCCCACTAACACCGCAGACCAGCGGTTTCTTGTAGCGAAGCGCTGCGGCGACAACCTCAACGGTACCCTGCGGCAAACTGAAATCGATGATTACATCCGCAGCGTCAACCACGTGATTGATATCGGAGCTAACGAGGATGTCATCGGCAAGGCCATCCATCGATTGGCCTTCGCGCACCCAAATACCCGCAAGGCAGAGACCTTCCTGATCTTGCAGCGCGTTGACGATGGCCAAACCCATGCGGCCAGAACCTGCAATACCGATCTTGATAACGTCGATAATCGGCTCCCGGACTAACTAATACGATCGAAAAAGCGCTTCACCGTATCGAGCCAGCCACCTGCCCGAGGGCTGTGTTTTTCGCCACCTTCCTGAATGGACTCCTCAAACTTGTCAAGGAGTTCCTTTTGCTCAGATGTCAGATTGACAGGTGTTTCGACCAGGACCTTGGCAAACAGATCGCCCGTGCGCGCATCCCGCACTGTGACGACACCTTTGCCCCTGAGCCGAAAGGTCTTACCCGATTGTGTGCCCGCCGGGACTTTTAAAGACACATTGCCATCAAGCGTCGGCAATTCAACCTCGCCACCAAGTGTCGCCGTCCCGATGCTAATGGGAACCTCGCAGGCCAAATCCGCGCCGTCACGAGAAAACAACTTGTGCGGGTTGACGCGAATCTCGACGTACAGGTCACCCGGCGGACCGCCGTTACGTCCCGCCTCGCCTTCACCTGACAGTCGAATGCGATCACCGTCGTCGACACCAGCCGGGACCTTGACAGCCAGGGTCTTGGTCTTGCGGACACGGCCGCGCCCGTGACAATGGTCACAAGGGTCGCCAATAGTCGTGCCGGCACCCTTACACGCGGGACAGGTTTGTTGAATCGAGAAAAAGCCCTGCTGCATGCGAACCTGGCCAGCACCACCGCAAGTGCTACAAGTGACCGGGTCTGTGCCTTTCTTGGCGCCGCTGCCGTCGCAAGTGTCACAGGCGACCTGTGTCGGCACATCGATGGTTACGGAATCACCGCGGACCGCGTTTTCAAGATCCAGCCGCAGCTCGTAGCCCAGATCGGCACCTCGGAATACCTGGGCGCCGCGCTGCCGGCCGCCACCGCCAAAGATGTCGCCAAACACATCGCCAAAAATGTCACCGAATCCTTCGGCACCAAATCCTTGGCCGCCACCGGGCTGCGCGCTAAGACCATCGTGCCCGAATCGATCATAGGTCGATCGCTTCTCGGCATTACTCAGAACTTCGTAAGCTTCCTTGGCTTCCTTGAATTTACCTTCGGCGCTTGTGTCATCCTTGTTTCTGTCAGGATGGTGCTTCATCGCAAGGCGACGATAGGACTTCTTTATCTCGTCGGCGGATGCCGTTCGAGAGACCCCAAGTACGTCGTAGTAATCGCGTTTTGCCATGGCTTCTAAAGACCGGGCGCCGCAAGCGGCGCCCTCAACTAGCGTTTAAGGTGCCGCAGTCTACTCAGACTTCGACTTGTCGTCGTCTACTTCCTCAAACTCGGCATCGACAATATCGTCTCCAGCAGATTCGGCAGATGCATCGCCTGCCTCCTGTTCTGCCTGTTCAGCGTACAGTTTCTGCGCCAAAGTTCCGGACGCCTCGGCCAACGCCGCGGTCTTGGCCTGCAGCGTTTCTATATCGTCTTTTTCCAGAGCAGACTTCAGATCCGATACGGCATTTTCGATATTGAGGCGTTCTTCGCTAGTTGCCTTTTCACCGAGATCTTTGAGCGTCTTTTCGGATGCGTGGATCAGGCTGTCTGCCTGATTGCGCGCATCGACGAGTTCGCGGAACTTGCGGTCCTCTTCCGCATGACTCTCCGCATCCGAGACCATAGTCTCGATCTCATCATCCGATAATCCACTCGAGGCTTTGATAACGATGTTCTGGCTTTTGCCCGTCGCCTTGTCTTTGGCCGACACATTGAGGATTCCGTTCGCGTCGATATCGAAAGTCACCTCGACTTGGGGCACACCTCGCGGCGCCGGTGGAATATCCGCCAGATCAAATCTTCCCAGAGACTTGTTATCTACTGATCGCTCACGCTCGCCTTGCAGAACGTGAATAGTCACAGCCGTCTGATTGTCATCTGCCGTAGAGAACACCTGCTCGGCATTGGCCGGAATGGTGGTGTTCTTGTCTATCAACTTCGTCATAACACCGCCAAGTGTCTCAATACCAAGTGACAGCGGCGTAACGTCGAGCAACAAAACGTCTTTAACTTCACCGGAGAGCACACCGCCCTGGATCGCAGCTCCGAGCGCCACAGCTTCATCCGGGTTCACGTCTCTGCGCGGCTCTTTGCCGAAGAAATTCTGCACCTCTTCCTGCACTTTAGGCATACGGGTCTGGCCACCGACGAGAATAACGTCGTCGATTTCGTTGACCTTAAGACCAGCGTCCTTGAGCGCGATCTTGCACGGCCCAATCGTCCGCGTGATGAGCTCGTCTACGAGAGATTCGAGCTTGGCGCGCGTCAGCTTGATCGTCAGGTGCTTCGGTCCGCTCGCATCGGCCGTGATATACGGCAAGTTGACTTCTGTCTGCTGTTGAGTCGACAACTCGATCTTCGCTTTTTCGGAAGCCTCTTTGACGCGCTGCATCGCCAGCGGATCCTTCGTGACATTTACACCGCTCTCGCGCTCGAACTCAGACGTCAGATACTCGATGACGCGCATGTCGAAGTCCTCGCCACCGAGGAATGTATCGCCGTTAGTCGCGAGCACTTCAAACTGGTGCTCGCCGTCCACTTCCGCAATTTCGATGATTGAAACGTCAAAGGTGCCGCCGCCGAGATCGAAGACTGCGATCTTTGCGTCGCCGCGCTTCTTGTCCATGCCATAAGCCAACGCCGCAGCTGTAGGCTCATTGATGATGCGTTTGACATCAAGACCCGCAATCTTGCCGGCGTCTTTGGTTGCCTGGCGCTGCGAGTCGTTGAAGTACGCCGGAACCGTAACAACGGCTTCGGTGACGTTTTCGCCGAGATAATCCTCAGCCGTCTTCTTCATCTTCATCAATACGCGGGCCGAAATCTCTGGCGGAGCCATCTTCTTGCCATTAGCTTCAACCCAGGCGTCACCGTTGTCCGCCTCGACGATCTTGTACGACACCATATCGATATCGCGCTGCACGACATCGTCTTTGAATCGTCGGCCAATGAGTCGCTTGACCGCGAACAAGGTGTTGGTCGGGTTCGTCACCGCCTGGCGCTTGGCCGACTGGCCAACGAGCACCTGGTCGTCTTTACTGAACGCGACAATCGACGGCGTGGTGCGATCGCCTTCGCTGTTTTCGATGACCTTGGGTGTATCACCTTCCATCACTGCTACGCAGGAGTTGGTGGTACCGAGGTCAATACCAATCACTTTTCCCATGTCTCTTACTCCGAATTCTTTAACAAATACTGCAAATCTGGCTGTTAGGTGGGGCCGCGCACGGCTGTTTCAAGCCAATCCGCGCCCTTTTTCAGCTATTCCGGGTCGACCGGCTCTGCCGCAACTATGACTCGGGCCGGGCGCAAGAGACGCCCATTAAGCGTGTAACCCTTCTGAATCACCGTCAAAACCGAACCTGGCTCGGCGTCGGCCGATGGCTGCATGGTCATGGCTTCATGAAATTCCGGATCGAATGGTTCGCCCTCAGGATCCACCTCGACAATGCCGAAACGCTCAAAAGTAGTGCCCAGTAACTTCAGTGTCGCCTGGCTGCCAGCCACAATACTCTCGACATCGGCGACATCCGCGGCTGTCAATCCCAACTCAAGACTATCCCTGACCTCGAGCAGCTCTCTGCTAAAGCCCTCGAGCGCATATCTCCGGGCGCGTTCGACATCACGGACGGCACGCTTACGGACATTTTCGACCTCAGCGGCCGAGCGCAAGTAACGGTCCCAGTTCTCGTCCGCTTTCGCCTGCAATTCGACGAGTGCGGCCTCAACATCGACCTCTTCAGGCGAATTGGCTTCAGCGTCTGCTTCGATCTCAGGATTGACGTCCTCGGATTCGACCTCGGGACTTTCGGGCTGTCCATTCATTGGCATCGGCTCCCCATTGCGTAGGCCTGTTCAAATGAAGTGTGAAGTGTGGGGACACGGCCACAAATATCAAGAGCTGTGACCGAAAAACCATTGCCGAAGCTAGGAACTAAGGGCGGACCTGAGCAAGCGTGCCGTGATGTCCACAATGGGTACTACACGATCGTAGGCCATTCGCGTGGGGCCTATGACTCCGAGGACGCCGATTGTATCGTCATCCAGCTTATACGGCGCCGTGACGACGCTGCAGTCGTCCAGAATTCGGTACCCCGACTCCTCGCCAATAAAAACCTGCACACCATCCGCGTTAATACTCCTGTCAAGCAGATCCAGGATTTGTTGCTTGCGTGAAAAAGCCTCGAAAAGCCTCCGCAGGGTATCGACGTCCGATAGCTCTGCAAATCCCATCAGGTTCGTTTCTCCGGCCAAAACATATTCGCCATCTGGATGGTCTGAACCGCCCATCGCTGAATGCGCGACCGAGATGATGTCGTGCATTGTCTGGTTCATCGAGTCCCTGGTGGCCTCGAGGTCAGTGAGCAACTGCTCCCTGACCTGCGGCATCTCGACACCGGCATAGTGCTGGTTAATGAAATTCGCAGCCTGTTGAAGCTCTGACGCGGAATAATCGCGGTTGGTATGCAGAATCCGGTTTTGAACTTCGCGATCGTTGATCACAAGAATGACGAGAATTCTGTTCTCCGAAAGTGGCAGAAACTCAATCTGGCGCAATGCCGCGTGTTGCCCGCGCGGCACTGTCACAACACCGGCCAGACTTGTGAAGTCTGACAACATGTTCGACACCGATACGACCAGAGCATCTGCATCGTCGACCTTGCGGCGAATCTGCGAACGCAACATATCGATATCATCGTCTTTAGGCGGTCGATAACGAACCAGGGTATCGACGAACAAGCGGTAGCCTTTCGGTGTCGGCACTCTTCCTGCCGACGTATGCGGAGCCGACACCATGCCCAAGTCTTCGAGATCGGACATGACATTGCGAATGGTCGCCGGACTCAGATCCAGACCGGAGTCTTTCGACAGAGTGCGTGAACCGACGGGCTGGCCGTCACGGATATAACGCTGGATCAGGACACGCAACAAATGTTGGGCGCGATCGGTAGGTGGAGTCGTAATTGCTTCTGCAGACATTCGCAAGAAATACGAAAATTTCGCAAACTACTCGCTGTGTTAGGGTATCTTTCCACACGCTAGCAATGGCTTGGCGGCGGGTCAAGAGGGTTCGCGGACTAACAATGAGCGTTAAGTTTCAGAAAGTGGCCGTAGTCGGTCGGCACGACGATTCTCGTGTTGCTGGGCCGATGACAATATTGGTCGAGCACTTAACAAAAGCCGGCGTTGCGGTGCTCGCGGCCGAGGAAATGGCGCTGGATCTGCCGGTCGAGCGCGTCAGCGCAACTCAACTCGCCGATAATGCGGACCTTGTGATCGCAATCGGCGGCGACGGCACGATGCTCTACGCCGGCGGCCTTATTCGCGATAGCGGCGTCCCCTTGTTTGGGATCAACCATGGCAGGCTTGGTTTTCTTGCTGATGTAACCCCGGACGACATGATTGTCAGCGTCGATCACGTCCTGGGCGGCGAATACACGACTGAGGCACGTCTGCTCCTTGACGCAAATCTGCAGTCGGCGGATGGCAGCATTGTATCAGCCACAGCATTTAACGACGTAGTTCTGCAAAGACACGGCACTGGCCGCATGGTAGACATCGAAGCCAGCGTCGCAGGCCAATTCGTCAACACTCATTCGGGTGATGGTCTGATCGTGGCCACGCCAACTGGCTCGACCGCCTACGCGCTCAGTTGTGGCGGCCCTATCATCGAACCGCAGCTTGATGCCGTGGTTATCGTGCCCATTTGTCCACACACGCTGGCCGACAGGCCCATTGTCATCGCTGCCGGACAGGAAATCGAAATCAGGCTTCTCGAGCGCGAGGACACGCAAGCTGACATCGCGGTCGACGGACACTCGCTTGGAGCTATTCATGCAGACGGCAAGCTGACGATTAATGCTGCTGAAAAACGAATTCGTCTGATTCACCCGCCGGGATATGACTTTTACGGCATCTTGCGATCCAAGTTGCTCTGGGGGCGCGACAATCGCAGGCGCAACAAGGAGGCTCGCTAGGCGGTGCTGACCAGCTTACAAGTGCGTGATTTCGCGATCGTCGACCAGATCAGCGTCGAGTTCGAGCCCGGTATGACGGTACTCACGGGTGAAACCGGCGCAGGCAAGTCCATCCTCGTGGATGCCGTCGCACTCGTCCTCGGCGAACGCGGCAGCAGCCAGCTGGTTCGCAGCGGTGCTGCGCGCGCAGAGTTCAGCGCTGAATTTGATATATCTGCCCTCGCCGAGGTTCGCGAATGGCTGGATGAGCAAGCGCTCGACCAGGACGATGAGTGCCTGCTGCGACGGGTCATCAACGCGGATGGGCGTTCCCGGGCGTTCATCAACGGCAATACGGTCACGATGCAGCAACTCAAATCCCTTGGAGAGTTACTGCTCGACATTCACGGTCAGCATCTCCATCAGTCATTGGCTCGTCGTCCTGTACAACGAGACCTGCTCGATTTTTTTGGCGATTTACTGGAAAAGCGCCGTGCTACCGAAACGGCTTTTGAGCAGTGGCGATCTCTGCAGGATCGGCTTGATACATTGCTGATGGCCAATGCAGATCGCGCCTCGCGTCTGGATCTGCTTGAGTTTCAATTACAGGAACTGGACGCGCTTGACGTTAAGCAGAACGAAGCTGCCGATTTGCTTGCAGAGCGGCAAAAACTAAGAAACAGCGGCGCATTGGCTGATGGTATAGCGACCGCACTTGGCAGGTTGTCGGAGGATGACACGGGCAACGCCAACAGCTTTCTGGCCGAAACGAGCCGTTCAATCGGAGCACTGATCGAATTCGACGAGACACTCGCCCCTGCCCTCGAATTGCTCGAAAGCGCAAGCATTCAGGTGGCCGAAGCCAGCGATGCACTGCAGCGCTACAGCGAGTCGATCGACATGGATCCGTCCCGCCGGGATTGGGTCGAGGAGAGGCTGGATGCGCTCCAGTCCGTTGCACGCAAACATCGAACAACAGCGGACGAACTGCAGGAACTCTGTAGCAGGCTGCGCCAGGAACACGATGAGCTCAGCCACGCAGAAGAGCGTGGCAAAGAGCTGGAATCACAAGTCAGTGAAGCGAAGGCGGCGTACAACAAACTCGCCAGATCGCTGTCCGCGGCGCGAAAAACTGCTGCCGCCAGGTTCTCGACAGCCGTCACCGGAGCAATGTCAGGGCTAGGTATGCCCGGAGGCGTTTTCGAGGTCCGGCTGTCACCGCTCGCAGAGAGCGACGTCAAGCCATGGGGTATCGACGAGGTCGACTTCCTGATCAGCGCCAACCCGGGCCAGGAACCCATGTCATTGTCCCGTGTAGCATCGGGTGGTGAGCTGTCGCGAATGAGTCTCGCTATCCAGGTTATTGCAAGCGATGGCAGCGCCATTCCGACAATGGTCTTTGACGAAGTTGACAGCGGCGTCGGTGGTCGCGTTGCGGAAATGGTCGGCCACCGTCTGCGCGAACTGGGTGCCAACCGGCAAGTCCTTTGCGTCACGCATCTGCCGCAGGTGGCCAGTCTCGCCGATCAACATTTTCGCATCAGCAAAGTTACTGACGGCAAGGCAACCCGAACGGGCGTTCAGGTCCTCAACAAGGAAGAACGCATACAGGAGCTGGCACGAATGCTGGGCGGCGTCGATATCACCCAGAAGACCATCGATCACGCTGCCGAAATGTTATCGGGGGCGGCACAAAAACGCGCGTAGGCTATTCGTCGTCGGATGAATCCGGGAGGGGGCGAACGTACAGGACGAGCTTGTGATCGAGCAGCTCGAACCCGTGCTCTTTCGCCTTGGCTCGCTGCAGAACTTCGATCTCTTCACTAAAAAACTCAATGACTTCGCCCGACTCGACACAGACCATATGATCGTGGTGCTCGCCGTCATCGAGTTCAAATACTGAATGACCACCTTCAAAATTGTGCCGCGTTACCAGCCCGGCCGCCTCGAATTGCGTCAACACCCTATACACGGTGGCCAGGCCGATATCCTCGCTGGAATCGAGCAATTCCTTGTACATGGCTTCGGCACTCAGATGCCGCAGCTTGGAATTTTCAAAGATTTCCAGGATCTTCAGGCGCGGTAGCGTGACCTTCAGACCTGCTTTGCGTAGTTCTTTACGTTGCTCCATGAACTGGGTCTCTTTGCGGAATTGTGATTACGGCTGTTGTGCCGTCGGGCAAGAAGGTATGATTCGCGCCTATTATGACGTAGTTGACAGTCAGGCTCTAGGTCCATGCCCGGGCTGCGGACACTAAAATCCCACTGAAATCGATGCTCGAACGCGAACATACTATGCGAAAAGTAATTATTCTGGCCCTTATTTTCTCAACGATGGCGCTTGCCAGCAGCTGCGTTTACAGATCCAATATTGCGCAGGGCAACCTGATCGAGCAGGAAGATCTTGACCAGGTCGAAGTCGGAATGACTCGTAACCAGGTACGATTCCTGCTGGGCACGCCCATGATCGACGACCCGTTCCACAAGTCGCGCTGGGATTACGTTTACTTTCTCAAAATCGGGCGCGAAGCTGCGACCTTCAAGCGCTGGGTATCCGTAGAATTCGAGAATGACCTCGTTAGCGAAATCCGCAAAGATCAGGAATTAGCCCCCGACCTCTAAGCGTCACGCCTGTTACGCTTTGTCTCTCGCATCGTCAGGCCCAGTTGCGCCAGTCGGCGTCTCGACTCCCTGGGCTCGAGCTGCAACGGGCGGTAAACCTCAACGCGGTCGCCATCTTTCAGGATGCACCCTTTATCGACAATGCGACCCCAGATACCGACCGGCAAATCAGCAAACGGCTCGTCAGGGAAATTCTCAGCCAGGCCAGAGCTGGCAATAGCAGAAGCAACGGTCGCGCCCTGCCGCAGCGACAAAGCCACAAGTGTTTGTGCATCGGGTCGACCGAACACAACCTCGACGGCAATGCGGTCAGACACTGGCATCCCCGCAGCCGTAAGTCACAGCGGCTCGTCGAGTGAACGCATCAACAAGTTTGTTGCAGATATTCTCAAAGTACCTGCCGATCACCATATCGAGCATGCGGCTGTCGAACTCGAACTCAAGTTCCAGAGCCACTTTGCTGCCTTTTTCCCCAAGTTGCTGAAACCGCCAGCCGCCCGATAATTGCCTGAATGGCCCGCTGATGAGCGCAAGGTCCATCGCCTCGTAGCGATGCAGCGTATTACGAGTTCGGAATCTTTTACTGAGGCTGCCTTTGTGAAGCTCGAGGGTCACCTCAACAGCATCACCGTCACGAGAATGCACTTCAACGTCGTTGCACCATGGCAAAAATGATGGATATGCCTCCACATCTTCCACGAGCGCGAACATCTGCTCCGCCGAGTATGGCACTAAAGCACTGCGACTGACTTTACGCATAAGGGTAACTAACAGACAGTGGCGATATCAGGACAGATCCGGCAACAGTCCGACCGATTTCAGGAACACGAACAAGATGCCGATCGGTGCGACATACCGCACCAGAACTCGCCAGAGTTTGAATGCCGTGCCGGCATAGCGGAGCTCATCGGCCGTCGAGTTGCGACACAACACCCAACCTGCAAACACGGCGATGAGGAGCCCGCCGAGTGGCAACATGATATTGATCGTCAGGTGATCGAGGTTCTCGAATATCGTTCCCTTGAGGAACTTGAATTCCGAAAGGACGTTGAATGACAGGACCGTGCCCACACCCAACACCCAGATAATCAGACCGATCGTCATCGCTGCCAGCTCACGGCTCTTGTGGCGGTGCTCGACGACCCATGCGACCGCTGGCTCCATCAGGCTAATCGCCGACGTCCATGCCGCAAACGATAACAAGATGAAGAAGATAGTTGAGAAGAACACGCCGCCTGACATCTGTCCAAACGCCAGCGGTAAGGTAATGAATACCAATCCCGGCCCGTCCGCGGGGTCAAGCCCGTTGGCAAAGACCAGTGGAAAAATAACAAGCCCGGCCAAAATCGCAATAGACGTATCCGCCATTGCAACGGCGGCCGATGATTTCGTGATAGAGGTCTCTTCCGGCAAGTAGGCGCCATAGGCCATGACAGAGCCCATGCCTATCGACAGCGTGAAGAAAGCCTGTCCCATCGCAGCCAGCACGCTGTCCCAGGTGAGCTTGCTGAAGTCCGGCGTGAACATGAACGCCAATCCCTCGCCGAAATAGCCCGAATTGATCGAATAGCCCAGCAACACCAGCATCAGTAACAACAATGCGGGAACCATGAAACGCACAGCCTGTTCGAGCCCGCGTTCCACACCACGTGCCACAACAAATACCGTGAGCAGCATAAAGACGGTGTGAAAAGACCCTATCGCAAGCCAGTTGCCCAGAAAGCTGTCACGGGCGGCGGTGACGTCTGCCGCGCCCGCACCCGAAAACGTACCCGCCACGCTCTTGAAGACGTAGGACAGCGTCCATCCACCAATAACGCTGTAGTACGACAGGATGAGGATGCCGCCGATAACGCCCATTCCGCCGACCCATTGCCAATGGCGAGATTTACCCTCCTCCTCGCCAAGCAATGCCATCGTTGCGATCGGGTTTCTTCTGCCGCGTCGCCCGATCAGTATCTCCGACATCATCACGGGCATACCGATAATCGCAACGCAAAGCAGGTAAACGAGCACGAACGCGCCGCCTCCGTTCTGGCCGGCCACATAAGGAAATTTCCAGATGTTGCCGAGGCCAACCGCCGAGCCTGTTACCGCAAGGATAAACGCCATCCGTGAGGACCAGTGGCCATGAAGCGATTTGCGTTTTTCCGTGTCTGTGGCCCGGTTGCTCAGCATATTTGATCTCTTACGAGGTTGGATGCGAGATTCTCATACAAATACCGCGACCTGACAACAGCATGACTTTATAATCGCGTCCCCCTTCGAATATCCAGATTTTCCTCGAATGAGCAGCAAGAAGTCCAAAAAGCCCGCAGAAAACGTCATCGCTGCTAATCGCAAGGCGCGGCACGACTATTTCATCGAGGCGACTTTCGAGGCCGGACTCGTGCTCGAAGGCTGGGAGGTCAAGAGCCTGCGTGCCGGGAGCGCACAAATAACGGAAAGCTACGTCTACATACGTAATGGCGAGGCATGGCTGATTGGAGCGCATTTTTCCCCGCTCAAGACAGCGTCGACCCATATCAATGCCCAGGCAACCCGGTCTCGCAAGTTGTTATTGCACCGGCAGGAGCTGGACCGATTGATTGGGGCCGTCGAGCGCAAAGGAATGGCGCTCGTGCCACTCGACCTGCATTGGCACAAAGGTCGCGCCAAGCTGAACATCGGCGTGGCAAAGGGCAAGAAACAGCACGACAAACGCGCAACTGACAAAGACCGGGACTGGCAGCGTCAGAAAGCGCGTATACTCAAGCATTAACGTTTTATTTCAAATAGTTATTAACTATTATTAATGTGTTTTCTCGATTTTCTCGTGCGCTGATTTCTCCGTGATTGAAACAAATGTGCGGTGCTCGCATTGTTTTTCGGTGCGGCGGCCATACACTAGGGCGACACGGGGGTGATATGGCTTCGACGTGGGTCGCGAAACTCCGAGTGCATGCCGAGGGACAGATTACCTCGTAAAACCAGCTGTAAAAACCATAGTTGCCAACGACGACAACTACGCACTAGCTGCTTAAAAACCAGTTTAGTGCCCTCTGACCAAACGTGCCTGTGCGTC
>JAOTUU010000044.1 GCA_029863705.1 Gammaproteobacteria bacterium
AAAGCCGGTATCTTCAAGGCCTATATAATCGAGGGGCACATCCAGGTCGACCTCGACCCCATATGTCCTGCCGTCCCCAATATTGTCAGCCGTGAATGGTTGGATTCCACCTACGGCCGGACCCGTGGCAACGACATCGATCAAATCGTCAATTTCACGCAAGAAGAAATTCACACCCAACATGCCCTGGGCCCCGATCTCCCTTTCATAACCAATGTCCAATCCCCACGCTGTCTCCGGCGTAAGGTCCGGATTGCCTGTGAAAATATCGTCATCTGCCGGAACATCTTGTTGTGGGACTGGCACCATCTGGTCGTAATTTGGATTACGTACTGTTCGGGCTATGGACGCCCGAAACTGGGCATTTGACGTAGGGTGATAGGTTGCGTGGATCGAAGGGTTGACCTCAGTAAACGACGTGGACGTGTCGAACCCAGCACCCTTAACATCTCGGGACGTACGCTCGACCCGCACTCCAGCTTCCAAATCAACCTGCTCGGATAAGGTCCAGTTACCTTTTAGGTAAGGGTCAATTCTTGTTTCGGCTACCGTAAAGATACTTTCCTCAACAACAGTATCTACACCATCCTCAAACTCACCTAAGCGGAAAATGGTATCGCGATCCTGGCTTAGTACCTGAATTCCCGCCTTGTAGGTCAAATTACCAGCTTCCGCGGAATAGAAAATTTCGCCGGTTATCGACTCTTCTTGCGTTTCTATTAACTCGGACTCCACAGGCTCAAGAGGATCGCCTGCAGCCGCCTCGCTTGCCACCGCAAAAAGATCGTCATCAAAATACGCATACGCCACATAGATGCCTACATCGCCACCTGTAGTGGGAATTTGAATATCGCCGTCGATCAAATATGACAATTGAGAATTAGTCTCCGTCTGCCCCTTAAGTTCTACAAGTTGCAAAACCCCAGCGTCGTCCTCTTCAAAAACACTCCCCGATTCTCCCTCGTCCTGGTCTGTCGACACAATCAGACCGCGCACCCTCATATCCCCTTTCGAAAAAGGAAAATCGGCGACAAAATTCGCTGAGATATCTTGGGAATCGCGCTTATCTGACTCTTCTTCGCGCTGCCCAAGGAATGAAAGGTCATCAGGGTCCTGGAATAAGATCACTCGTTCTTTGGTGAAATGCCTCTCTTGTACGTCAAACGCACCCCACAGGTTTACGTCGCCAACAGAAGCACCATAAGCCATTGAACCAGCGCCCCGTATTTTGCCATCATCATAGTGAAGCAGCCCCCCGCGCAAATATCCTCCGTCAAGCATGCCAGGGTCGCGCAATTCAATGTTGACGGATCCAGCAACCCCCTCCGAAGGCATATCTGCCGACGGACTGCGAACAATTTGAACATTACGTATAAGTTCGGCTGGAACTCTATCGATCAGAAAAGCCCGGTTGTTTCCGCCACCCGGAACACGCCGGTCATTGATGAGCACTTGAGTAAACTCCGGGCCAAGGCCCCGAAGTTGCACGCTTTCATACTCATTCACCTCGTCTGAGAACACGACCCCGGGAAGGCGCTTAATCGCGTCACCTACCGATACCGGCTCAAACCTTTGGAAATATCTAGCGTCATAGTCTATTACCGGCGTTACTTTTTCCGTGCGACTTTTGTATACGATTTCTCCAAACACAACTACTTCTTCGATAGACTCTGCTGCTTCTGTTTCCTCGATAGAATTTACTGCTTCCTGAGCGAGCGCGCTCGAAAAAACCGTTACGGCGAGCGCCGTACTTGACGCGGCCCCAAGCAACACTGACCTAATCGCCGAATGGCTGGACCACAAATTGAATATTGACCACATACTCTTGTTCCTTCTGGTTATCGTTACGCCATTTTTGGGTAATGCTCCTCGCACCTAAGAACGACACGATACATACCTACAAACGTTTGGGTTATTTACAACATCTTCCACTCTTTAGGTCTTTGGTCTCGAAGACTTTGTTCCTAACCAGACTTGGGCGCCAACGCTTCGCCCCGCCAGACCACCTTAAGCAAACGATTGCATGAACCTATCCCAGATCGATCGTGCTGACAAGTTTCCTCTCGGCGTCGTTCTTCAGGCGGCATTCGTATTCGTGCCCCGAGTGCATACTCCACCGCCCGAAAGGCGGTGGCTTCACGGGTCCACTGGAGGTGGGTCTAAAACGGCGCGAAATCGCTTTACGAAAATGCGCTCCGAGTCGATTTGAGAGTCGCCGAGACCGCCCTGCGTACCGGGCTTCGCGAGTACATACTCGATAAGTCATCTCTCGCGAGCGCGAAGCGATCCCCGGTTACGGCGCCGGACTGCGCTTTACCGCACTCAAAGCTAAAAAGATCAGCCTGTGACTCGACTACGCCCGCTCGTCGGATAGTGACGCCATTCATAATTCTGTCGGGGAGGCATTCTAGTTATAGAATTCTGGCGGCGGGGGCGTGTGGGTTACATACTCTCCGCAAGCGGCACGAAATCCGCCAGCTGCGCGTCTATGTCAGCATCCATTTTGCTTTCAAGCTGATAAAAGCGCGCCACTTTTCGAATAGGCAATGGTGGCGTTTTTGACCCCGATATACGGATTCTAATCGGTCGACGCCGCAACGCCGATTGCATAGCCGTTCAGATCATACTCCCGAATATAGTCGAGCAGATGCCCGGCCGATGCACTCTCGGCAAGTGCCAGCAAGCCGATAAATGCGCCAGGAAAGCGCACTAACTCACACAGTCAATTGACATCGCTGGTTCCTGGCAACGCATGACTAAGAATCCTCGGGCGAGAAGTCGCCGGACGACTATAAAAAGCCCGGTACAAGACCGGGCTCTTATTTCTCTGGTAGCGGGGGCATGATTTGCACAGTTCCGACAGTGGCAACCCGCGTTCGTCTCAAGTGACGCGATTGGCGTGTTTCACACCGCTGAATCAAGACCAGATGCACCGAAAACTCGCCAAATCTGCTTCCATTTTACTTAGATGTTGGGTATTTTGATGTCAAACTAATTGGAATTACTCCAACAGTTTGACGGGAGAATTGACATGAGAAAATCTGGCTTTGTCGTGGCCACGATTGGGGTCGCGACGTTCCTTGCAGCTGGGCTCGTGGAAGCCGAGACAGAGACGATCCGGGCATTGGTCCAGATCACAATGAACCTCAATCACTATCCTTCGGATGAAGAAAAATCGATCCTGAATGCGATCATCGAAAGCAACGATTCGAGCGAGGAAGAAGCGGCCATTGCGATGGCTCTTGCCAATATGGAACACAAGGTAACGGCCGCAGACGCAGAGCGACTCGCCGATATTGTCGACGATGACTTCTCTAATGATGCAGCCCGAAAACTGGCGAGTATTCTCCTGAACATTAACCACAGTCCAAGTGACGAGGACAAAGTCAATCTGGCATCACTCGCGGAGTGAGCGCCGGTTTTCACCGAAATTACGGGTCAAGTCCCCGTTCGGAGACAAGCAATGACAACCCCACGTTCCTCCTCGCGATCGCGGCGCAGGACGCCACGGCGCAACGTGGCCCTACGCTCATCCATCGGCCCCGTCGAAGACCTCGAGAGCTATGTCAAGGCTGAGTGGTGGCGAGACATTTTCAACGCTAACTACCTACGCACCGATGGCGACGTGGTGGAGGATCCGGAAATCACGGAAACGGAGATTGATGCATTCCTGGGAATGATCGGCGTTGCCAGGGACGCCGCCATTCTGGACGTATGCTGTGGCCAGGGCCGCCATGTCCTCGAACTCGCGAGCCGCGGTTTCACGGATCTTCATGGCGTGGATCGCTCGCATTACCTGATTTCGCGGGCCAAGCGTCTGGCGACGGAACGTGGATTGACCGTCGCTTTTCGGGAAGGGGATGCACGTAAACTCCGGTTCCCCGACGACCGATTCGACTTCATTTACGTAGCTGGAAACAGTTTCGGCTATTTCGAGTCGGCAGAAGACGACGTTGCCGTACTGGCGGAGATCCGCCGTCTCCTCAAGCCTCGCGGGCAGCTGCTGATCGACTTTACCGACGGCGACTATCTTCGTGCTAATTTCGAAGCTCGCAGCTGGGAGTGGATCGACAACAACTACTTCGTGTGTCGCGAGCGCGCGTTATCGAAGGACGGCGATCGCCTGATTTCACGCGAAGTCATTACACATGCCAAGAAGGGCGTCATCGCCGACCAATTCTACGCAGAGCGCCTCTACAATGGATCACAGCTCGCGATGTTGTTGGGGGAGAATGGTTTCGAGGTAGTGGAAAGCATGCCGCTTTCCACGGCATCAAAGCGGAACCAGGATCTCGGAATGATGGCGGAGCGTATCGTGATGACCGCGCGGTCGTTGAAAACGCAACCCAGCGCACAACCTACCAGAACTCCGGTTCGGCGGGTCGCGGTTCTGATGGGAGACCATCGCAAACCGGACGACGTCAAGCCTAGCAGTGTGTTCGATGCCGATGACTACCACACGATCGCAGAACTGAAGAGCGCGCTCAAGCAGGTTCCTGGTTATCGGTTCGTGTACCTGAACGACCACGATAACCTAGTCGACGACTTGCAGAAGCGGGCGTCGAAGATCGACTTTGTCCTGAATCTCTGTGACGAGGGGCTGAACAACGACCCGACCAGGGAGCTGCACATTCCGTCATTGCTCGAAACGCTGAACATCTCCTATTCCGGCGGAAACCCGCAATGCCTGGCTTACTGCTACGACAAGTCGCTGGTCCGGGGTATCGCGACAGAGATGGACATACCAGTCCCCGCGGCATTCTCGGTTGCGCCGGAGGAAGTAGCGTTCATTTCGTTCCCGATCGACTTCCCGGTCATCGTCAAGCCGAATTTCGGCGATTCCAGCATCGGCATTACCGTCGACAGCGTCTGCCACGACGTTGGGCAACTCGAGCAGGCCATAGCAAATGTCAGGGAAAGCGGGGGTTACTCGAGACCGGTACTTGTGGAGCAGTTCCTTACAGGGAAGGACATCAGCGTCGGCATCATTGGCAACCCTCCAGACAACTACGTCGCACTCCCAATCATTGAAGAAGATTATTCGCAATTGCCGAATGACCTGCCCAGGATCTGCGGGTACGAGGCGAAATGGGACGCTGATTCGATCTATTTCAAGAACGTCACCTCAATCCCGGCAGACCTCCCCCAATCCACCGTCGAATTCCTGCACGCCAGTTGCATCAAGCTGTTCCAGCGTCTTGGATGCCAGGACTACGCACGATTTGACTGGCGACTGGACAGCAACGGCACCCCGCGGCTACTCGAAGCCAACCCGAACCCGGGATGGTGCTGGGATGGACATCTCGCGCGGATGGCGGAATACGCCGGGCTGAGTTACGCGGAAATGCTCAGCAGTATACTGGCCGCCTGTTCTGACCGGCTCGCACAGAATGGCCGTCGCGCGAAGAATGTCCGGGCCGCCTGACGGCGAGTCTCGCACTCGGCTTTCAAACCGCGGCGACGAAGACTCGCTGCGGCATTCCATAAAGGACGCGACGGCATATGCCGTGATGATGGGGGTCGGCGAGACCTATCTGTCCGCTTTTGCCGTGTTTCTGAAGGCGTCGACGCCGCAGATAGGCCTGCTCGCCTCGCTGCCGCCTTTGCTTGGCTCCCTGGCGCAGATTTTCTCTGCAGGGTTAGGACGGGTGTTAGGACGGCGCAAGCCAGTTATTCTGGCCGGCGCCGGCCTGCAAGCATTTGCGTGGTTGCCGATCGCAGTGTTGCCCGTTCTGTTTCCCTCGGCCGCGGTGCCCCTTCTTATCGCGTCCGCAGTGCTTTATCACTGCGGGGCGCACCTGGCCGCGCCGCAATGGGCGAGCCTCATGGGCGATCTGGTGCCGATGAAGCGACGCGGTCAGTTTTTCTCGCGCAGGACAGGAGTCGTGGCGCTCGTAACATTCCTGTCGCTCGCCGCCGGCGGGCTCATACTCCATGTATCAACAATCTCCGGAAGGACTTTGGTCGGGTTCCTGATCCTATTCGGGATTGCGATGTTTGCACGCGGTGTGAGCACCTACTTCCTGGCGCGCATGCACGATCCGGCAGGCCACGTAGCTGCGCTCCAGGTGCCGATCCGGGATTCGTGGTGGCGCCAACTCGGTAAGTCCAATTTCGCACGCTTTTCGGTGTTCTACGCACTGATGCAGTTCTCGGTTGCCATTGCGTCACCGTTCTTCGCCGTCTACATGCTGCGCGACCTGCAATTCAGCTATGCACAGTTCATGGCCAATACGGGTATGTCGGTGCTCGTCCAGTTCCTGACGCTCAGCCAATGGGGGCGTATCAGTGATGTCTTCGGCAATCGGCGCGTGCTGTCTGTCACCGGCGTAATGCTGCCCCTCATGCCACTCTTGTGGCTCGTTTCCCCGAACTTCTGGTACCTGCTCGTGGCTCAAATGCTTAGCGGCCTCTCGTGGGCGGGCTTTACATTGGGCGCAAACAACTTCCTTTACGATCTGATTGAACCGCAGAAGCGTGCTACCTACCTTGCGCTCCACAACATGATTGCGAGCGTTGGCGTCTTCTGCGGCGCTCTTCTCGGAGGATACCTTGGGATCGCATTCGCCAGCGACACGGGGCTGTTCGATGCCTCGACAGCATGGATCAGTCCCCTGCTCGGTGTATTTGCCGTTTCAGCATTCATGAGAACAATTGTCTTGTTAATCTTGCTGCCGAAAATAAAGGAAGTTCGGAGAGTTCGACCTGTCTCGTTCTCCCGTGTGATCTTTCGGGTGACACGCATCAATGCCCTTGCCGGAATGATATTTGACGTCGTAGGTACAAGGCCGAAGCCACCTGAAAAAGCGAAATGACTTTCGAGCGGCTTTCGGTCTCTGCAATTCCCAATGGCCAAGAGAAAAGCCGGCCCCTCTCGGGACCGGTCTTATTTGAGTGGTAGCGGGGGCAGGATGGCCTTCCCCGCTTCGCGGGTCAGTTTGTCTCGGCGGCTTTATTCCGATGCTACGCATCGGACCGCCTCGGCTTGAACCTGCTTCCTCGCAGGTTCAAAAACTCGCTCAACACAAAATAAAAATGCCGGACCCGATAAAACCGGGCCCGGCATATTTATTTGGTAGCGGGGGCAGGATTTGAACCTGCGACCTTCGGGTTATGAGCCCGACGAGCTGCCAGACTGCTCCACCCCGCATCGGCAGGAGCGGAATATACTGACAAGCTAGCGGATTGACAAGGCTATTTGCGAACAAAGAGTCCAGAGCCAGCCGGGAACGATTCCGAGGGCCAGTACCGCAAGGCTATTCAGGCTTAAAACCAGCCGTGTATCGGCACTGGACTGCAAAACGGCCATGTCCTCGGTCGGCTCGAAATACATGTACCAGATGACACGCAGGTAGTAGAACGCGCCAACGACAGACGCCAGAACCATGAGGATCGCCAACCCTGGGTAGCCTGAGCTCAGGACCGCATCGATAACGTTCAATTTGCCAAAAAAGCCAATAAATGGCGGTACGCCCGCCAGGCTGAACATCAGGAACATCATCATCAAGGCAAACCATGGGCTGCGCGCATTCAGGCCTTTGAAGTCCGACAGGTTTTCCGCCTCAAAGCCGCGTCTGCTCAGGAGGATGACAATGCCAAATGCACCGGCCGCGGCAACGATATAGGTCAGCGTGTAGAAAAGCGCCGCGGCGTTGCCCTTGTCGTTACCGCAAAATACGCCAAGCAATATGAAACCAACGTGAGCGATGGTGGAGTAACCCAACATGCGCTTGATGTTCGTTTGCGCGATGGCAATGATGTTACCAACCAGCAACGACAGCACGGCAACAACCATGATCATGTCGGCCCAGACATCGTGCAGCCCGCCAAGCCCGTCAGTCAGCACTCGCAACGTGAATGCCAGTGCTGCAAGTTTTGGTGCAGACGCGATGTAAAGCGTTACCGGGGTGCGAGCGCCCTGATAAACATCCGGCAGCCACATATGGAACGGAACCGCGCCGAATTTGAATGAGATGCCGACAATCAGAAATGCGAGGCCGAACCACAATGGCAAGCTGTTCATTTCAGGGTTCGCTGCCAGGGCCATCGCGATTTCGTCAAATTTAAGCGTGCCTGTGACGCCATAGACCCATGAAATGCCATATAACAAGGCGCCGGATGCAATGGCGCCGAGCACGAAGTACTTCATCGCCGACTCTGCAGACGTTACGTTGTTGCGGTCGATGGCAACCAGCGCGTACAACGAAAGCGCCAGCGTCTCCAGGCCCAGGTACATCGTCAACAAACTGTTTGCCGAGATCATGATCATCATGCCCAGCAAGCCAAACAATCCGAGTATGTAGAACTCACCTTTGTGCAGGTGGTTGGCTCTCAGGTAGTCCCGGGCATACATTAAAGCGATGCCGACGAAGCCAACCGCGGTCACTTTCAGTATCTGTGATAACGGGTCGCTAACGTAGCTGCCGTCGAACAAAACGAGACGCTCTGTCGGTGCCGTCGTTAGCAGCGTCCACATCGTAATGGCCAGCGCAGCGATAGTCATCCAGAACGTCAGGATGCGGCTCTCATCATCGACGAACAAGTCTGCTATCAGCACGACGCAGATCAAACCCAACAGGGTTATCTCAGGCGCAGCTGAAATGTAGTCCGTCAAGGTCATAGCTTGGATTGCCCTATCTGCTGGATCAGTTGATCAATCGTCACGTTCATCATGTCGACAAGCGGCGCGGGCCACAGACCGATCACCAACACGGCAACCGCAAGCACCGCAAGCACCACAAACTCACGCATGTTCAGGTCTTCGAGCTCAGCAACCTTGTCGTTGGCAACCTCACCGTAGACAACCCGCTTGACCATCCAGAGTGTGTAGGCGGCCCCGAGCACGAGCGTCGATGCTGCAAGAAACGCGAACCAGAAGTTGGCCTTGAAACTGGCAATAATCACCATGAACTCGCCAACGAACCCGGAAGTTCCGGGTAGCCCTGCATTGGCCATGGAAAACAGCACCATGAACGCCGCAAATACCGGCATGGTGTTAGCAACACCACCGTAATCGGCGATCTGCCGGCTATGAACGCGGTCATACAAGACGCCAACACAGAGGAACATGGCGCCTGAGATCAAACCGTGCGACACCATCTGCACCATGCCGCCCGTCATCCCGAGTCCCGCACCTGATGACCCGCTTTGAATGGACCAAAGCAGGAAGAAGCCCAGCGTCACGAAGCCCATGTGGGCGATCGATGAATACGCGATCAGCTTCTTCATGTCTTTTTGCATCAGCGCAACAAAACCGATGTACACAATGGCAATCAATGACAATGCTATGACGAGGCCCGAGAAATAGGCGCTGCCGTCGGGCACCATCGGCAAAGATAAACGCAAGAATCCGTAACCGCCCATCTTCAACATGATGGCCGCCAGGATCACGGATCCCCCGGTTGGGGCCTCGACGTGAGCGTCCGGCAACCATGTGTGCACCGGCCACATCGGCACCTTCACGGCGAATGCCAACAGGAATGCAATGAAGATGAATTTTTGCGCCGTCAATCCGATCGGTAAGTTCATCCAGCCGAACATGTCAAAGCTGCCGGTCTGCCCATACAGGTAAATGAAGGCAACCAGCATCAACACGGAACCGAGGAACGTGTACAGGAAGAATTTCAGCGTGGCATAGATGCGGCGTTCGCCACCCCACACGCCGATGATAAGGAACATCGGTACCAGCATCGCTTCCCAGAAAACGTAGAACAGCAGGCCATCGAGCGCCGAGAACACGCCAATCATCAAGCCTTCAAGAATCAGGAAAGCCGCAAAAAACTGCGCCGGGCGTACCTTAATGACATCCCAGCTCGTTAGAACGACGAGTGGAGTAATAAACGTCGTCAGAAGAATTAGCGGCGCCGAGATGCCGTCAATACCGAGATAGTAATAAGCATTCAGCGCCGGAATCCACGAATACCGTTCGATAAACTGCATACCGGTTTCGGCGTTATCGAACCACTTGTACAGGGCGATGCTCAGGACGAATGTCAGCAGCGACATTCCCAGGGCAATGATGCGCATCGTGCTCGCTTTCGACGACCTGGCGTCGCCGCCGTCACCGGCTACCAACAACATGACGCCGCCAATAACCGGCAACCAGATCAGAATGCTCAAGAGATATTGTGAAAAGTCCATGTTTGTCCCTGAGCTACCTGAACCAGATGAGCCAGCTAAGCAACATCGTCATGCCGATGATCATTGCGAACGCGTACGTGTACAGATAACCGGTCTGAATCTGTCGCATAACGGCTGCCAGCCTGCCGACCGACCTGGCAGTCCCGTTGACGATAACGTCGTCAATGATCAGCTGATCCCCTTTCTCCCAGAGGAAGGAGCCAATACCACGACCACCGGCCGCAAAGCCCTTGATATAGAGATCGTCGAAGTAGTACTTGCGATCCAGAAGCGTGTAGAGGCCAGAGAGCTTGCTCTGGATTGTTGCCGGAATGTCGGGACGCTTCAGATACAAGAACCAGGCCGAGAATGCGCCGGCGGCAGCGAGCCAGAAGACCGGAGTCTGCGGGGCGTGTTGAAGTAAGGCCAGGCTGCCGTGGAAGCTCTCACCGATATGGGCCAACACATCGTGCGCGGAACTGACGACGATCGCATCGCCAAAATAATTATTGAACAGCACGTCGTTGACGGTTATCCAGCCAATAATCGCTGACGGAATAGCCAGCATGATGAGCGGTACCGTTACGACCCAGGGCGATTCATGCAGGTGTGACTTCGTTTCCTCGTCCATGCGCTCTTTGCCATGGAACACCAGGAAGAACATGCGAAACGAGTACAAGGCCGTGACAAAAACGCCCAGCAATACGCTCAGATAAGCAATCCAGTAGACCGCGCCCTGCCCTTGCCAATGCGACTCTTTGACTGCTTCGATCAACAGATCTTTGGAAAAAAATCCAGACGAACCCGGGAATCCGATCAGCGCCAGGGAACCGATCAACGCCGTCCAGTAAGTGATCGGCATGTATTTGCGCAGGCCGCCCATCTTGCGAATGTCCTGCTCGTGGTGCATCGCGATGATTACCGAACCCGCCGCCAGGAACAGTAGCGCTTTGAAAAATGCATGCGTCATCAGGTGGAAGATCGCCGCACTGTAAGCGGACGCGCCAAGTGCGACGGTCATGTAGCCCAGCTGCGACAAGGTCGAATATGCAACGACGCGTTTGATATCGTTTTGTACGATGCCAAGCAAGCCCATGAAAAAGGCGGTGATCGCGCCAATCGTGATAACAACAGCGAGTGCCGTCTCCGACAGTTCAAACAGCGGCGACATCCTCGCCACCATGAAGATGCCCGCGGTAACCATCGTTGCTGCGTGGATCAATGCCGAAATTGGCGTTGGACCTTCCATGGAATCGGGCAGCCACACATGCAACGGCGCTTGAGCCGATTTACCCATTGCCCCTATGAACAGCAGAATGCAGGCAACCGTCATCGCGTTCCATGGCGTCCCTGGGAACACCTCGAATTGCTGTGCCGCGATCGAATCCGCCTGGCCAAATACGTCCGCGTAATCCAGCGAGCCGGTAAACATCACGATCGCCGAAATTCCAAGAATAAAACCGAAATCACCAACTCGGTTAACAAGGAAAGCCTTCAGGTTCGCGAAAATCGCGGACTCTCGCTTGTACCAAAAACCAATCAATAAGTAGGAGACAAGACCAACTGCTTCCCAGCCAAAGAAAAGCTGCAGGAAGTTGTTCGACATGACGAGCATCAGCATCGAGAACGTGAACAGGGAGATGTAGCTAAAGAATCGCTGGTATCCCGGGTCGTCGTGCATATAGCCGATCGTGTAGATATGGACCGAAAACGAAACGAACGTCACGACGACCATCATCAGGGCTGTGAGCCGGTCGACCAGGAACCCAACTTCCATTCTCAAGCCATCGGTGACCGCCCATGTGTAGACATGAATATTTTCAGCAAGCGCCCCGCCCCAGAACATTTCCTTGAGAACGACCACGGACAGGCCACACGACAAGCCCACTGCGAGTATGGTGATCCAGTGCGCGCCCGCGCGTCCGATCTGCTTGCCAAACAGTCCCGCGACCACAGCGGCAGCCAGCGGCGCAAGAACAATTGTGAGGTAATAGTTGTACATCGCCGGCTAGCCCTTCATCGTATTCAGCTCTTGCACATTGATAGAGCGTCGATTGCGGAAGAGCACGACGAGTATCGCAAGGCCGATGGCGGCTTCTGCCGCTGCCACGGTAAGGATGAAGAAGACAAACACCTGACCGGTGTCGTCACCAAGATGCCGGGAAAATGCAATAAAGTTGAAGTTGACGGCGAGCAGCATGAGCTCGATGCACATCAGGATCAGAATCAGGTTACGGCGATTGATAATAATTCCGACAATGCTTAACACGAACAACATCGCCGATAGCGTCAGGTAATGCTGTAAGCCGATCATTGCCGCTTCTCCGCATCCATCTTCACGACGCGAAGACGATCTTTCGCTTTTACAGCAACCTGGCTCGCGATATTCTGAACCTTAAGGCCCGGTCGCTTGCGCATTGTCAACGTTATTGCGGCAACGATTGCCAGCAACAAGATGACCGCCGCAATTTCAAATGCGTACACGTGCTCCGTGTAAAGAACGGAGCCAAGGGCTTTCGTGTTGCTATACCCCTCCGGGTAAGGCTCAAAGCCGCCAGCGAGAACACCGTCCTGACCGCGCAACCAAATCAATTGCATGATCTCAACAGCCATGAGCAGTGCAAAGCCAAGCCCAAGGAACCAGTAACGCGTCAGCCCACGTCGTACTGCCTCGACATTGATGTCGAGCATCATCACGACGAATAAGAACAGCACCATGACCGCGCCGACGTAAACGAGCACAAGCACAATGCCGAGGAATTCAGCTTCGGCCAGAATCCAGAGCATCGCACTCTGAAAAAATGCCAGGACCAGGAACATGACGGCGTGTACCGGGTTGCGCGAGAGAATTACGCCAAGCGCTGCGCCCATAAGCACTGCCGAGAAGAGATAGAAGAGAATCGCTTGAAACACTAGCGTGCGCCCTATTTGTATTTCGCGTCAGCCGCTTTATCAGCGGAGATCATTGCATCGTACTTTTCGCCGATCGCGAGAAGTTTGTCTTTGGTCATGATGTTTTCGCCCGGCTCTTCCATGTGGTACTCGTGAATGCGAGTTTCGACAATCGCGTCGACCGGACACGCCTCTTCGCAAAACCCACAGTAGATACACTTAAAGAGATCAATGTCGTAGCGCGACGTGCGACGGGTCCCGTCTTCACTCACATTCGACTCGATCGTTATTGCCAGCGCCGGGCAAACCGCCTCACAGAGCTTGCAGGCAATGCAGCGTTCCTCACCGTTCGGGTAACGACGTAAGGCGTGCAAACCGCGGAAGCGAGGAGACTGCGGCGTTTTCTCGTCGGGGTACTCGAGCGTAATACTCTTGCGAAAGAAATTGCGCTGCGTAACAGACAGCCCCTTGAGGAGCTCCCACAGGGCAAACGTCTTTATATAGCTAGCCAGTCGATTCATCTGAGTTTGCCTGCCACTATCCCGTCAGCCCCGACCATGGTCCGATCTCGAACCAGGCCATCGCTCCCTCGACAACAATCCAGACAATCGTCACAGGGATAAATACTTTCCAGCCCAAACGCATGATCTGGTCATAGCGATAACGCGGAAAGGTCGCGCGTAACCAGAAGAATATGTACATGAAAAATGCCATCTTGAAGAACAGCCAGTGCAGCCCGCCTTCAACCAACAGGCCCACTACCGGAATATCGGCAAGCGGCGCGAGCAATCCAATACCCTCGAAGGGTGATGCCCAACCACCGAGAAAGAAAATCGCTGTGAGTGACGAAATCAGGACCATGTTGGCGTATTCCGCGAGGAAGAAGAGCGCGAACGCTACGCCAGAATACTCAACGTGAAAGCCCGCGACGATTTCCGACTCACCCTCAGCGACGTCGAACGGTGCCCGGTTGGTTTCGGCAACGCCCGAAATCCAGTACACCATGAACAGCGGAAATAAGGGCAACAGGAACCAGTTCAGGAACCCGCCGGACTGTGCACGCACGATATCGCCAAGATTCAGGCTACCCGCGGCCATCAGGATGCCCACCAGGGCAAAGCCCATCGCGATTTCGTAAGCGACAATTTGTGCCGCTGAACGCATGGCCCCCAGGAACGCGTATTTCGAGTTGGTCGCCCAGCCCGCGAGGATAACGCCGTATACACCAACCGATGTCAGCGCCAGGACGTACAACAATCCGGCATTGATATCGGCAATGACATACCAGTCATTAAGCGGTATCACCGCCCAGGCTGCCAACGCAGGTATTAGCGTTAGTAAAGGAGCGATGACAAACAAAAAGTGACTCGACTTCGACGGTACAACAACTTCTTTGATGAGCAGCTTGATAACATCCGCGAACGGCTGGCCCAGCCCCAACGGCCCGACGCGATTTGGACCTACCCGACCCTGCATGCTGCCAATGACCTTGCGCTCGAAATAAGTCGAAAATGCGACAATCAAAATGACGCCGATCGTGACGAACAGGATCTTCCAGGTGACGACTGTCAGGTACTGAACGAGCGGCGGCAGCGAGTTCCAGATACCCCAGATGGCGTCGGGAATCAGGTTGGCGAGCATTACGGGCTACTCTCGCTGGAGTCTGTGAGAGCGGCTGGAGTCAGCTGCAAAGCGGACGCCCGCCGGACCACGGCGTCTACCGAGTAAATTCGAGTATCGATTTCCGCAGCCGGTGCGTCCTCTCCATTAGGCTTGCCAAGCTTGCCTTTGCCCTTGAAGGCATTATCCGGCTCGACATCGCCCAGTTGCGCAGCAAGCTCGTCCCTGACATCTTCGCTCGTGACGTAGTCGAAATCGGGCGCATCAATCAGATTGCCAATGACCCGCAACACTTTCCAGGCCGGGCGTGATTCACCAACCGGACTGGCAACACCGCCGAAGCTCTGCCAGGTACCGGCGATATTCACGTAGGTACCGGATGTCTCCGCAAAGGTACCTATGGGCAGCAGCAGATCTGCCGCCTCGAGCAACGCAGTGGATGAGAATGGAGTCAGTGCAATAACGAACTCGTGCTTTTGCAGCTTGCTGACTGCATCACTGCTTGAGATAAGATCTGCATCCGGCTCGATATTGAGCAACACAAGGGCATCAAGCGATGTATCGAGCATAGTTGCCGCATTCGCGCCGCTCGCAGGCCGTTTTGCGCCGCCTTGGCTTCGATGTGGTGTCACGCCCGCGAGGTGCGCGCCAGCGCTGTTTGCCCCCGTTGAAAGATTGCCTAGTTTCGCGCCTGTCGCATCCGCAATGCAGGCGGCGAGCGCTCGAACAACACTGAATGCCTCGTGGCGGCCGGCAATGTTGCCCATCATGACCAAAGCGCTATCAGCATCTTTGAGCGCGGCGGCGATACGTTGTTGCTCGTCGCTGGCTTTAACACCACTACAAATATCCGCTAGCGACGACGGCAACTGCGCACCGCATGCGGCGACCGCAACTCCGGCCAGCAATTCGACAAGGCCAGCACCGGCAAGATAATTCGCGACGTCAAACAGGTACTCGTGCGCCTCGCTGCTTGCAAAACTCACGCTGGCGCCGGCCAGTGCCGCTTTTCTCAGGCGATGCGCAAGAATAGGTGCCTCTGCACGTATGTTTGAGCCGACAACGAAAACAGCGTTCTGCTGTTCGATATCTGCAATATCGCAACCGAGCCACGGATAAACCGGGTCATTGTCCTGATCCAGAAAATCGCGTCGATCAATTCGGTGGTCAATATTTGCCGTACCAAGATGCTCAGCAATGCGTGACAACAAGTGCGCCTCTTCAAGCGTAATGCTGGGTGATGCGAGCAACCCGCTGCTATCGCTACCGGCCTCGTGCAATCGTTCCGCTGCAAGCGACAATGCTTCTTCCCAATCGACATCACGCCATCGCCCGCTCTCTTTGACGCGTGGTTTGAGCAGGCGATCCGCACTATAAATTCCTTCGTAGCTAAAACGGTCCCTGTCGGAAAGCCATGTCTCGTTAATGCTTTCGTTTGCCTTTGGCACGACGCGCTTGACCGTACCGCGAAGTACGTGCGCATACATATTGGAACCTACACAATCATGCGGCGCTACCGTTGCGCGCTGCACCATTTCCCAGGCGCGTGCACTGTAACGATAGGGCTTGTTATTCAAAGCACCGACCGGACAGAGATCAATGATGTTGGCAGACAACTCGTGGTCGATACTCTGTTCAACGTAGGTGCTGATTTGCATAGCTTCGCCACGCTCGGTAGTTCCGAGTTGCTGCTTTCCCGAAATTTCCTCACCGAAGCGCACACAGCGCGTGCAGTGAATACAGCGGGTCATATCGGTTGATACCAGCGGTCCGATGTCCTTGTCTTTGACGACACGCTTACCGTCGTTGTAACGCGAAATATCGCGGCCGTATCCCATCGCGATATCCTGCAACTCACACTCACCGCCCTGATCGCAAATCGGGCAGTCCAGCGGGTGATTGATAAGCAGGAACTCCATCGTCGCCTTCTGCGCAGCGATTGCCCTGGGGGACTTCGTAAAAACCTTCATGCCCTCGCCCACCGGCGTTGCACAGGCCGGCATCGGCTTTGGCGCTTTCTCCACTTCGACCAGGCACATACGACAGTTAGCCGCGATGCTCAGCTTCTCGTGGTAACAGAACCGAGGGATGTAGGCGCCGACTTCATCGGTCACTTCGATAATCATCTGGCCCTTGCGTGCCTTGACCGGATTGCCATCTACCTCGATATTTACGACGTTATCATTCATGGCGGGCTATGCGGCAGCCTCCTTGCTGACATCGACGATACTGCGTCCGTGATTGCGGATCATGTATTCGAATTCGTGGTGATAGTGCTTCAGGAAACTCTGCACCGGCCACGCCGCGGCATCACCCAATGCACAAATTGTGTGGCCTTCGATCTTGTTCGCAACATCGAGCAGTTTGTCCAAATCATCCAGCTGCCCTTTGCCCTCAACGATGCGCGTAAGCATCCGGTACAACCAGCCTGTGCCTTCACGACAGGGTGTGCACTGACCACAAGACTCGGACATGTAAAAGCGGGAGATTCGGCGCAACACTTTCACCATGCAGGTCGTCTCATCCATGACCATGACCGCGCCGGTCCCGAATGACGATCCTGCTTGCTGTAGCGAGTTGTAGTCCATCGTACAGTCCATGATGATATCGGCCGGCAATACGCGGCAGGAGGAACCACCAGGGATCACAGCTTTGAGCTTGCGGCCTTTCCAGACACCGCCACACAACTC
>JAOTUU010000045.1 GCA_029863705.1 Gammaproteobacteria bacterium
CGCGGTTGTAGTCGTTCTCGAGCGCAAGCACGCCTTGAATCTCGTGTGCCTTGACCATCGCAGTCAGCACGTCCTGCATGGTGAGCGGCGCATTGCCTGCCGCGCGATTCTGGCGGCTCATGTAGTCCGCCACGGCCAGGATGCCACCGAGGTTATCGGACGGGTGTCCCCATTCTGCCGCGAGCCAGGTGTCGTTGAGGTCTAACCAGCGGTTCATCGCGCCGATGTTGAACGCGGCCATCACCGGTTCGAGCTCGTAAGACGTGCCCGGCACACGAGCGCCGCCAGCCAGCGTTGCGCCCGGCACGACCGGGCCAAGCAGTTTTGTGCAGGCCGGGTAGTCGAGCGCCTGGAAACTACAGGCGAGTGTGTCCATCAGGCAGTAGTGCGCCGTTTCAAACGCGACATCACTGTCTATTTCTGTGTCGCAGACGAAGTCGGCGATGTCTGCGAGTTTCTTGTCCCACATGACTTTCTCGATGGCTAAGGCTGGCCGATGTTCTACGAAATCTCGACGACTGTTCGGCCCGTCACGCTGCCATCCAGGTAGGCCTGAAACGCAGCCGGCAAGTCGTCGAAACCGATCGTGCGGCCCGCGATCGTGTCGAGGTGCCGTGGCCGGAGGTCGCCGCCGATTCTCGACCACACTGCCAGGCGCAGCGCCCGTGGGGTATCCACCGAGTTAATGCCCAGCAGACAGACGGCGCGCAATATGAAAGGAAGAACCGTCGTGTTCAGCGCGACTCCGGACGCCAGCCCGATACTCGCGATGTTGCCGCCGTAGTCCACTGTGCGCGTAATCCAGGCCAGGTAATCGCCGCCGAGGTTGTCTATCGCGCCCGCCCAGAGCGCCTTTTCCATCGGCCGTGTGCCGAGGTCCAGCTCGTCACGCAGCAGCACCTGCCTGGCGCCGAGGCCCTTGAGGTAAGCCTCTTCGTCCGCTTTGCCAGTAATAGCGGTGACCTCATAACCGCGGCCGTCGAGCATGTCGATTGCGACGCTGCCAACGCCGCCCGTCGCGCCCGTCACAACGATCGGCCCGCTCTCCGGCAACTGGCCATTCTGCTCCATACGATGAATAGCGAGTGCCGCCGTATAACCGGCGGTACCTAACTGCATGGTTTGCAGGGCCGTGATGCCATCGGGAACAGGCACGACGCCCGCACTGTCGACGCGTGCGTACTCGGAGTATCCGCCGTCGACGGTTTCGCTTAAGCCACAGCCGTTGACGAGCACTGCCGCACCCGGCTTGAACTCGGCATCGTCGGAGCTCACCACCGTGCCGGCCAGGTCAATGCCGCCGTTAAGCGGGTAACGGCGCAAGATCTTGCCGGCACCGGTTGCCGCGAGAGCGTCTTTGTAATTGATTGTCGAGTGACTGACTTTGATTACGACGCTGCCGGCCGTCAGGTCGTCCAGTCCCAGCTCGCAGAAACCCGCTGAGACCTTGCCGTCTACTTCGTCTATGCGGTAGGCGCGAAACTTATCCACTACTTCGCTCTGTGCAACCAAACATCCAGCCCCTGGGCATTCAGGTCGACATCGGCGCCCAGAACCGACTGTATCGAATCGCGGTCACCCGGGTAGCCGTGCTCTGACAATCTTTGTTCGCAGTAGTCGAACAGGCTCGCGCGCAACGCAGCAGAACGATTGTCGTCGTGTTCGTGCTCACGGGCTATGCGGACATACGCATCAATTCCGTCGTGCATCTGTGCGGCTAAGCGGTCGAGGTCCCGGACGCGGCTGTAATGCGTCAGATACACCTGCTCAGGATCACAGGCCATGATTCGATCGACTGCTTTGTGCGCCTCGGCCGGGTCAAACTGAACCGGTGTCGTTGTCGGAAAAACGATCTCGCCATTGACGGTATCGTGCTCGCGGTAGGACACGCCAAAACTATCGCCGCTGAATACACCTCGTGACTGAGGGTCGTTCACTACGTGATGGTGCCGCGCGTGGCCTTCAGTATTTATCGTCTGCAGCGGACGCCCGTTGAGCGCGAACCATTGCTCATCTTCGGGTATGACAATTCGCTTCTCATCGATCGGTTCGATTCGACCGTACAGCCTCTCGGTTTCTGCTTTGCCGTAAACGGCCTCGGTGCCCGCGATCAGCTTCGCCGGATCCACCATGTGCCGCGCGCCGTAGCGGTGGACTACACATTTGGCGTTCGGCAGTTGCTGCATGAGGCGACCGGCGCCGCCGGCATGATCGAGGTGCACATGAGTAAGAACAACGTAGTCGACATCCGCCACGTCGAGGTCTTGTTGAACGAGAGCGTCCAAAAGAAGCGGAACACTGCTGTTGACGCCGGTGTCGACGTACGCCGCGCGACCCTTTTCGACGATCAGGTGGCTCGCATCGTGTAACGAACGCGAGTACTCCGTATCAATGGCGACAATGCCGTCGTTAAGGACTGTTGTCTGCGCTCGTTGACCCGGCATTGCGTGTGTGTCCCTGCCGCGTGCGGCGATTACTCGGCCTTGGTTGTTTCCAGGCCGTCAAGTTGCGAGAAATAGCGAGCGACGAGCTTTACATCATCCTCGGACAGCGCTGCGGCCAAAGGCATCATGACCGGGTCCTTGCGCGCACCCTCGCGGTACTGCATCAGCGCATGCAGGATGTAATCTTCATGCTGCCCCGCAAGCGTTGGCCATGTCGGCGACAAACTAATGCCGTTTTGTCCGTGGCAGGCTGCGCAGGTTGCGACTTCTTCTATGCCGGCAACCTTGGAGCCACCGCTGGCAACTGTGTCCTTGCCCATGCTTGCCAGGTAGGCAGCGACATCGTCAATGTCCTGGTCCGACATGCTGGAGGCCTGCGCCGCCATCGTTGGATGCGATCGCGTGCCATCGCGATAACCGCGTATTGCGATAACGAGGTAGGCCGCTTTCTGCCCGCCGAGCTTTGGCACGCGATAAGAAGGATAAGCATTGCGGTAACCCTCGATGCCGTGGCAACCGAGGCAGGTGTAACCCAGCGCTGCACCGCGTTCGGCATCACCCTCTGCGAGCGCTGTTTGAGTAAAAAAGGCGCCGCTGATGCATAGCATCGCAGCAAATACAGTCATTTTCATCTTGGTAGTCACGGTATTTTTTAGCACGGGGTCATTCCCGGCGGCTATGGTAGTGACAACAGCCGCTTAATTCTAGCCCGGATCGCATGCTAGCATCACCCGATCTGCCGGCCGAAACCGGGTGTTCCCCGTGAAAAAAAGTTTTGTCGCGCTGCTTGTCACCCTTGCCCTCATCGTAATGGTTTCGCCCGGCATCGTTGGTCGCCTCGCCGAACGATCCATGGAAGAGAACCTCCACTGGGCCGCACAAGAAAGCCAGGAGCTGGTAGTCACATCGCAAGGCTACGATCGCGGTTGGTTTTCATCGGAGGGGCAACATCGGCTCGAATTGAAAGGCGGCAGCCTGCGCGACATCTTGCGGGCATATGCCGGCACAGAGAATTCCGCAGAGATTCCTGCGCTGATCATCGATACCCATCTTGATCACGGTTTGATTCCGGTCGCTTCTCTGTCTCGCGACAACGGCACACTAATGCCCGGCCTCGGTAGTGCGGTCTCCTCCTTCAGCCTCGAAACTTCTGACGGCGAAGTTATCGACTTGCCCGGCACCATCTACAGCACGGTCGGCCTTACGGGCGAGATGCAGTCAAACTACGTCCTCGCGGCCGGCTCTTTTAAACAAGACGACGCCACTGTCTTTTGGGGCGCAACAGAGCTTCTTGTGACGACTAACCCTTCTTCGGGCGCGGTTGGTTTTAACGGCAGCATTGAATCCCTCGCCGTCGACTCCATGCAGGAAACAGTAGAAATCAGAAACATCCGATTTTCCGGTAAGCAAGCGCCAACGCCCTATGGCTTTCGCGCGGGCCCGGCCAATTTCTCTTTCGAGTCGATCGACTATGGATCAAACATCCCCGGCGAGGCCGTCGGTCCGTTGACGTTTACGTCAACATCGCGCATGGACGGAGACCGACTCGACGCGCACATCACCGTGCTGCTGAGAAACGCGCCGTTCGCCGACCTGGGCAACGCCGGCATCAGCGCTGATATCCGCATCGAGGGCGCAGATGGTCGTGCTATCGGCAACATAAAGCAGGCCGTGGAACGCATGCAGGGCGGGGCAAGCTACGACGACTACCTGTCAGACGTCGAAACCAACGCGCAGCGGTTGTTGACCGCAGGTATCTCGCTGCACGTCGACCAGCTGGATCTCTCCCTGCCCCAGGGCCGGCTATCCGTGAAGATGGATTTCACGCTCCCGGCAATCGATGCCAGTCGATTTGCCTGGACATCGGTTTTGCTGGCAATGGATGCATCCGCCGACATTAGCGTACCGGTTGAGCTGATGGACTTGCTTACGAAAATGGACCCGCAGGCGCATGCTGCTGTCGCAATGGGGATTCTGCGACGCGAGGGCGATGCATACGAAATGCAGGCGTCGATCAGGAAAGGCCTGCTGACCGTCAATGGCGCACCGATGCCTCTGCCTGTCCCCGGCCTGCAGTAGCGTTAAATTTCGTCTGCCCGAAAACAGCGAACCGCTGTTCCGTCCAGCTCTCTCAGCCGCGGCATCTCCTGGGTACATTGCTCCTGGGCATGTCGACAGCGCGGATGAAACGCACAGCCTTTCGGCGGGGTCAATACGGATGGAACCTCGCCGACCAGTGATGCCCTGCCGCCGGCATTTTGCGGGTCGGGCACGGGAACTGCGTCCAGCAGCGCTCGCGTATACGGATGGCGCGTCCGATTGAAAAGAGCGGCATTGTCCGCAAGCTCGACCACCGCACCCATGTACATGACCAACACTCGCTGGCTGATAGCCCGGACAACGGACAGGTCGTGCGTGATGAAGATAATCGCCAGGCCGCTGTCTTCCTGCGCCTGCCGCAGCACGCCGAGAATTTGTTTGCGCACGGTGCCATCGAGGGCGGCAACGGCTTCGTCACAAACGAGCACCTTTGGCTTCAGTATCAGCGCCCGGGCGATCGCAACGCGCTGCGCCTGGCCGCCAGAAAGCTCGTGGGGAAACCGTTCGAGATAGCTCGCATCCAGGCCTACTTCCTCCAGGATTGCGGCAACACGTTCGAGTCGCTCGCTTTGCATCAGGTCCGGTTCATGCACGACGAGCGGCTCCGCGACAATATCCCTGACGCGCATTTGCGGGTTAAGTGAACCAACGGGGTCCTGGAACACGAGCTGCACTCCTCGTCGCACCGCCATCGATCGACTTTGCGCCAGGCCCGACAGTGTTTCGCCACAGAGGCTGACCTGGCCGGCCTGCATTGGGATCAGCCCGAGCGCCGCCCTAACAAGACTTGATTTACCCGAGCCCGACTCTCCGACGACAGCTATCGTTTCTCCCGGCCTCACCGCCAGGTCAACCTCTCTGACGGCACGCAAGACACCGCGACCACGCTCCTCGTAGCTAACCGACGCGGCATTTATCGCAAACACCACCTCGCCCGCGACCGGTGCGGGAATGTCAGGACAGTCAAGCCTCGGCGCTGCCGCAATCAGCTGCCTCGTGTGATCGTGCTGCGGCTTCGCAAACACGTCGCGCGTCACACCGCCCTCGATAAGTTGCCCGCGCTCGAGCACGAGCATGCGCTCGCAATGTCCGGCCACGACACCCAGGTCGTGTGTAATCAAAAGCAGCGCCGTATCTTGGCGGAGCTCCTCGAGCAACTCGAGAATCTGCGCCTGAACCGTGACGTCCAGTGCCGTTGTCGGCTCGTCTGCGATGAGCAGCTCTGGCTCGGCAATAAGCGCGGACGCGATCATCGCGCGCTGACGCATACCTCCGGATAGCTGGTGCGGGTAGGCGCGGTATTGTCGCTCGGCGTCCGGCAGGCCCACGCGACCCAGCATGTCGATCACGCGCGCCTTTGCTTGCGCGCCCCTTGCCAATTTGTGCTGTATCAGTATCCGCTGCAGTTGTTGTCCAACCCGAACGTACGGATTCAACGCCAGCGCAGGATCCTGAAAAACCATCGCGACGCGCCGGGCGCGCAGGCTATCCAGTTGGGCTCGCTTCGCACCGAGTACCTCGATGCCGCCAAGCTTTACGCTGCCACTCACATTCGCGTTGCCGGGCAGCAGGCCGAGAAGTGCCAGCGCTGTTTGCGTTTTTCCCGACCCCGATTCGCCAACCAGGCCAACGGACTCGTTGCGCGCAAGCGAAAAACTCAAGTCTTTTACGGCGCGCTCGCCAGAGTAGGCAATCGACAGGCCTTCGACGTCGAGCAAGCTCATCGGAAGCGCCTCGAATCAAACACATCGCGAAGGGCATCGCCGAGAAAGTTGAAACACATCAGGATAAGCGCAAGTAACGCCGCAGGAATTAGCAGCATCCACGAAGCGCCTTCCATCTGGTTGACGCCGGCATCAACGAGCGCGCCCAAAGAGGTCTGCGGCTCCTGAACGCCAAGGCCGAGAAAGCTCAGGAATGACTCAAGCAGAATCGCCTGCGGTATCGTTAACGTGACATACGCGATAACGACACCGAGCAGGTTGGGCGCTATGTGTCGGAAGATTATGCGCGCAGGCGAAACCCCGGTCAGCCGCGCAGCCTGAACAAATTCCTGCTCGCGTAACGACAAGGTCTGCCCGCGAACGATACGCGCCATGTCGAGCCAGTTGACCGCACCAATCGCAATGAAAATAAGCAGTAAACTCCGCTCGAAAACTACCATCAGCAAAATGACAAAAAAGATGAACGGCAGCGCGTACAGGGTGTCGACGAAGCGCATCATGACGGCATCAACGCGCCCGCCGACATAACCCGCAACCATGCCGTAAAGCACACCGATAAGCAGGCTGACAACGCTCGCCACAACAGCGACGAGAATAGTGATCTGTGCGCCGCGCATTGTGCGAACGAAAAGATCGCGCCCCAGGTCGTCGGTACCAAAGACCTGCATGTTCGCCATCGCCGGCGCGCTCAGAATTCTATTGAAGTCCGTCTGCAAATAGTCGTGCGGACTGATGAGCGGACCGACAATTGCGACCAGCACGATCGCCGCGAGGACGCCGCCACTGACAACCACCGCGCGACTGCTTCGCAGCCTTGCCCATAAGCGAGTTACCACGCTCATCGCTGCCTGATCCTCGGGTCAATGACGCCATAGAGAATGTCCACAACGAGGTTTAGCAATACGATCAGCGTTGCGTAGAAAATAACGATGCCCAACACCAGCGTGTAATCCCGGTTTAGTGCGCCACGCACAAAAAACTGTCCAAGTCCCGGGACGCCAAATACCTCTTCGACGACAACCGAGCCGGTGAGAATCGCGGCAATAGCCGGGCCCATGTAAGACAGGATCGGCAACATGGCTGGCTTGAGCGCGTGGTATCGAATAACCGCGTAAGCGCCCAAACCCTGACCGCGCGCAGTGCGCACGAAATTGCTCGCAAGCACATCGATCATGCTGGCCCGCGTCAGCTTCGCGATGTAGGCAATCTGCGGCAGCGCCAGCGAGATGACCGGCAACACGAATCGTGCGATGCCTTCATTACCGCTCCACCCCGCCGGAAGCCACTGCAACTTGACCGCGAACAACAGCACCATTACCGGCGCAATGACAAACACGGGCACGGAAATCCCGGTCATCGACAAAGCCATCGTGAGCCGATCGACCGCGCTGTTGCGCCGCAGCGCGGCGAATGAGCCTGCCGCTATGCCTATAAGCAGCGCCATCAACATGGCCATCGCGCCCAGTTTCAGCGACAACGGAAAGGCATTACCGATGAGCTCCGAAACGGTGTGGTCACGATAGCGATACGAGGGACCGAGGTCGCCCCTGAGCACGCCGGACAAGTAACGAACGAATTGTGCCGGCAGCGGTTCGTCCAGGTGGTAGGCCCTTGCGATGTTTGCTTCGATCTCGGGCGGAAGCGTCCGTTCATCGTCAAACGGGCCGCCCGGTGCGGCGTGCACCATCAAGAAGGCCAGCACAATTACCAACAGCAATGTCGGAATTGCGCCCAACAGTCGCAGCAGGGCGTATCGCAGCAAGGCTAGTGGTCCACAAGACTCAGGTGCTGACTGTAATGATAATCCAGCACATTGTCTCCCCAGCCAACCACCTCCGGACTCACAAGGTGCTTGCTAACGTAAAAGTACAGCGGTATCACCGGGTGATCGGCCAACAAAACCCGCTCTGCCTCCTCGAGCCACAGGCGGCGGCGATCGAGGTCGACCTGCTGCGCTGCGCGCTGCATCAACGAGTCGTACTCTTCACTGGCATAAGCAGGCTGGTTCGCCGGGTTACCTGCCTCCATAATGTTGAGGAAGGTATGCGCATCGTTATAGTCCCCGATCCAGCTCGAGCGAAACACCTGCGTGACCTCGCGGGCCTGCGTGTTGGCGAGCAGAACCTGGAACTCCTCGTTGATAAGCGTGGTCTCGACCCCCAGGGCCTCCTTCCACATGGCCTGAATGGCGAGCGCCATGCGCTGTTGCGTATCGGAAGTGTTGTAGCGCAATTCTATTTGCAGTGGGTTGTCCGGCCCATAGCCCGCCTCTTTTATCAGGCGGCGCGCGTGAGCGTTACGTTCATCCTGGCTCATGTCCGCGTAGGAAAGGCGCCGTGGCTCATAATTGTCAACCCCGGGTGGCACCCAGCTGTACGCCGGCTCCTCGCCCCTGCCCGTAATTTGCTCGACGAGAACGTCTCTATCGACCGCCATCGATAACGCCGCGCGCAGCTGCGGGTTGCCTTTGAACGGTGGCTTGGTCAGGTTAAAACCGTAGTAGTAAACGCCAAGATACGGTGCGATGTGCAGCTCTGCAGGCCGCTCAGACCGAATCTGCTGCAAGCTGTCTGGCGGTACGCTGCCGGTAACGTGTATCTCGCCCGCGCGGTATCGATTCAGCTCGGCCATTTCCTGTGTCAGCACATGGTGGTTCACAGCATCGATCGCCGTTTCATCATTGTTCCAGTAGTAGTCGTTACGACTGAGCCTGAGAACGGAGCCGGGCTCCCACGCGTCCAGCTTATATGCGCCATTCGAAAGCAGGTTGCCGGGCCTCGTAAAGGCGTCGCCGTGCTGCGCGATCGAGCCCGGGTGCACAGGAAACGTGCTTGGAGAAGTTAGCAGGGACAGCAAGTACGGCGTTGGCTGGTCAAGCGTGATGACCAGCGTTCGCCCATCGACGGCCTCAACACCAATATCCTGCGGCGCTTTTTCGCCGGCAATTATTGCACGCACGTTAACAATGCTGCCCAACATCTCTGCATAAAAAGCAGCGGTGTCCGGGTCGGCCAAACGACGGAAACTGAACGCGAAGTCTTCTGCGGTTACCGCATCGCCATTGGACCAGCGCGCATCGTCGCGCAGGTCAAAGGTGTAGGTGAGCCCGTCTTCTGAAACCGTCCACTCTTTCGCCACGCCGCCGACGAGCTCGCCGCTCGCCGAGTAACTCAACAGGCCTTCGCCAATATCCCGCAACACCTCGGCCGCCTGCACGCTTCGCGATTTGTGCGGGTCTACCGACTCAGGGTCGATCGACAGGCCACGATGAAGCGTCGAAACTTCTGCTCCGGAATCCACGGGCTTGTCGCACGACACAAGCGTGACGCCGAGCGCGACAAGCAGCACATAGCGAAACGATTTCATGTCGCGAAGCATAGCGCAGCACACCATTAGGCGGAGCGACGAAGTTGGCGCTTTTTGAGGTGGATCAGTAACAGCGACACAGCGGAGGGCGTCATGCCCTCGAGGCGCGATGCCTGGCCAAGCGTGAGCGGTCGCGTCGACTCGAGCCGCTGACGCGCTTCGTTCGACAGGCCGTCAACCGCACTGTAATCGATGTCTTCAGGAAGGCGCAGCTGTTCCTGTTTTGCATGTTTGGCTATTTCGCGTTCCTGCCTGTCAATGTAGCCGGCGTACTTTGCTTCCACCTCAAGTTGCTGCTCGACCTGTTCGCGCTGCTCATCAACCATGGCTCGTGTTACATCGCTTACACCGACGCCCGGCATTGCGACGATGTCAGCGTAGCGATACTCCGGCCGCTTCAGGAGCTTCGCCGCACCTTTCAGGCGCGCGCGCTCTTTCTCAACAGCGTCGCACTTCTTATTGAATGCCGACCAGCGTATATCGTCGACCAGGCCGAAGTTTCGGCCGATCGATGTCAGGCGCTGGTCGGCATTGTCCTCGCGCAAGGTCAGCCGGTACTCGGCCCGGCTCGTAAACATTCGATATGGTTCGCTCACGCCCCGCGTTGTCAGGTCATCGACGAGCACACCCATGTACGCCTCGTCGCGTCGCGGAAACCACAATTCTTTTTCCTGCGACTGGCGCGCAGCATTGAGGCCGGCCAGCAATCCTTGTGCGCCCGCCTCTTCGTATCCGGTCGTGCCGTTGATCTGGCCCGCAAAAAACAGGCCGGACACGGCCTTGGTTTCGAGCGTGGGCCGCAGGTCGCGCGGATCGAAATAATCGTATTCAATCGCGTAGCCTGGTTGCGTAATGACGGCGCCCTCGAACCCGGGTATCGAGCGCACGAATCGCTCCTGCGCCTCGGCGGGCAGGCTGGTCGAAATGCCGTTCGGATAAACGATGTCGGTGCTCAGACCTTCGGGCTCGACAAATATCTGATGCGACGTTTTGTCGGCAAAGCGCACGATCTTGTCTTCCACCGATGGGCAATAGCGCGGCCCGACGCCATCAATGGCGCCCGTGTACATCGGCGACTCGTGCAAAGATCCGCGAATGATGTCGTGAGTTTCCTCGGTCGTCTTCGTAATGAAGCACGATATTTGCTGCGGGTGATCTCGACGCCGGCCGAGATACGAAAACACCGGCCGCGGGTTATCGCCGGGTTGTTCGAGCATCGCATCGAAGTTCAGCGACTTGCCATCGAGCCGCGGCGGCGTGCCGGTCTTGAGGCGAGCGACTCGAAACGGCAGCTCGCGCAAGCGCTGTGCAAGACTTAAGGACGGCGCGTCACCAACGCGACCACCCGCTTCTTCGTCGCGACCCACCAACATTCGGCCGGCCAGAAACGTGCCCGCCGTCAGCACAACTGCGCGCGCCCTGATCTCCTGTCCTTCCGCCGTGACAACGCCTGCAATGCGATCGCCCTCCAGGATCAGGTTGTCGACGGAGTGTTCTGCCATCGACAGGCCCGCCTGGTTCTCGAGCATGCGCCGTATTGCCTGCCGGTAAAGCTCTCTATCCGCCTGCGCCCGCGTTGCACGAACCGCGGGGCCCTTGCTGGCGTTTAGTGTTCGAAACTGGATGCCCGCCTTGTCGATCGCAACGGCCATCGCGCCGCCCAGCGCATCGATCTCTTTGGCCAGGTGCCCCTTGCCGATACCGCCGATTGCCGGGTTGCAGCTCATTTGCCCGAGCGTCACGAACTTGTGTGTCGCCAAGAGGGTTCGCGCACCCGCCCGCGCGGCCGCCAGGGAGGCTTCCGTACCGGCGTGGCCGCCGCCAATTACGATGACATCGAAGCTTGCAGACATTGGTCAAAAAATGAGCAGTTGTGGCCGGGCATTCTAGTCTCTTCCGCTTTACTTGTCTGTTCCGAGTGGCCAAGATGGCCGCGCCTAATGTCCATACAGGTACACGATGCCCAAGCTCGCACTCATCATGCTATTGGTCTCGGTAGCGGCCTCCGCTGAGCCCGCGCTGGAACTCAACGACTGCCGCATCAGCGCCGGCCCGGGCACCACCAGCATTGCTGCTCGCTGCGGCACGCTGATTCGGCCGCTGGACCCCTCAAGCGCTGACTCCGAAAACATCGAATTGAGCGTTGCCGTTGTCCCGGCGCTGACGCTGGAGCCGCCAACGGACGCGTTTGTGCCGATCGCCGGTGGCCCGGGTATGTCATCGATACATTTTTATGCCGGTTGGGCCAGCGCATTCGAGCGTGTGCGGCAACATCGCGACATCTTGCTTGTCGATCAGCGCGGCACTGGCGAATCAGCGCCGATGACCTGCGATGTTGATGACGACATCGTCGAGGGCGCGTATACCGAAGAAGATACGCTAAGCGCGGTTGAGGAGTGCCTCGCTACGCTGCCGTATGACCCGCGGTTCTTCACAACCAGCGTCGCTGTTACTGACCTCGAGGCTTTGCGAGCAGCGCTGGGTTACGACTCGCTGAACCTCTACGGCTCATCCTACGGAACGCGTGTCGCTCAGCACTTCGCACGCCGCTACCCGGACAGTACGCGCACGATTGTCATCGACGGTGTTGTACCGCCGCAGCTGCCGCTCGGGCCGAACATCGCTATCGAATCGCAGCTGGCCCTGGAGAAAGTGCTTGACCGTTGCAGCAAAGATGCCGCCTGTGCCGCCCGGTTCCCGGACATACACCAGGACTTTCGGCGGTTGCGAGACGCGCTCAGGGATAACGTCATACCTGTCCGCGTGCCGAACCCCGTCACCGGGCAGGTCGAGACCCTTGAGTTCGGCAAGGACCACATGGCTGCGGCGATTCGCTTGTTCCTTTACAGCCATCGAACCATCGCGTTATTGCCACTGCTTATCAACGAGGCGGCCAACGGCAACCTTGTGCCGATGGCGGCTCAGTTTCAGATGGTTGTTGTCGCGCTCGACGAAGCGCTGAACATTGGCATGCACAATGCGGTCATGTGCACCGAAGACGTGCCCTTCATTGACTTCTCGGCTGTCGACCAGGCCGCGCTCGACGCAAGCTACCTCGGCCCGCAGCAGCTCGAGGCCATCAAGACCATGTGCTCGGTCTGGCCGCAGGGCCCGCTGGACGACGACTTACGGCTGCCGTTGGCGACAAACAAGCCGGTACTGCTTTTGTCGGGCGACTCGGATCCGATTACGCCACCACAATATGCAGAGCTGGCCGCCGTCGATATGGGCAAAGCATGGTTGCTTACCGGTAAAAACCAGGGGCACGGCCTTGGCGTCGTCGGTTGTATGCCGCGAGTTATCGGTAAGTTTATCGAAAACATGCAGCTCGAAGACGGCGACGCGGATTGTCTTAACGACAGTTTTTCGATGCCGTTTTTTCTCGATTTCACGGGTCCGACACCATGATCGTCGTTAACGATATTCACAAGTCCTTCGGCAAAGTGCGCGCTGTTCGCGGCGTCAGCTTCGATGCGCCCGACGGCAAAATAACCGGCCTGCTCGGGCCCAATGGTGCGGGTAAGTCGACGACACTGCGCGTTCTTTACACAGTGCTCAAGCCCGACCAGGGCAGCGCAAAGATCGACGGAATCGATGTCGTCGGCGACGCCCTGAAGGCTCGCAAGCGAATTGGTGCGCTTCCGCATGGCGCCGGCTTGTATCCACACCTGACAGCGCGTGAAAATATTGCCTACTACGCGACGCTCTGCGGCATAGAAAAGAGCCGTGTCGAAAGTCGCGTCGAGAGCATCGTCGACCTTCTTGAAATTGCTGATTTTGCAGACCGTCGCACGAAAGGGTTTTCGCAGGGCCAGCGAACCAAGGTCGCGCTCGCCCGCGCACTTGTTCACGATCCGCAAAACATTATTCTCGACGAGCCCAGCAACGGCCTCGACGTCATGGCAACGCGCTCGTTACGCAAGCTGATTCTCCGGCTCAAGGATGACGGTCGCTGCATTTTGTTTTCGAGCCACGTTATGCAGGAGGTGGCCGCGCTGTGCGATGACATCGTCATTATTTCCAACGGCATGGTCGCAATCGACGACTCCGCGGACGGCATTCGCAAGCGAACGGGGTGCGATGACCTTGAAGACGCCTTTGTCGCAGCCATCGAAACGGTCGAGGCTGACTGATGCGTATTCTGCTGACCGTGTTCATCAAGGAGATCGTCGACAACCTTCGCGACAGGCGGACGCTCGCTTCGGCGCTGATCATGGGGCCCCTCTTTGGGCCAATGCTGTTTGCGTTCGTCATCAACCTTTCTATCGAGCGCTCGCTGTCGACCGGCGACGAAACGCTTGACCTGCCCGTTATTGGCCAGCAACACGCGCCCAACCTGATGCGCTACCTCGAAAGCAACAACATCCGGGTTGTAGATGGCCCGGTAGACCGCGACGCGGCCGTAGCCGCCGTCAAGGCCGGCACGCACGATGTCGTCGTGCTCGTCACCGAGGATTTTGGCGCGCAGTTACGCGACGGCAGCCCGGCCAAGATCGAAGTCTTCGCCGATCACGCAAACTCTCAGGCCGAGCGTGATGCCCGCCGCGCGCAACGGGCGTTGAGCGGATACAGCCGGGAGCTCGCGAGCATGCGCCTTGTCGCCCGTGGCGTGAGCCCGCTTGTGATGCGACCCATCAATATCGACGCCGTCGACGTTTCGACGCCAAGCGGTCGATCCGCGATCATGCTTGGCATGATGAGCTACTTTTTTATCTTCGCTGTGTTGATGGGCGGCATGTACCTGGCGATCGACTCGACGGCCGGCGAGCGCGAGCGCGGCTCGCTGGAACCATTGCTGGCGCTTCCCGTCACGAGAGACCAGCTCATGCTCGGCAAGATCGCGGCCACCTGTGTTTTTATGGCCGTATCGCTTTTGCTCAGCCTTTGTTCGTTTTATGTCGCGCTGAAGTTCATGCCGTTGCAAGAGCTCGGCATGACGCCCAACTTCGGGCCTGCTGTCGTCATCGCCGCGTTTTTTGTTCTTGCGCCGTTCATCTTGCTGGGCGCTTCACTAATGACCCTGGTCGCTTCGTTCACAAAGAGCTACAAGGAGGCGCAAACCTGGTTAAGCGTTGTGCTTGTTGCGCCAACTTTACCAATTATGATCGTCAGTATCCTGACGCTGCGCCCGCAAATAGAATTCATGTTTGTGCCCAGCCTGAGCCAGCACCTCTTGCTCGTGGACATGATCAAGAACGAGCCCGTCAACATGCTGCATGTCGCTATTTCAGTGTCCAGCACGCTCGCGATTGGTACAATTCTCAGCTGGATTTGTGCCCGCCTGTATCGGCGCGAGGGTTTGCTGGGTTAGGATGCGGTTATGGCCTTTTTTGCCGAACTCCGACGTCGAAACGTCTTCAAGGTCGCGCTACTGTTTGCCGTCGCAAGCTGGCTTGTCGTGTGGCTGCTTGATGGCGCGCGCGAAAGCGTTCAGCTGCCGGTATGGACCGAGACCTTTGTCTATGTCGTAATCGCGCTTGGTTTTCCGCTCGCGCTGCTGTTTGCCTGGACATATGAGATAACGCCCACCGGCCTTAAAAAAGCCATTGATGTAGACCAGACACAGTCGCTCGTTTTCAAGACGGGGCAGAAGCTTAACGCCGCGGTTTCCGTCTTGCTCGTGTTGGGCGCACTCGCGGTTGTTGGGGAGCGGCTACTTCCTACTTTTGAGTTTCTTGTTCCGGGCGTACCGGAGGGTGATGCGCCGATGGCAACTACTACGCCACCGGAGATTCGCAGCCTGACGCTGGACAATGGCCTGAAGATTATCGTCTGGCCCGACCACGACATTCCCAATGTCGTCATGTACACCTTCGTACGCGCCGGCGGTCGCAACGAATATCCGGGCATTACCGGCGTTTCGCATTTCTTCGAGCACATGATGTTTCTCGGTACAGATAAGCGTGCTCCCGGCGAATTTGATACCACGATGGAGGCCGCCGGTGGCGCTAACAATGCCTACACGTCCTCCGACGTTACGGTTTACCAGGACTGGTTCCCGCGGTCGGCGCTCGAAACGATTTTCGAGCTTGAGGGAGATCGCTTCGAAAACCTCGCCATCGTTCCCGAGGTGTTCGAGAGTGAGCGCAAAGTCGTTTACTCAGAGCGCCGCTCCGGCATCGACAACAACAACTTCCGGATGCTCGGTGAGCAGGTGCAGGCAACGGCGTATGTTGCACACCCGTATCAGTTCACGGTCATCGGCTGGCCGTCCGACATCGAGTCGTGGACACAAGAGGATCTTGCTAACTACTACCGCACGTACTACGCGCCGAACAACCGCACGGTCGTCGTAAGCGGCGATGTAACGACAGAAGAGATTTTCGAGCTCGCCGAAGAATATTTTGCGCCGACGCCGGCGCAAGAACCGCCGCCACCGATTCGTACGGTTGAGCCCGAACAGCTCGGTCCGCGCCGCCTCGTTGTCGAGACCTCTGCACAAACGCCGATGCTGCACCTTGCGTTTCACGCGGCCAGCGCTGCGGATCCGGAAACCTTATCGATGAACCTGTTGCTCAACATTCTGGTCGGCGGTGAATCTTCGCGCCTGCACCAACTACTGGTTGAAAAAGAGGGTCTCGCTATTTCAGTCGGCGGCTATCAGGATGAGGGCTTCGACCCCGGCCTCGCCTATTTCTATCTAACGCTTCCGCCTGGTGGTGACCCTGCAGAACTTGAGCGCCGCGTGCTCGACGAGCTAGCACGGGTTGCCGACGAGGGCGTTACCGATGCCGAGCTGAACAAGGCGCGCAACATTGTTCTCGCCGACTTCTGGCGCGAACTTGCCACCATAAATGGCAAAGCCTCAGCGATTGGTAACTACGAAGTTTTTCAGGGCAACTACGAAAAGCTGTTTCGCTTGCCAGCAGACATGGAAGCCATCACCAGCGAAGATTTGCGGGCCGTTGCAGCACAGGTTTTTCGTGTCAATAACATGACGGCCGGCGTGCTTCGCGCTCCCGACGCGGAGGGCTCACAATGATCCGCATGTGCTGCCGGGTGTTAGCGTTTGTCGGGATCCTGGCTTCTGGGGCGTCGCTGGCCCAGGGCGTAACGTTGCCGGACGCGCGACAGGTCGAGCTCGATAACGGTGCCGTCATAATTTTGCACGAGAAACGTGATGTTCCGCTGGTTGGTGCGGAGGTTACGCTTCGCGGCGGGGCGGTTTCCGACCCCGAGGGGCGCGCCGGACTCGCCAGCCTTCTGGCCGGCCTCCTGGAAAAGGGTGCCGGCGACCGTGATGCCGCATCTTTCGCCGAGGCCATCGCCGCGGTGGGCGGCTCGCTATCGGCAGCGGCCGAGCTGGAGGCCATTACGATCTCGGCGGACTTTATGGCGCGCGACGCCGACCTGATGGTCGAGCTCCTCGTTGATATGCTGCAGCGGCCCAGCCTTTCTGCAAAAGAAATGACAAAGCTGCGCGACCGTCGCATTGACCTGATTCGAGCCGCGAAGGACAACGACCCGCGCCGTTTGATTTCAACTTACGGCAACGCCTTTCTTTTTGACGGCCACCCTTACGGCACCGCGGTAAACGGTAGTGAGACCTCCCTTGGGAAGATCTCGCATCGCGAGGTTCAGGCCTATTACGACGACTATGTCGGTGCCGATCGGCTCGTTATCTCAGTCGTCGGTGACTTCGATGCGGCCGCGATGGCCAGCAAG
>JAOTUU010000280.1 GCA_029863705.1 Gammaproteobacteria bacterium
CAACTTCATTGCTCGCAATGGATACAGCAATGCCGTAAATTTCGACGGTGAGTCGCTGATTCAGCCGCGCCTCGGGTTCACCTGGGACGTCTCGGACACGTTGAGTGTACGTGGTGGCGTGGGGCTATACAGCGGTGGCAATCCGAACGTATGGCTCAGCAACGCCTACAGCAATGATGGATTCAGTGTCATTCAGTCCCGCGAGTCCAATGCAGGTTTGTCGCGCCTGAACACGACCCCTGCCGATAACCTGTCGACGATCCCGTTAGGCGTAGATGGCAATGGTCGTCCGATATACGATGCCCCGCAAGCGCAGATCGAGTATGTAACGGGCCAGGCGGGAAATAGCGGCGTGAATGGCGTCGATCCGAACTTCAAGATTCCGTCCAATTGGAAGTACTCTCTCGGCGCCACATGGTTGTTCGGTGACGGCTATGTACTTGGTGGCGACCTCATTTTCTCAAGGGCGAAGGACTCAGCGCTTTATCGCGATGAAACTCTTATCCAGTTCAGTGAGGCGCCTGATGGAAGGCCGGTTTATTTCCAGGGTGACAGGAGCGTGCCGGGTTGCGCAACGGACCCAATTGGCACAGGACTTTTTGAGTGCGGCCGTCAATTCACCTCGGACTTTGTCCTTGGCAACGTCAAGGGTTCTGACGGCAAGGGGACTAGCTTCTCGGCGACGTTGAGCAAGGAACATGACTCGGGAGTGAGCTGGACCGTCGGTTACGCGTACACCGATTCCGAAGACGTCAGCCCGATGACGAGCTCCGTGGCCTTTTCGAACTGGGTACTTGCTGGTGTTGCCGACTACAACAATCCGGATCTGGCAACATCCAATTATTCAATGCCGCATCGGTTCATCCTCAGGCTCGGTTACGAGAAAGATTTCTTTGGCGACAACACCACCCGTTTCTCGTTGTTTGGCCAAAGTAATCAGGGACGCCCTTACAGCTACACGTTCGACGATCAGGAAATGTTCATTCGCCAGAACTTCTTCTGGGGCTCCGATGATCGTAGCTTGCTGTACATGCCGAGCGGCCCGAGCGATCCGCTCGTTCAATTCGGTCCAGGCTTCGATCAGGACGCATTCTTTGATTTCGCACAGGCAAACGGTCTGATGAAGTACGGTGGCCAGATCGTGCCGCGGAACAGCATAAACGGCGACTGGTGGACGAAATTTGACCTGCGCATCAGTCAGGAGCTACCTGGCTTCAATGAAGAGCACCACGCCATGATCTACTTCACGATCGAGAATCTGGGCAACCTGATAAACGACGATTGGGGAGTTTTGAAAGAGCGGGGCTTCCCACGGACCGCCCCGATTGTCGAAGCGAGCTATATAGACCCCAACGGTACAACGTGGGACTTCTCTGACGATCTGTACAGTTTCGATGACTTTAGCCCGGCAGGTCAGTCACGTTCGGCCGACGCATCGTTGTGGGCTCTGCGTTTTGGATTCAACTATAACTTCTAGGATTGATTCCGCGACCAAATCAAGGGCGGCCTTCGGGCCGCCCTTTTTTATTGCGTGAAGCATTCCTTGTTGTCCGGGCTGAGTTCAAACAAACGTGCGTTTGTTGCACTGACCGCTTCGCCAATTGCTCTGCCCTCGGCCTGAGCTCTCAAGACGCCGTCGAGCACGAGGTATTTAAGTTCCGACCCGGGTCGTGACACCGGGCGCTCCTGAGGCAGCTTGTAGCCGTCGCCACCGCCATATAAAAAGTCGGGAACGACGAGTGTGTACTCCTGCTCAGCGTCGATCTCCTGCCATGTGTCGCCATCAGGCAGCTGCAGACTGACGATTCGCTGGCCAACGGCCTGACTGCGGTCTACGCAGACGCGAAAACCCGCAATTTGTGGAAAGTAACCCTGACTACCACCAGCGCCTCGATATCCTGCTTCCATGACTTGCCGAAACTCGGCGCCCGAGATCGTCATGTAACGCAGGAACGATGAAAAGCCGAACGTCCTGCCAATATCCTCAAACGAGATGTCGTCGGCGATGAAGTCGTCAATTCGTAATGTGCCACTGTTTATGAATGCGAAATCTGCAGCCGGCTCCCCGTACGCCGTAAGCATCTGGTCGACGATGAAATTCCCCCATGCCGTTTCCTGTGACCGGGTCGTTTCCTCCGTGGCGTCCATCGGAAATGCAGCTTCTCCCACCTTCGCCTCGAGAAACGGGTACAGCTCCAGTAAGCGAGCACGCCATTTCTGGTTTATTTGCTCGTAGTCAGCGTCTATCGCGACGCCCTGGCCGAGGTTCAGCATGTGGACATCGATGTGACCAACTCCTTCGTCGTCGAAATCGACGTCAATACGCCAGATCGCCCTGGCGTTGGATGCGCCTTTCATCACGGCCGCAGAAGTTTCAGTCTGTTCGCTGAATTCGGGCTCGTGATCGTGGCCACCAACGACGAATGCCAGTGTCGGGTGATTCTCCCTGAGTTTCGCGACCTTCAAATCGGTCGCCATATACAAGTGAGTCAGCCCGATAATCAGATCGACGCCTTGCGATTCAAAATCTTCAATGACGCGCTCCGCCACACCCAGATAGTCCCTGTCGACTGGCACGTAGTCGCGATCATTGCCGCCATCGTCAACATGCGATGTCAGCGAAAAAATTCCAATGGTTTTGCCGTCATGATCGAAGGTAAATCTTGATTGCAGCGTTGCATTCGCAGCAGCATCCCCGGTGTCAAAGCGGTAGTTGTCGCCGAGCCAGTCGAACCTGGATTCGCGAAGCGCATTGACAAGGTGCTCTGGCGTGCGCCGGTCGAACTCGTGATTACCTGCCACGAAATACACCGGTGCAAGCGCGTCGATAAAATTGAGCGCTTCGACCATTTGCAGTCCATTCCACAACTGGCTCTCGAGTGACGGATAAAGCAGGTCGCCACCGTGCAGCACGCGCACGTCCCTGCCCTCCGCCTGTGCTTCCAGAACCATCGTAACTACGCGGCCAAATCCACCGAGCTTGCCGTCTTCGACGGCGCCGACTCGATAGGTGTCGTTCAGGTGTATAAAGGTAAGCCCTGTGGTTTTCTCTGCAGTAAACTCAGGGGTCGCGGCACAGGCCGTCAGGAACAACGCTGCTACTAACAGGGTTCTCGCCATGCTTCGTTCAATTCTCGTTTTCATTACAATGCTCGTTTGTACATCGTGTGCAACGTCGGCATCTCACGCGCCGGGTAGGGATCTGGGTCTGCTCTGGGTCAACCATGCCGCTGAGTACGAGGCACTGACCAGACAAGCGTACCAGTCTGCCACTGATTCGCTTGTGGAGTTTAACGAAAACCCATTGTGGAGTGCACACCCCGGCCAACAACACGCAGGGAACTTGCCGACTGCGGTGATTCTGGACATCGATGAAACGGTAATGAACAACTCGAAATTTCAAATATCGTTCGAGCGGCCATTCTCAAACTCGAAGCTCGAGAAATGGAATGACGAACATATTGCAGAGCCAGTACCCGGTGTGGTGGAGTTCATCACCGCAGCTCGCGCAGCTGGCGTAGATGTGTTCTTTGTAACTAACCGGCCTTGCAGGCCCGTCGACAGCAGTGTTGATCCCTGCCCGCAACGACAGTCAATAATTCGCGACATCGGCGAACTCGGCATCGATACTGACACCACGCATGTTCTGTTGTCCGACGAACGCGGCTGGGACAGAGCGAAAATCGCCAGGCGAGACCACATTGCGAAGACCCATAGAATAATCATGCTGTTCGGTGACGACCTCGGTGATTTCGTACCGTGCGTTCGCACCAAGCTCTACGGGCCCTGCACCGAACCAGCGACCAAAGCGAGCCGTACCAGGCTGGTTCGTGAGAATTCGAGGTATTGGGGTAATGGCTGGTACATATTGCCAGGTCCGATGCACGGCTCCTGGACATCGCAACTGTAGCGAAAAAAGCGTATTCTTAAGGGTTGAAAAACTCGGTAACACCTTGAAAAGAAAAAGAACTCGCTGTCGACGACAGCGAATCAAGCGCGAGGT
>JAOTUU010000281.1 GCA_029863705.1 Gammaproteobacteria bacterium
GGCTGCCGTGAGTCGCTCGTCGACGGGATCAAGCGTGCAACTGACGTCATGATCGCCGGCAAAATCGCCGTCGTGTGTGGTTACGGCGACGTCGGCAAAGGCTGCGCGCAATCTCTTCGGGGCCTTGGTGCGACAGTGCTGATAACCGAAATCGATCCGATCAATGCATTGCAGGCATCGATGGAAGGTTATCGCGTCGTTCGGTTTGACGAAGTTTGTGATCAGGCCGATATCATCGTAACGGCGACGGGCAACTACCACGTTGTCAGCGGCCCGCAGATGGAGCGCATGAAGGATCAGGCGATCGTCTGCAACATCGGTCATTTCGATAACGAGATTGACGTTGCTTACCTCAAGCAGTACGAGTGGGAGAACATCAAACCTCAGGTCGATCACGTAATCTTCCCGGACGGCAAGCGCATCATCCTTCTCGCCGAAGGTCGACTGGTCAACCTGGGCTGTGCAACAGGTCACCCGAGCTTTGTGATGTCGAACTCTTTCACCAACCAGGTGCTCGCACAGATCGAGCTCTGGCAAAATTCTGATAACTACAGCAAGAAAGTCTATGTGCTGCCGAAGCACCTTGACGAAAAGGTGGCGCGGCTGCATCTTGAGCGAATCGGCGCAAACATTACTGAACTGACCGACGAACAAGCCGACTATATTGGTGTCGACAAGCAAGGCCCTTACAAGCCGGACCATTACAGGTACTGATATCGCGCGAGGTCACAGCTCATCGAAAATGCATCTGAGCCACTGCGGATCCTGCACCTGACGGATCCGCACTTGTTTGCCGATACCGCAGGCGAGCTGCGCGGTACCGTGACTTACGAGTCCCTGACCGCGGCCCTCGACCACTACCGGGATAGTGGGTGGCGCGCCGATATCGTCATTTCGACGGGTGACATTGTTCAGGATGACAGCGCGGGTGCCTACCGGCACTTTTGCGAGTTACTCGGTGCGCTGGCATTGCCTGTGTATTGCGTACCCGGTAATCATGACGTACGCGCCGTCATGCAAGAAGTGCTGGCTGATCATAACTTTAACTACTGCATGTCAATTGAGCTTGGCAACTGGCTCATCGCCGGGATCGACAGCTGCGTCGCCGGAAAAGCCGGCGGCCACGTCGTTGCCACCGAACTCGATCGACTCGACTCGGAAATTGACCGTTCAGACATGCCTCACGTCATGGTGTGTCTGCATCACCCGCCTGTTCAGATGGGCAGCAAATGGCTGGATTCGGTTGGGCTGGCTAATGCAGACGAATTCCTCGCCCGGATGTCGGCGTCCGGCACCGTCAAGCTGGCGCTTTTCGGGCACGTACATCAAGCCAGTGAAACAGAACACAACGGTATTACGATCATCGGTACCCCATCGACGTGCCGCCAATTCACTCCGGGCAGCGACACTTTCGCCGTCGATGACAATCCTCCTGCGTATCGCCGCATCAACTTGTACACTGGCGGCCGATTTGAGCACGAATTAATCTGGGTAAACGATGAGCCTGTTCTCTGAAGCACAACAAGTAATTCCCGGCGGAGTTAATTCGCCGGTACGCGCATTTGCCGGAGTCGGCGGCGATCCAATATTTTTCAAAAGCGCCAGGGGTGCGTGGCTTGAGGGCGAAGACGGACGTCGATATATCGACTACGTTGGTTCCTGGGGGCCAATGATCCTCGGCCATGCGCACCCGGCCGTCATAAGCGCCGTTATCGAGACCGCTCAAAACGGTTTGAGTTTCGGCGCCCCCTGCATACTGGAAACGCGCCTTGCGCAGAAGATCTGCTCACTGATGCCTTCGATTGAAAAGGTGCGCATGGTCAGCTCCGGCACCGAGGCAACGATGAGTGCCATCCGCCTGGCTCGAGGGCATACCGGCCGTGACAAGATCATCAAATTCGAGGGCTGCTACCACGGGCACTCCGATTCTCTATTGATCAAAGCCGGTTCCGGAGCCCTGACTCTCGGCGTGCCGAGTTCACCGGGTGTTCCCGCCGGACTTGCCGAGCACACGATCACGCTGGCCTACAACGACACCGCGGCTGTACGCGAGGCGTTTTCCGAGTTTGGCGATGATGTCGCGTGCGTCATCGTTGAGCCGATCGCCGGCAACATGAACATGGTGCCACCGGTAGCGGGATTTCTTGAAACCCTCCGCGAGCAATGCACGGCCGCCGGCGCCGTGTTGATACTGGATGAGGTAATGACTGGATTTCGTGTTGCCAAAGGTGGCGCGCAATCACTGTTTGGCATCCAACCTGACCTGACAACGCTCGGCAAGATCGTTGGCGGTGGTATGCCGGCCGCAGCATTTGGCGGTCGCGCAGACATCATGGCCAGCATTGCACCCGATGGGCCTGTTTACCAGGCGGGCACGCTTTCCGGCAATCCTGTTGCCATGGCGGCCGGCCTCGAAACTCTTGAGCAAATTGATCAACCCGGGTTTTACGAGGCGTTGGGTGAACGCACCCAACAGCTGGTCAATGGCCTGGCCGCTGCGGCACACGATGCCGGTATCCCGCTCTCTGTCGAGCAGGCGGGCGGAATGTTCGGCTTTGTGTTTACGGACAGCGGCCCGGTTCGAAGCTTCTCTCAGGTTTCCGCGGCAAACGTCGATCGATTCAAATTATTTTTCCATGGCATGCTTGCGGAAGGCATTTACCTCGCTCCTTCGGCTTATGAAGCCGGGTTTGTTTCAGCCGCTCACGGCAACGACGAGCTAGAGCAAACTCTCGCCGCCGCCGCAAAAGTGATGGCTCAGAAGCTGTAGCTCAACCGACGCTTCTGAACATGGCAGATAGGCCTCATGGCACTCATGGCGTATCAACCCGATATGCTGCCAGGCCAATTACAGGTCGAGCAGCTCTTGCACTATCCGCAAACGCTGTGCTGTATCGCATGTTTCCAGGCAAATCTGCTTCTGCTCAAGATCGATAGGTAGTATTTCGACAAAGCGACAGGTAACCCAGTTTGCATCGTCCATCCTGCGCTCAATTGAATCGTACAGGCGCCCCAGATTGTCAAGCACGCTGTTAAGGATGCCCGACATTGCCCGGCACTCGTCAGGCAATGGCACGGGCGCTTCGTCTGGCAATAATTCCACATCACCAATATTGAGCCCGTTGGCTTCGCGGTGGCTGGCCAAGAGACGAAAACGCGTCTCACCGACAGCGGTTACACCCAGTAGGCCGTCACTACCCTGATACCAATCCGTGATGCGTGCCAGTGTTCCTATGCTGTGTGTTGTAGCCGGCCCGGATTCACCGCCCTCGCGAATGAGCAACACGCCGAACGGTCCGTCGCCCTTGAGGCACGTACTGACCATATCCAGGTAGCGTGGCTCGAAAATCCTGAGTGGCAAGGGCCCGCCCGGAAACAGCACGGTGTTCAGCGGAAATAAAGGTACCTGCACGAATCAACCTTCTTGACGGCATATCCAACAAGTATAGACGCGCAGAATCTAGCCGCTTCGGGTCCTCTGCAAAACGGCCGTTAGCGTCTGGCGCGCCGATCCGAAGCCGCCGTTGCTCATAAAAATGACCTGGTCACCCGACAAAACCTTGGTCGCCATATCTGACACGAGCTTGTCGTAGTCCTTGAACATTCGCAGCCTGTCGCCAAGTGGGGCTAGCGAACCAACAAAATCGGCATTTACGTCCGGCGGCTCGAACATCCACACGACATCCGCCGAATCAAGAGACTGTGCCAGTGTTTCATTGTGCACACCCAGCTTCATCGTATTGGAGCGAGGTTCGATCGCGACAACGATACGCTGCGCTGGATAACGTCGCTTCATCGCGGCAATCGTTCGACGAATCGCCGTCGGGTGATGGGCGAAGTCGTCGTAGATGGCGATATTCCCGACGGTAGCCGTTCGCTCCATGCGTCGCTTCACGCCTTCAAACCGGGACAAGGCATGCAGCGCTTGCTCCAGACTTACGCCGGCCGACTGCGCCGCCGCAACCGCAGCGAGCGCGTT
>JAOTUU010000282.1 GCA_029863705.1 Gammaproteobacteria bacterium
GGCAGAAACAGGCAAACCCACCAAGCATGGTGACCATCACATACGAAAAAGAATTCAGGATTTCATTTCGCTGCAGCATGGTGTGCAGTTCCATAACCATAGCCGACAGAGTCGTGAAACTGCCGCAAAAGCCTATCGCGAATAGCAAGCGGTACTGATCCGGCACGATTCCCGCATCGTTAAACCACGCCGAGGTTGCAACAAGCTGCGCGATAACACCCATTGCGAGACAACCCAGTAAGTTCGCGCTCAGGGTGCCCCATGGAACTGAAATATCCCGCTGCAAAAAGACGTTCAGGCCGAACCGCGCCATCGCGCCTAGCGCGCCGCCAACGGCCACAAATAAATACGATAGAGCGACAATCCTCATTGTCTATCCCAGCGCAAGCCGCTGGCGCGCCTCGATGTACTCCGCTTCCATCCGCAGGACGAGATCGAAGGCCGGCAAAATATCATCGATATTGCCAACGCCCTGTCCTGCACCCCAGATATCGCGCCAGGCTTTGGCATCTTCTTTGCTTCGCTTCGCATAATTCAAGCTGGACCTTTCACCGTCCGGCAGGTTGTCGGGATCCATGCCGGCGTTAATAACGCTACCTTTGAGATAGCTGCCGTGTACTCCCGTGAACAAATTGGTGTAGACGATATCGGACGCCTTGCTCTCGACAATCATCTCCTTGTATTGCGGTACGGCCGCCGCTTCTTGCGTCGCAATAAATCGCGTGCCCATGTACGCCAGGTCAGCGCCCATCGCTTGGGCGGCGAGTACATCGCTACCGCTCGTCATGCAGCCGGAAAGAATTATCGTGCCGTCAAATTCCTGTCGAATTTCCTTAAGTAATGCGAAAGGACTTAACGGCCCGGCATGGCCACCGGCACCGGCACAGACGGCGATGATCCCGTCGACACCCTGTTCGATCGCTTTGCGCGCATGGCGCAGACTAATAACATCGTGAAAAACGAGCCCGCCATAGCTGTGCACGGCTTGCACGATATCTTCGGGCGGCCGCAAGCTGGTGATGATTATAGGTACCTCATGCCGCACACATACTTCCATGTCGGCCTGCAGGCGGTCGTTACTCGCGTGTGCGATTTGATTCACGGCGTACGGTGCAACCGGCGCGTCCGGATTTTCACTCGAGTATTCTGCCAGCGCGTTTTTGATTTGCCGGAGCCAGTCATCGAGTGCCGCTTGTGGCCGCGCATTGAGCGCCGGAAATGCGCCGACAATCCCGGCCTTGCATTGAGCAATGACCAACTCGGGTTGCGACACGATAAACATCGGCGCACCAATCAGGGGAATACGCAGCCTGTTCTTGAGGATTTCGGGCAGTGCCATCAGCTGCGCCAGTCTAGGGCACCTGCTGGTCTATCAATAGCGCTACGTTCTTGTTCTCGGCCGGTTTGATGACCTGCACACCAAACCAGTCGCCGGATTGCTGCGTTGGCCGGCCGGATGCCGATACGCGCGCGATAATTTCTATGTCGGCGAATCCCGACAGAGACCGGCCCTGGACCATCGAGTCCCCATCTGAGAGATTGACCGTCGTCGGCAGCTCCGATGTGTTGAGGCGTTTGACGGCGATTGGCGGAGACGGTTGGGCCGGGTCGCGAGCAATGATGAAAACCGTCGCATTGGCCGGCACATTCGCAGTAGCGGCAATGGACACTGCGGCGCTAATTATGGCACCCGGCTGCTCAATGGGCGGCGGGGCTTGCTCTGCTGCGGGTGCTGCTTCGAGCGGTGGATGATCTGGCGGCAATTCGGCGACAGGTTCGCCGCGCCACTCAGCGATGCGCTGGCGCAATATGCCTTCTATTTCGGCCGGTGGATTCAGGCCAAGCAACCTCTCCCAGCGAATAGCCGCAAGCTCCGGGTTATCTTGATTGAACGCGCCGATGCCACCGTAAAACAAGGCCTGCGGATTGTTTGCATCAATTTCCAAAGCGCTTTCGAACAGCGATGCAATACGACCCTCTATCGCGCCGCCGGTACCCGCCAGCAAGCTCTCGCCGAGCGACACCAACGTTGTGGCATCCTCTCCCCCATCAAGCACTATGGCACGCTCAAAAGCCGCTATCGCGCCCTCGAAATTGCCGACCGACATGTAAGACCGGCCCAGCAATACCCAACCTTCCAGATCATCAGGATTGCTATCGAGCCGCTGTGCCAGGCCGACGAGCATATCGTCAACTGCGGCGATCTCGCTGCCGCCTGGCGGTGCATCCGGAGTACCGTTTCTTTGATAGAGGCCAGCCGATATCCCAACAACGACCACGATGGCGACAATAATGACTGGCGTCAGTTTCTTCTGCTGCCGGAACAGCGGTGTCACAACGAAGCCAATCGCTGCCAGGGTCAAGACCGCAAAAACTATCCAGAGAGTCATCAGGCTCCGTCCTCGTCGATTGGCATATTCATCCGTTTACGCAAGACCCCACCCAAGACGACGATGCCGCCGAGCAGCAAGAGCCCTGGTGCAATCCAGAGTATGAGTGTCTTGCCGCTTGCTCGAGGCCGGTACAACGCGAACTCACCGTAGCGATCGACGAGAAAGTCATAGATTTCGTCGTCTGACAGCCCTTCTTCGAGCATGCGACGGATTTCACGCCGTAAATCACCAGCGAGAAACGCGTTTGAGTCCTTAATAGTCTGGTTCTGACATTTCAGACAACGCACTTCCGAGACGATCTCCTCGTAGCGCGCCTGCAGCTCAGGGTCATCGAATGCCTCGCTATCGTCGATTGCCACCGCAGGCATGGACATTGCCAGCAACGTGAGCATGCCAAGGAGTTTTCTCATTGCAATTGCTCCTGTCCTTCTAACAACGGAACGAAATTTTCCTCCCACAACCCCCAACTCAACGGCCCGAGTTGCTTGTAAAGGATAGTTCCGTCTGCTGCGATCAGAAATGTTTCCGGCGCGCCATAAACGCCCCAGTCAATGCCGACGCGACCATCCTGGTCATATGCGGTGGCCACGTATGGGTCACCCAATTGCTGCAACCAACGACGCGCATCCGGTCCGTTGTCGCGCCAGTTAAGACCATAAATTGGAAGTACGCCCGCTTTGGACAACTGCATCAGGAAATCGTGTTCCTGGCGACAACCCGCACACCAGGTTGCCCAGACATTTACTAACGCCACCTCACCATTGAAGTCCTGAGTAGTGACTCTCTGCTCAGGATCGAGCAGCGATGGCAGATCAAACTGTGGCGCGGGCTTTTCCAACAGTGGTGACGGCAACTGGCTGGGATCGCGCCCAAGACCGACAACGAAAATCGCTATCAGCAAAGCGAACACAACCATTGGAATTAGAAAACGGGACATTACTGCTCCTGTCTGCGATAACGACGATCGCTAGCGGCCAGCAAGCCGCCCAATGCCATGACGAGTGCACCGAACCAGATGAATCGAATCATCGGTTTGTACTGGATACGGACGCTCCATGTATCTTTTCCGATTTGATCGCCCAGTGCGACGAACAGGTCCCTGTTCCAGTCTACGACGATATCGGCCTCAGTCATCCAGTTTTTCTGCACCAGGTACTGACGTTTCTGCGGTCGAACTTCGGCGACAAACTCTCCGTCTCGACGAACTTCTACAGAGCCTTCAACGGCTGAATAGTTCGGTCCTTGAACCTGCCGCAACTCGCGCAACTCAAATTGATAGCCCGCGGCATCCAGCGTCTGCCCCGAGCGCATCGACATATCTGTTTCAATATTAAAAGCTGACACGAGTGTAACGCCAAGAACGAACAGGCCCACACCGAAATGTGCAACCGACATACCCAGCGCCGAACGTGTTATTCCTGGCGTGCCGTGAGCGCGTCGCAATGAGCGCAGCGGCCCGATAGCCGATGTAAACATTATCCAGAGCGCGGCGATCGTGCCGACGCTGACCATCAGGCCGAATCGACCATAAGCGACACCGGGAATGAGAATGCCAAGCACGACTGCGAGAATGGCGGGGAG
>JAOTUU010000283.1 GCA_029863705.1 Gammaproteobacteria bacterium
CAACGCGCTGAACGCCAACATCGAGACACTGGGCGCGGAAGAAGCGGTCGTCCGGCAAATGGACGCACTGGACTATCTTAATGGCGAGAATGTCGAACGTTTTGACCTGGTGTTTCTGGACCCACCGTTCGCGACCGATATGATCGACGAAGTGTGTCGACTGCTGGCCGAACGAGAAATGCTGGCAAATGACGCCTGCATCTATATTGAGCAGGACCGATCCAAAGCGAAACCCCGGCTGCCAAAGCGTTGGGAAGTACTAAAGAACAAGACGGCCGGCAACGTCCGTTATATGCTGGTTCGGCAATAGACATGACAGGACGCAATCGATGAAAGTCTCCGCAATGTATCCCGGCACGTTCGATCCGATCACTTTCGGACACGAAGACCTCGTGCGCAGGGCGGCCCGCCTTTACGACAAGGTCGTGGTTGCTATCGCGGCTCATCCAGGGTCCAAGGCTCCGATGTTTACTTTTGGCGAGCGCGTCGAGCTGGCCGAGTCAGCGCTGTCCACTATCAAGAATATCGAGGTCACCGGCTACGAAGGCCTCACGGTTGATTTTGCCCGCGAGCATGGCCTTGCCGTTATCATCCGCGGTCTGCGGGCTGTCTCGGATTTCGAGTACGAGTTTCAGCTTGCCAACATGAACCGCCACTTGACCGATGAAGTGGAGACGGTATTCCTGACGCCGACGGACAAATACACGTTCATTTCTTCAAGCCTCGTGCGCGAGGTTGCTTCCCTGGGCGGCGACGTAGCGGAGTTTGTGTCTGCCGATGTGAAGCAGGCCTTGCTGGAGCGCTGCGGGCGCACCTGACTCAGGTTTGGCAATTCTTGCAGTAGTAGGTTGAACGCTGCCCCTGAACGATCGCTGTAATCGGTGTATTGCAGCGTCGGCAGGGCTCGTCCTCTCGACCGTAGGCTTCCAGCTGTTGTTGAAAGTACCCCGCCTCGCCGTCGCCACCGTAAAAATCACGCAACGTTGTGCCGCCGGCCATGATGGCCCTGCTCAGGATTTCCTTGATTGCGTTGGCCAGCGCATCGTAGCGATGCGCGGCGATTCGCCCGGCCGCACGCCGTGGATTGATGCCGGCCATGAACAGTGATTCGCTTGCGTAAATGTTGCCAACGCCGACGACGATGTGGGCATTCATAATGAACTGCTTGATGCTGACTTTGCGGCCGCGTGATCTTTGCCAAAGGTAGTTGCCGTCGAATTCGTCGCCGAGCGGCTCCGGTCCGAGTTCCTTCAGCAGCGGGTGTGAAAGCGGGTTCCTGCTCCAGTGGAGGGAGCCGAAGCGACGGGGATCGCGGTAGCGCAACATCAGTCCCGAGGTGAATTCGATGTCGACGTGGTCGTGGACGCCCGCCGGCGTGTCACGGTCGACAATGCAGACACTGCCCGACATGCCGAGATGGAGAATTGCCGAGCCCGTCTGTGTATTGATGAGCAGGTATTTTGCGCGGCGACCCACCGATGTCACCGTCTGGCCCGGCAGGTTGCGGTCTACGTCTTTTGCAACGGGCCAGCGCAGGCTTCGCTCACGAATGACGACGCGCGAGATGGTCGTGTCGACGATATGTGGCTCGATGCCACGGCGGCTGGTTTCAACTTCGGGTAGTTCGGGCATACCTTATTGTGCCCTAATAAAAAGCCCCGTCGAGCGGGGCTTTTCCAATTCTGTTTGGAGCGGTGCTACTTGATCTTGGCTTCCTTGTACAGCACGTGCTTCCGAATCGTCGGATCGTACTTTTTGGTCTCCAGCTTTTCAGGATGGAGGCGCTTGTTCTTGGTTACCGTGTAGTAGTGTCCGGTACCGGCACTGGAAACGAGTTTGATTTTGTCACGCATAGTCGAATCCTCGGGCGATTAAACGCGCTGTCCGCTGGCACGCAGGTCGGCCAGGACTTTCTCGATACCGTGCTTGTCGATGATCCGCACGCCCTTATGTGACACGCGCAGACGCACATAGCGTTTCTCGGATTCGATCCAGAAGCGCTTGTTCTGCAAATTCGGCAGAAAGCGACGGCGGGTTCTGTTTTTTGCGTGGGATACGTTGTTGCCGCTCTGCGGCCGCTTCCCAGTCACTTGGCAAACCTTAGACATTACGTTAAGTCTCTGATTTTATTAAAAGTTGCCCGCGACAGGCGGGCAGAGAGCGAAACTTTATACCAGTGTAGCGGTTGCAATACAAGCGCTTGGCACGGCTCCCCGTCCATTACGGTCAGGGGGCGGATCCAATGGCCAGAATCGGCTCCGACCCCTTTAATGTCGGATTCGACCACGAAATCACGCCAAATTGCGCGGAAATCAAAGTTCTCGACGTACGACGTAGATTGGACGACCCTTGCTTTCCATGTAGATGCGGCCGATATACTCGCCAATCACGCCGAGGCTTATTAGTTGCACGCCGCCCAGAAAGAGAACTGTTGTCAACAGCGACGCATACCCGGGCGCGTCAACTCCGTACGCCAACGTGCGTACGACAATATATCCGCCGTATATGAACGCTACGGTAGAAATTAGAAAGCCCACGTAAGTCCAGACTCTGAGTGGGGCTGTGCTGAAACTCGTAATTCCCTCGAGACCCAGATTCCAAAGACGCCACCAACTGAACTTCGTTCTGCCGCTGGCTCGCTTTTCTCGAACGTAATCAACAACCGCGTACTCGAATCCGATCCAGCTAAAAAGGCCCTTCATAAAACGCTGCCGCTCGGGCAATTTGCACAGTACGTCTACGACTTCTCTATCCAGCAGGCGAAAGTCGCCAACATCCAGTGGTATCCCGGGCTTGGAAATCAGGTTGTGCAGACGATAGAAAGCGCGCGCCAACTGCCGCTTCATCAAAGTATCGGCGCTTCGGTCGCTGCGTCGCGCAACGACGACCTTGTTGCCCTCTCGCCATGTAGCAACCAGTTTTGGAATGAGTTCCGGCGGATCCTGCAAATCGGCGTCAATAACGATGACAGCCTCACCGTTTGCGTGGTCGAGGCCGGCGGCAAGGGCCGCCTCCTTGCCGAAACGCCGTGACAGATCAATGATCCGCAGGGGTAATGGCCCCTCCTTGAGCGCCAGCAGTTTGGGCAAAGTGTTGTCCGTGCTGCCGTCGTTGATACAGACGAGCTCAAAATCTGACAACTCAGACCCGAGCGCGCCAATTAGCCGGCTGACGAATGTCTCGATGACATCGCCTTCGTTATAACAGGGGCACACAATCGTGATCATGGGGCGTCGACAGGCAGTTTGATGACTATGAATTCCGGGCCACCGGTTCGGCCATCAGTCTTATAGAAGCTGGCACGTCCTTCAAGACCTCTGGCCAGCGTCTGCGACCAGGCTGTGCTGCCAATAATCGCAATACCTTGTCTGTGCAGCAGGGTGTCCAGGGCAGCGAAATTCAGTTCGTTCGCCTCATTCGCGATCTGTCGAACATCGGAGGATGGAAACAGGTAACCAACGACGATAGGTCGGGTAATGTCCGTCAGCACCAGGTCCCCGGCGTTGGGCGGAAAATGCTCTTTGATGCCGCGTAAGGAATCCAGCTGGCGTCCGGTCATTGATCGATACGTCAAACCCAGCACTGACCCAGGTTCTCCGACCTCATGCCAGCCTTTCAGGATGCTCGCGTGCGTGTTGATCGCGTTAATCGCAAACGCGCAGGCCGGCAGCAGAAAGGGTAATAGTGCCAAACTGGTTCGGGTGCGCATCGAAAGCTGTTGGTAAACACCTAACAGCCCAATTAGCAGAAACGGTACGGCAACACTCAGCATGCGAGTGTCGAGATCAATGGTCTGCCGACTTCGGGATAGCAACAGGAAGATCATATAACTGAAGGCAAACAAGAACGGCACGACGATGGTCGAATAGGACGATGAACGCGCTCGTGCACTCGCATTGGACTGTCGAAAAAGCAGCCACGCGATTGTCACGACAGTCACTATAGCCAGTACCGCGACGGCCACTAC
>JAOTUU010000284.1 GCA_029863705.1 Gammaproteobacteria bacterium
CGACCTACGATATGGACTTCGGTGACAAGGGCCGTTTCGTGCCAGGTATTTACCTGTACCACTCGGCCGACTACAAGACCACGAACATCGAGTACTTTTTTACGAAGCAGGATGCGTATACGACGGTGGATCTCAGGGCAACCTGGTATTCGGAGAGCCTGCCATTGTCAGTGCAGGGGTATGTCCTGAACGCGACCGACGAAATCGTCCAGGTTGGCGGCGATCAGTTTAGTCAGGGTCGCGCCGTTGCGGATTTCAATAATCCACTCACCTGGGGGGTTCGCCTCGCGTATAACTTCTGATCATCCCCGAGAAGAAAAGCCGCGCGGATAGAATCAGCCCGGTTGTCGAAAGCCTCGCCCTGTGCGAGGCTTTCTTCATTAATGCCGGTGTGACTACAAAGACAGTGATATGCCTGATGAACTAATGCGAAAGCTCGAGGCGGGTTACCAGGCGCAGCAGTCCGGTGATTCGGATCAGGCCGAGCGTCTGTACAAGCAGGTTCTTGATGCGGAAGAAGATAATATCCATGCGCTGAATCTGCTCGGCATGCTGTGTGTCAATTCGCTTCGGTCTGATGCGGCGGTCGAGTACATCACACGAGCATTGCGCCAGGTTCCTGATAATCCACAGTCTCACACGAACATCGGTCTGGCCTATAAAGACCTCGGTGACGCTCAGAAAGCAATTGCTCACTTTCGAGAGTCGATAAATCTTGATCCAGAGAATCCGGATGTGCACAACAATCTCGGCAACGTATTGCGCGTTATCGATAAACCGAAAGAAGCTATTCGGAGCTACGAACGCGCACTGCAGCTGAATCGTAACTTCGCCGAATGCTGGAGCAACCTGGCGGCGGCTTTGAATGAAACTGGTCAACAAAAACCGGCGCTGAAAGCCGTTGGTCGCGCAATTGAATTGGACCCGTGTCTGGCGCAGGCTTACAACAACCGCGGCGACATTTACCTCGCACAAGCACGATATGAGGACGCCCTGGCGGAATACCGGCGCGCAACCGAATTGAGCCCCAAGTATGCTGCCGCGCTGATAAACATGGCGAAGGTTCAACGGGATATGGATGCGCCCGATGAGGCGCTGCAAACCCTCAAACTCGCGTTGAACCTCGAACCCGCGAATCCGGAAGCGCTCCTGGTTCAAGGTGTATTGAATGAGCAAATGGGGAACCGCGAGAATGCGGCAGAGAGCTTCATTGCTGCGATCAAGACGTCGCCCGAGATGACCGTGGCTCACTACTACCTGTCGCAAATCCGGGGACGGCAGGGTACGGATGAGGAGTTCGATGCCATGCGTGCCCTCAGCGAACGTACCGACTTGAACGACAATTCCAGAATGTACCTCGGATTTGGTTTGTATCGCGCGTACGAGCAGCGCGAGCAATACGATGATGCGTTCGCGAATCTCGCTGCCGCTAATCGCATAAAGGCGGAGAGCACTCCCTACGATGACAAAGATACAGCGCAATACATCGAGTCGATCGTCGAAAGCGCGCGCTCCTCACTGGAGCGTCTCGGGAACCGTCCGGGACATGCCGACCCACGCCCTGTGTTCGTCCTGGGTATGCCTCGCTCCGGAACCAGCCTGACGGAGCAAATACTGGCAAGTCACAGTGCCGTCGCCGGCGCCGGTGAATTGAGCTATGCCTACGATACGGCGCACAAAATCCGCGACATCACAAACGAGAAATTCCCGGACAACATGAAGCTGCTGTCCGCGGAGCAATATGCCGAACTGGGCAAGAGTTACATGGCGCGCCACTCGGACGAGAACCTTGCAGCAAGGTACGTGGTGGACAAGACGCCGCTCAACTTCCAGTACATTGGCATGCTTGGCCTGGCGCTGCCCGAAGCGAAGTTCATTCACTGCCATCGCGACCCGGTTGCCAATTGCTTCTCCATTCATCGAATGCCATTCGATGAAAAGCAAACATACGCGCACAGTCTCGAAGCGCTAGGCAAGTACTACACGCGCTACTGGCGATTCATGCAAAGCTGGCATGAGATGTTCCCGGGCCGGATCCTCAATATGCGATACGAGGACACTGTCGCGAATATTGAGACACAAAGCCGCCGCATGCTGGACTTCCTGGCTCTGCCGTTCGAAGAGGGCGTGCTTGAATACCACAAGACCAAGCGTCTGGTTAAGACGCCGAGCGCCAGCCAGGTCAGGCAGCCAATCTATAAGGACAGGCTCGCGGCATGGAAGAAATACGAGAAGTACCTCGGGCCTCTGATCGAGAACATCGAGCTCAGTACACATGAGTAATTTCGGCGTGCTGAACTGGACGATCCTGATCGCCTACATCATTGGCAACCTGGTACTCGGCTTTTTTCTGAGCAAGCGGGTTCATACGGCTGAGGACTACTTTGTCGGTCAGCGCACAACGCCATGGTGGGCCATTGGCGTTTCCGTGATTGCGACCTACATTGGTGCTCTGACGTTTCTGGGCGGCCCGGCCTGGTCGTACACCGATGGTTTCTCCGTAATTTTTATTCACATCAATTACCCGATCGCAATTTTCATCGTCATTACACTGTTTCTGCCGTTCTTTTATAACAGTGGTTGTGCATCGATATTTGACTACCTCGAACGACGTTTTGGCCTGACATCGCGAACCGTGATGTCGGGCGTGTTTCTGTTCGGCAATGTGGCGTACTCGGGGATAATGCTGTACACGACGGCGCTGGTGCTCGAATTCATAACTGGTATCGATGTCGTTACGGCCATCATGATTGTTGCCGTTGTCGCCGTGACCTATACGATGCTTGGCGGCATTGCGGCCGTCATCTGGACCGATGTCATTCAGACAGGCATCCTGTTTCTCGGTGCTTTCATTACGCTTTTCCTGCTTGCCGGCGAACTTCCTGACGGTCTGCTTGACACCCTGCATTCATTGAAAGAAATCGGTAAGACCAATCCCTTCGAAACGACACTCGATCCGGCCAAGGTCGGGACTATCTGGACAGGTATCGTCGCGATGTCGATTTACCACGTGGTCGTTTACGGTGTGAACCAGATGATGGTGCAGCGAACACTGGCCGCCAAGTCGATTGGCGACGCCAAAAAAGCGTACATCATGATGGGCTACGTCGCGTTCTTCGTCTTTTTCCTGTTCTTTGGCCTGGGCATCCTGTTTTATGGTTACTACGGCGGCAAGCCGTTCGACAATGAGAACCTGATCGTGCTCGAATTTGTCGCTTCCATGGGATTTCCGGGGCTGATGGGTATTGTGACGGCTGCGATCGTCGCTGCGTCGATGTCCAGCCTGGACTCGAGCCTCAACTCGATGGCAACCGTAACGACGCTTGATTTCTACGAGAAGTTTTTCAAAAAGGGCGCATCGCCGGAGCATTATCTTACGGCGTCTCGCTGGTTCACATTCATGTGGGCGGTTCTTATGGTTGTTCCCGCAATCATGTTCACCAGGAGCGGCGGTTCTGTCATTGAAGTACTGAGCAAGATCGGCTCGTTTTTTGTCGGTGCCAAGCTCGCGATGTTTGGTCTAGGCTTCTTCTCCAAGCATACGACCGAGAGAGGGTTGCTTATCGGCGTTGTTGCCGGCTTCCTGTCACTGGCCTACATCGAGTACTACATGAACATCGCGTGGCCCTGGTATTGTGCGCTCGGGGGCGCAATCAGCATTTCGGTCGGCTGGGTTGCGAGCGTGTTGCTCGACGGGTTTCAGAAAGACTGGTCGCCCTTCAGCGTCAAAGGGCAACTCCAAGAATACGAGGACCAGGGGCTGCCCACCATGCAGGACGGTTGGTACGTCGTGTCGGGCCGCATCGACAAAGCCAGCTACGGACTACTGGTCTTTTTTGTCGCCTGCGTTGCTTTGCTGTGGATACTGAATTCCATGATCTGAAGCCAGCGTGCCTCAAATTCCGCTGATCGACCGGCAACGCTCGAGTACATCGACGCCGAGTAACTTCAGGTAGTGCAGGA
>JAOTUU010000285.1 GCA_029863705.1 Gammaproteobacteria bacterium
ACGTAATAGATGGGCGGTGCGGTCAGCGGCGGACCGGCCCCGGGTGCCAGACGCGTTGCACTGTTCATGCGCAGATAGTCAAATGGACTCACCGCGCAATTAGCGTATGCCGTTTGCGCGACACCGGCAGAGGTAAGTATGGCTTCTCTTCGAACAAAGCTCGAGCGCCTGGAATCGTTACGCGAAAAGTTCGGTGCACACGCGGCCAGCGAGAAGCTGCACCTGCTTACGGAGCTCGAGCACAAGTCGTTGGGGCGCGCCGCCGAGGTTCGACGTCTGCATGAGACATTGTGTTTCTCGCGTGCCTGGCCAGACAATCCGAAACTACTGGCAACTGTTAACCGGATGCTGAAGAATTTTTCCGGCCGGCCAGATCTCACCAGATTTGCCGGCGCGCTGGAAGACTCTGGAATTGACGGGACCGACATCCGTTTTCGATTTTACCGGGCGACGGCGCTATGGCTGGCGCAACGTTGCGGTGATTCCTTGCACATCGATTGGGAGCAATTCGAGACCAAGGATCGGCTTTCCAGGACGCTTGAAAGCCTGGCGCTCTTCAGTGAACGAGGCGCGTTGCAGCAGTACATATACGGCGCACCTGAGTGGATCGATCGGATGCGCAGCGATGATGAAACCGATGCGGTTTTCCTGATTCGCCTATTTGCAGCGCGAGGTGCCGCCGAGTCGGTTTTGGATAGTGTGTATGACGAACTCGATATTCCGTTCTATTTGGCCACATCCGCCACAACCCCGACACGCACGCAGGAGTACCTCAGGCCGAAAGTTATTGAGTTCCAGCAGCGCAACATCAAGCGAGATGCCGTTGATCTTCGACAGGCTGCGCAGAGGCGAATTCGCATCGAAAGCGTGAACCGCAGGCAGGCAATACGCCTGGTGGATCTTGCCAAGAGCGCAATGGTCGCGCGATCGCGTGATCTCGACGCCTTCGCCTACGCAAGCGCCGATGACGTGATGCGAGTGCATTGCGGACACGGAATCCAAATCGTGCTCATCGGCATGTTGCCGGTAAAGCGCTACTTGCTGGAAAGTGAGTACGGCTACCTGTTGCTCAGAAATGGCGTCGTCGTTGGCTACGGCACGGGCACCGGCCTGTTTGGATCCTGCCAGATCGCATTTAACCTGTTTCCGACCTTTCGCGGAGCGGAAACGACGGAACTGTACGCGAGCGTACTTGCAACCTTTCACAAGTTGTTCGCTGCCGACACATTTTCCGTCGACAGTTACCAGATCGGCGCCGACAACGAAGAAGCGATCGATTCCGGCGCGTGGTGGTTCTATGTGCGCATGGGATTTCGTCCGCGCGATAGCGAGGCGATCAAGTTGGCGAATACGGAACTTCGAAAAGCGCAGAAGCAAGGTTATCGCAGCAGCAAAAACACGTTGCGACGCCTCGCCAATTATCCACTGTACTTTTCGCTCGCTCGCAAAAGACAGGATATCTTGCCGATGGTGTGCACCGATTCGATCAGCCTCGGCGTGCTGGACTACGTATCGCAACGCTTTGGCTCGCAACGGGAAGAAGGTACACGGCGTTGTTCCCGGGAATTGGCGGCGGCGCTGGGCGTCGATTCAGTCTCCGACTGGACGGCCGATGAACAGCTGATGTGGCATCGTTTGAGCCCCGTCATCATGGCAGTCGCTGATGTTAAAAAATGGCCGAAGGCCGACCGCGATGCGCTAGCCGACGTTATTAGGGCGAAAGGGGGAGTTCACGAAAAGGACTACGCAAAGCTGTTTGATGCGCACAAGCGTCTGCGACGGGCGGTTGCAGCATTTGCAGCGGCAAACGAGTAGAAATTGATAGGGGTCGAGCCGCATCGCGGGAGCGTGTTTTAATTCCGCTGCTCTATCTACGACCCCAATAAAAAGAGCCACTTATCGCGCACGATAAGTGGCTCTCTAGTCAGTTACTACGCACCCTAAAAGTCATATTGCGTACGAAGATAGAAATACCGGCCGTTCATACCGATCCCCGACAACACGTCGTACGGCAGATGACCGAAGTAATTGATGTCATCGCTTGAAAGGTCGGGATACTCGTCTGTCAGGTTGTCGGCACCAATCGCTATCGTCCAATCGTCGTTAATCTTTGCCGCAAATTCCGCATCGACCGACCAGACCGATCCGTAAGTTTGGGTCGGCTCGAACCCTCCACCAAAATCGAACACGCGTGTTGTTTCGCCATACTGTGTCAAACGTAGTAACACCGACCAGCGATCGACTATCCAGTTGCCAGAGGCAATGAACTTGTCTTCCGGTGATTTGGATTCGGCAGTGTTCAAGTCCTCCACATCAAGCACACCGGGATTCTTGACAAATTGGCTTTATGTTAAGTGCGGTGGATTCATTGGGAGCACGGGCAGCTTTGTTCTATACTGATTTCGCACGGATGCTGCCAAAAAAAATAAAAATCTTCACGGGGAGCAAGAAATGAAACGAAACATATGTCTTTTTCTCATCATTTGCCTTTCGATTGCGTCCGGCACTGCGCTGGCCGACGTATCCGGCCTCAATGCCGACGCATTGGGCGAATTGCAAGCCGCGGGTGTCGACAAATACCTGGGAACGTCCCAGTCGTCGGCAAGTGACCATGGCGTATGGACCAAACATGATTTTAATCCCAACTATGTCCAGGACGAGACTTACCCTTCCGGTGGCCGCCCGGACGGTCCGGTTTGCATCGCGGGTACCCCCTATTCGGTGTTTACCAGGCAAGGCAACCCGAAAAAGCTATTGATCTTCCTGCAGGGCGGCGGTGCCTGCTGGCAGAATTTCAGCAATTGCAACATTCTGGCCGAAGCGCAGTCGCCTCCCGCAGACGGTCCTTTCCCGGGCGTCTTTGACTCCACGGCACCAGATAACCCGTTTGCGGACTACTCGGTTGTTTACATGCCGTACTGCGACGGTTCGACCTTTGGCGGCGACAACGACGTAAAGGTTGATCCCGCCTTTCCATTCGGCCCGACACGTCACCACCGCGGGCTTCGCAACGTGAGCGCCGGTATGGACGTCGCGGCAGACACGTTCCCGAAAGCCAAGCAGATAACGGTCATGGGTCATAGTGCCGGTGGCGTCGGCGCCGCCGCCTTCGCACCGTTCCTGACGCGTTTCGTCTTTGGCAATAACACCAAGCTCACTGTCTACAACGACGCAGGACCTATTGCGGTCAACCTGGGAACACCTCCCGGAGCGGGCGGTCCCGATATTCCATGGTTGTCAGTCTGGGCACGTCAGAATGACTGGCAATTCCAGCAGTTCTACCCGCAAAGCTGTATCGACGACGGTCGCTGCAATGCCTTTGGCCAGCAAACCGGGATTATCGACTGGAGGCTTAAAAACGATTCGACCATCCGCGAAGGGTTTTATGAGACGGACTCTGACCGAACGAATCGGTTTTTCGCGCAAGGCGACGGCACACGAATGGACCCGCAGGCTTACCGTAACCTGATCCTCACCGAGCACGGTGCGCTGAACGAGGCATACCCAAGACGTTACAAACGTTACATCGTCAGCGGCGATGACACGCATGGTGCCGTCCAGGTAACGGCTGATACGCCTAACTTCCCTTTCCCGCAGCCATTTTCCTTCTATACCCAGGAGGCGAACGGCACGCCTCTGATCAAGTGGGCATCCGAATTTGTCCGCATCGGGCAGCGCCAATCACGGTTTGGCTGGAAAGACATTGTTGAGGACTACGTTCCGGTTCCGATTCCGTAAAATCGTCAGTAAGACAAGGAGTCAGACGCCTGGTCTCCAGTAAGGCGGCCCCGGGCATTCTCCGAGGTGGATTTTTGTTGGCGCGCATACACACTCTGGCACAGCACATGAACACACGGCCAGACACTCACTCGCTAGGTGTCTGGCCGTAATTGAAAAAAACAGTGGCCAGGGGCGGATCGATTCGCGCCGTGAGCTCAGCCGAAGGCTGAGCGCCTGGT
>JAOTUU010000286.1 GCA_029863705.1 Gammaproteobacteria bacterium
CCCGAAGTTGTACGTAGTTTCGCTCATCCAGAATACCAAGTGTCTCGTCAATGGCATTCGTTGAATAAATACGAGCGCCAAGTCCTGCTGATATTCTGTCGGTAAGCTCCCTGGTGAAGTTCAGGTTTAGCGAATCGCGGGTCCCCAATATGCCAGACCCGCTGGCGCTGATACTGCGGCGATACTGCGCCAACAATGAAGTCGTTTTCAGTCGCCGAACATATGACACGTTCATGACCGGTTCCAATTGATCGCTACCACCCTCTACTTCGGTATTCTCAAATCCGACAATGAACCGTAACCGCGACCGTTCTGATAACGTGCGATCAATGCCCCCCGTCAAACCGACGCCGTTGACCTTATTCAATCCCTCGTCGGTCTGATAGTTGCGGTAGGTTCCGCCGAAAATAGCTGTGAGCCGCGGCGACCATGCCCGTGAAAAGGAAAGATCAACTCGCGTGTCCGTGTAATCAACCAGTAAGTCCGCAAGGGAATCATCAAAACGAACGTCGCTGTAATTCAAAGTCAGGCGGAGCGAGGAGGCATCCGTCAGTCGATAGAGATAAGACGGGATCACCCTGGCCCTTTCACGCCGCCCCCGAACCCCGACTCGCCCGGAGTCGTTATCAAGAATATCGTCAGGATTATCAACATCAAGATCCGTATCGGCCCGCTCCGCTGTCCTCACCGATTCTCGATCGTAGCTTCCACGAATTCGAAAATTGGTTGACACAGTATCGTGGCCAAAATTCAGATCAAGAAACTGGTCATTGGAATCCAGATCTGAGTTCGATCCGTAATCGCTCCGGCGAAAAGTCGGCCTGATGTCGAAGTCGGTCTTTTCTGATCTGTAGGCGGCCCTGGCACTAGCCTCTGCAATATAGCCAGATTGGCTCTCATCAGCATCAGTTCGTATAGATAGATAAGCATTGTCATCGAAATCAGCGGCGAGGCGGAGCTCAGGCTCGAATCGCCACTCAGCTGCCTCGACCGCAGACATAGTCGCCAGCAAGATAACGAAGGAAATTGCACACAATTCTGCGAAACGCCTGGACGCCTCGGAGTTCATTCTTATTTGCTTATACATGCGGGCTCATCCGGAGATTTTATTATGTAGTGGATTCTTCCATCCAGCCTGCAAGCCTAGTCAAGAACCGCGTTAATTTCCAAGCGTGCAGTCTAACCACTACATGTGAACTGCGTCACACTTTCGTGACTCAGCGTACCTGAGCAACAATCACGGCTCAACCGCGCGTGGTTGCTTCGAGACACTCGCTCAACCTAAACTCCTTCTGAGGAGTTTATGTCAAACGCTTGTTCTTGTTGAGGTATTGGCTTTTGCATAAGCCACATGCATGGTTTTCAGGCCGTCTCGACAGGAGCGGCTTCCATCACCTGCAGAACTTCTGCCGTTTTTTGCTTCATCAGGTCGGTGTCACCGCGACTTTCAACATTGAGCCGCACAACAGGCTCGGTATTCGACATGCGAATATTGAAACGCCACTCCTGGAACTCAAAACAGTAGCCATCCGTATCGTCAACCAATAGCGCTTCGCTGGCATAACGTCCATGCAATGTGCCGAGCGTTTGCTTCGCATCGGCAACCTCGCGATTGATCTCGCCACTGGCCGGAAACTTCGCCTGCCGCTCGCCGACCAACTCGGACAGGGTCTTGCCGGTGGCTGATAGCAACTCGGCAACCAGCAGCCACGGAATCATGCCGCTATCGGCATAGGAGAAGTCGCGAAAATAATGATGGGCGCTCATCTCGCCGCCGTACACGCCATCGACCTCACGCATTTTCTCCTTGATAAAAGAATGGCCGGACTTGCTCTGTACCGCCTTGCCGCCCGCTTTGGCGACGATATCCAGCGTATTCCACGTCAGTCTCGGGTCGTGAATGATGCTGGCACCCGGGTTGCGCTTGAGAATGCTCTCCGCCAACAGACCAACGATGTAGTAACCCTCGATAAAGCCGCCGTGTTCATCAAACAGGAAACATCGATCGAAATCGCCGTCCCAGGCAATGCCCATGTCGGCCTTGTGAGCGATTACCGCATCTGCTGTAGCCGCCTGGTTGTCGAGCAACATGGGATTCGGGATTCCGTTTGGGAATGTCCCGTCCGGCGGGTAATTCACTTTGATGAACTCGAACGGAAGTTCGGGCTCGAGGCCATCGAGTGCGATTGCCGCGCCGCCGTTGCCAGGATTGACCACCAGTTTGAGTGGCTTCAACACGCCGGCGTCGACGTAGCCGAGCAAGTGCTCGATGTACGGCGTGAAAATATTGACAGGCGCATGCAGTCCTCTCTGCTCTGCAAGTACGCGATCATCGCTTTCGGCCAGCTGCCTGATATCCTGTAAGCCGGTATCCGCGCTGACGGGTTTCGCCTGCTCGCGGACGATTTTGAGCCCGTTGTAATCCGCGGGGTTATGGCTTGCCGTCACCATGATGCCGCCGTCTGCCTCGAGGTAGTCGGTCGCGAAATAGACCATTTCGGTACCGCCCAGGCCGATATCCATGACTTCCGCACCGGCGTCACGAATACCATCGGCCACAGCGTCCGACAATTCCTTGCTGGATAGGCGTATATCCCTGCCAAGCACCAGTTTCCTGGCACCCAGGAACTCGGCCGTCGCATTACCTATGCGGTAGGCCACGTCAGGGTTCAGCTGGTCAGGAATACGGCCACGAATATCGTAGGCCTTGAAACAAGTTATTTCTATTGGCATATGACCCACTTCACACAAAATCGACCTTAGAACTGCTAATCTGCACCGTAATTAAACATAAGCACGGAATTGTACAATGACGACACTACCCATTCGACTCTTGATATTGGCCCTCGCCCTGTCTTTCGTGACGACGGCGCACGGGCAATGGAATGAATGGTACGTAGCGCCGTCCATCGTGTATACCGACGATGACCCGGACCGCGTAATCGAAGACTCATTCGCCGGCATACAAATCGTCGCTGGCCGCAATATCACGGATAAGATGACCCTCGAAGGTCTGCTTGGCTACTCTTCAATCGATGGCTGGGTCGGTTCTACAACAAGCTATCCAGACCAAAAGCACCTGGATATAAGCGCAAATCTGCTGGCCTTTTACGATCGTGACAGAACGTTCTCCCCCTATCTGATAGTCGGCATCGGCTACCTCGGAGTGAGTTTTAGCGACAGCGGCGGTGACGATAATCGCCCGTCCGCAACGGCCGGCCTTGGCTTCAAGTGGAAAATGGGCGACAGCGATTTTTCCATCCGCGTTGAGTCGCGAGCCCGTTACGCCTGGGATGACTGCAGTGGAGGTTGCAACAGCCTCACCGACATCATTTCCACCGTTGGTGTGCAATACGACTTTGGCAAACATACACCCGCTGCTCAAACCGGCTTCGACAGCGATGACGACGGCGTAATTGACCACTGGGATCGCTGCCCCAATACCCCGCCCGGCGCGTCAGTCGATGAGCACGGTTGCCCGCCCGACACTGATGGCGACGGCGTGCTCGACATGTGGGATGAGTGCCCGAACACCGTTCCTGGCACTGACGTGACGTCGCGCGGTTGCGAGCTGAAAGATATTGACCGGGATGCCGATGGCGACCGTGTCTACGATAGCATCGACGAATGTCCGAATACCCCGAGCGGTGTTCCGGTTGACCCGGTTGGCTGCTCCCTCGACAGTGACAGAGACGGCGTCACGACCGACAAAGATCGCTGTCCCTCTTCACCCCCTGGCGCCGTTGTCGATATTTACGGTTGCAGCGGTGATGACGACAATGACGGCGTCCTGAATCATCTCGACGAATGCCCGGATAGCACACCTGGTGCCAGAGTTGACACCAAAGGCTGCGAATTCACGGACGTTATCGAACTGCCAGGTGTCAATTTCGGATCAGGCTCGGACCTCCTGCTTCCCGGAACGGAACAGTTGCTCCGGAGTGC
>JAOTUU010000046.1 GCA_029863705.1 Gammaproteobacteria bacterium
AGTCTGATCTCGTTCTCTTAGCGCCGCCAGAATTGCAGTTGCGGCGTACATTCCCGCCATAATGTCGCTGATGGCCACACCCACCTTCTGCGGGCTCCCGCCTTCGTTATCGGGCGCACCCGTAATACTCATTAGCCCTGCGGCGGCCTGGATCATTGCATCGTAACCGGGCTCATGTGCCCGTGAGCCGTGCTGGCCGTAAGCAGTAATTGAGCAGTAGACGAGCTTTGGATTTACGGCCGCCAGGGACTCTGAATCGAGGCCGTAGCGCTGTAATGTGCCAACGCGAAAATTCTCGAGAACCACGTCCACATCTCGCGCGAAATCACGGATGACACTGGCACCATCTTCAGTGGCAATGTCCACCGTAACGGATCGTTTGTTCCTGTTTGCGGCCAGAAAATACGCAGCTTCGCTCTCCTCTCCTAACCACGGTGGCCCCCAGTGCCGCGTATCATCGCCGACCAGCGGCCGCTCGATCTTGACGACGTCTGCACCATAATCACCGAGCAGCTGACCCGCCCATGGGCCAGCCAATATCCGGCTCATATCCAGAACCTTGATTCCTTCGAGCGGCCCACCCATTGCTTGTCGTCCTACCGTAACCAGTGACGTTCAATTGTCGAGTGCGCGGACACTTACCGCAAGCAATAAAAACCCGGCCAACCTTTCGGTTAGCCGGGTGGGTCCGCACGGAGATTGCGGATCGCGTGACCAAACTGTTTACCGGGAACCGGTCTCCAATTCAGTCCAGCTCTTCTACCTCGGCGCCTTCGATGGGCACTGGCTCCGGGGTTTGTTTGACGTCCGGTTCTTTCTTACCAAACCGAACCAATAAATCGTCGTACTCCTCGGGCGTCAATTGCCTGACGGAACGAATGCGTATCCTATCCACTCCCATGCCGTCATCCACAATCAAGTCACTGAATGCTGAGCAAACCTGACCAGTCGAGGACTGAAATGCAAGGCGCCACGTCGACCGCAGCCCGAATGCCCGACGGCTCAAAACTATGTGGTATTTTCGTCTGGCCGTCCCTGTGACGATCAGGTTGCTTTCGTCCAAGACCTGATAGTCTCGGATACTCATCTGCGAGATGCAATCGCCACCACGAGTTTCCCAAGCATCTCCGGGCTCGTTCGGCTCCTCATTTGTCGCTGCACATGATAATAAACAACATGACAAAACGATGATAATCATCTGTTTTAAAAGTATTTTTTTCATCTCTTAGGTCCTTCTTACCAGCCACGCGGCGACGACTAAATATCGTCCTCCCAGCATATTCCGACAGGTTATAAGCGCATTAAGTTCAGGTCTGTTCCGCGAACATTCGGTCGATATTACACCGCCGTCATGGCTCTTTCATCGTCATTAGCTGGCGCGAATTACCCAATCCGCAAATCGACTTGTACAGTGTGAATTGCTCGTAGACAATAGGCGCCGCCGTGCTTCTCACGGCCTGGTTATTACGTAAAGCGGGAGTCCATTCGTGGAAAAAATACTGGTTGGCCTGAAACGGGTCGTCGATTACAACATTCGAGTTCGCGTTAACAGCGACGGCAGCGGTGTCGAAACTGCCGGTGTAAAGATGAGCATCAATCCTTTCGATGAAATCGCGTTAGAAGAAGCGTTACGCATCAAAGAACGCGGCGATGCGAACGAAGTAATTGTCATTTCCATTGGTTCGTCAGATTGCCAACAACAGCTACGCACAGGCCTCGCAATGGGCGCCGACCGTGCCATATTAGTAACAACCGATGAAGATACCGATTCCCTGACACGGGCTCGAGCCCTCCTCGAGATCGTGAACAACGAGTCACCAGGCCTCGTTATTCTTGGCAAGCAAGCCATTGACGATGACAACAACCAGACGGGCCAGATGCTTGCTGCTCTGTGGGACAGGCCGCAGGCGACGTCTGCTTCGACTATAGAGCTGTCAGGTGATACTGCACGCGTCATACGAGAGGTGGACGTGGGTTTGGAAACGATTGAGGTCGATTTGCCCGCCGTCCTGACCGTAGACCTGCGATTGAATGAGCCGCGCTACGTCAAATTGCCTGACATCATGAAGGCAAAGAAGAAGCAACTCGACGAGATCGCACTTGGCGATTTGGGCATCACAGCGGCGCCAGAGATCAAGGCGGTGTTGTTCGAGCCACCTGCCGAGCGTGAGAAAGGCGTGATCGTTGATGATGTGCATGGACTGGTTACCGCGCTGAATGAAAAAGGACTACTCTGATGTCGAAAATACTAATTATTGCAGACCACGATGGAGTCGCGCTCAATAGCGCAACGGCCAAGGCTGTCGCATGCGCTGCCAGCATTGACGGAGCACAAATCGACATTGCCGTATTTGCTGAATCTGCTGCGGGAATTGCGGCTGAAGCTGCCGCACTCGACTCAGTAACTCGAGTGATCTCGGTCGAGAATGTAGCTAACAAGAACCTGATTGCTGCAGTGTTGGCGCCGCAGGTCGTCGCCATTTCAGACGGTTATAGTCATGTTTTTGGGCTCTCATCGACATTTGGCAAGGACCTGATGCCGCGCGTTGCTGCTTTATTGGGCGTCAACCAGATTAGCGACGTCATGACCGTGGAAAGTCCCTACGTGTTCAAGCGCCCTATTTACGCGGGCAATGCAGTGCTTACAGTCGAAGCTCCAACGGACCAGACCGTAATTGCGACGGTTCGAACAGCATCCTATCGTGCAGTAGGCTCGTCTAACTCAGCCCCCATCGAGGTTATCGATGTTGCTGCTGATCTACCGTCGCATACAAGATTTGTGGAGTTGCAGGCGGGATCGTCCGATCGCCCCGATTTGCAGTCGGCTTCAAACGTAGTGTCAGGCGGTCGCGCCCTGGCAAGCACTGAAAACTTTGATTTGATTTACGCGCTTGCCGACAAACTAGGCGCTGCAGTTGGAGCAACGCGCGCTGCCGTGGATGCAGGCTACATTGCGAATGAATTCCAGATCGGTCAAACGGGAAAAATTATTGCGCCCGACCTCTACATCGCAATCGGCATTTCGGGTGCAATTCAGCATCTCACCGGCATCAAGGACGCAGGCACCATCGTTGCAATAAACAAAGACGAGGAAGCGCCGATATTTGAAGTCGCTGACATCGGTCTCGTCGGCGACTTGTTCTCAATCGTTCCGGAGCTGACTGACGCGCTGGGTTAAACTAAATAGCGTCTAGGACGCACTCGACCTTGCTAACGTCGAACTGCCCGGGGTCTTCAACAGCCACATGGGTGGCAACGCCGTCGTCAACAACGAGGGCGAAACGCTGCCCGCGTATTCCCAAGCCGGCGCCCGTCGCATCAAGTTCGAGGTCGAGCGCCTTAGCGTAGTCACCATTACCGTCAGCCAGCATTAGAATCTTGTCGCCAACGCCGCGATCCAATCCCCATGCGTGCATGACAAAAACATCATTGACCGCCATGCATGCAACGGTGTCGACGCCCCTACCTGCGAGTTCATCGGCCTTGTCGACGAAGCCTGGCAAATGATCTCTTGAGCATGTCGGCGTAAAGGCACCGGGCACTGAAAACAGGACGACTTTCTTGCCGGCGAACAACTCATCGGTGGACATTGGGCCCGGGCCCGTCTCGGTCATTACTGTGAAAGATCCAGTAGGCATCTTCTCACCAACTTGTATGGGCATCAGTATCTCCTTCAAGAATATGGGTTCGGGTGTTCGGGCTAAAGGTCGTTGTCTGCCACGTGAATAATAAGGCCATCCAACTGGTCGTTAACTTCAATCTGGCAGGTCAATCTACTATTTTCCTTACGCTCGTAGGCTGCATCGAGCATGCTGTCTTCCATATCGTCCATAGGTGGCATCTTGTCCATCCAGGCAGCATCTACATAGCTGTGACAGGTCGCACACGCACAAGCACCACCGCACTCGGCAACGATGCCATCAATGTTGCCATTGATCGCGCCCTCCATAACTGAATAGCCATTTTCAACTTCAAGCTCATGGTGCGTCCCATCTGGGGTGATATAGACAATCTTCGGCATCTTATTTCGATTCATTGTTTCGGCGGGACGTAATATTAGGGGCGTTGACGGTACTCCGTCAACGCCCCTGACTTGCTTTGTAGCTCTTTCGTTTTTGTCGGTCTAGGCTCTGCCGGCGCTTACTTTACGTTGCTCAAGCTGCCTACGCGTCTTACGGGCTGCTTCCTCAGCCAGTCGAATCTGTTCATTGCGTTTTATGTCGGCATTAATGACGTTAATCCACTGACCAGACACGCGACGCGAACGCGGCGTCTTAGCCGCTTGCTCAAATGCCGTGATTGCGTTGCGATACTCACGGAGGTTGTAGAGACACATACCGAGCGAGATTTGTGCATTGTCAGGACTCTTAAGCCCTCCTTTTCTAATGCCCGTTCTCACAGATTTTGCGCAGTCCTCATATTTCGCAGTATTCAGGTACGCATTACCGAGACGAACATCGAGTTCTCCATCTTCGCTCAACCGTGCCGCTTCCTGAAGTGCGGGAATAGCTTTCTCGTCTTCCATTGAGAGCTGCCAGGCTTGAGATAACAAGCGGTAGTTTTTGGCAGTCTTGGAAACTCGGCCAGACTCCATTTCGGCTTCCAGCAGAGTTGCCGCCTTGTACGGAACCTCACGTTGTAAGTATAGCTGCGCCATTGTGACGAGCTCACTCTCCTTTTCAAGCATGCGCTGGTCATGCGCCGCGGCGTAAGCGTTGATCAAATTCTCATCTTCGCCCAGCTCGGTGAATGCACCGGCAAGCGAAAACCAGTAGCGTTTCTTTGGCCAGGTTACGAGCAGGATTTTCTGGATATCACGAACCTTGGCGTAATCTTCTTGCTGAAAGTACGCAAAGTTCAGCAGTACGTACCAGTCTTCTTTGGCCGGCTTGTTGCGTTCCTTCGCAATTCGCATTGCGTTTTCAATAGGCGCGATCATGTCTTTGTAACGCTGAACCTGGTAGAGGTTCTGCGCCTTCAAAATGAAAGGATCCGGAGCCGGATTCGTTTCGAGTAGAAACCACCTGTCGAGCGTCGTCAAAGCCTTGGCGTATTGCTCTTCCATCGTATAGAGCTGGGCCAGCGTATAGGTGACCTGCTTGGCCATTGTTTCTTCGAGGCTCGGAATTGCAATCATGCGATCGTAAGTACGGATCGCATTCGCAATGTCATCCATGTTGTAGTAGACAAAGCCAATGTAGTTAAGAACGTTTGCTTGCTCGTATTCCGTGAGCTTGTCAGGGTTGTATAGCTGGTTAAGCATCTTCAGCGCACCCTGGTAGTCCTTCGCATCCACAGCCTCTTGGGCTTTGGTGATCTTGTCATAGACGTCTTTACTGACTGCCTGTGCCTGCTTGGTCTTTTGCTGCTCGGATTTTCGCTGAGCGGCCTCTTCTTCACCAGAGTTCTGTGCAACCGCACTTGTCATTGCCAGCGCGCTGAGAACAAGAGCCAGGCACGCCATGAGAGAGAGTCGAGTTTTACTGTACATATTGAGAGTATCCTCTTAGATCAGTTCTGTTCCCGCCAGGGCAACTAATCCTCAATCTGGAACGAAATACGTGTCTTGACACCCGGCACATCGACCGGAACGCCATCCACGACTCGTGGTTTATATTTAAATTTCAACACAGCTCGTAATGCAGCCCGATCGAACAGACTGCTTGTCGAGAACAAAACGACTGGATCCCTTACCGTGCCCGCTGTCGTAACGGTGAAGGACATGTCAACGTAACCTTCCAGACCGCGAGAAAGCGCGCGCGCAGGATATACAGGGGCTACTCGCACGATTGGAAGATAGTCGCCTTCCGCAATATTCATGCCGCCTGGGCCACCGATTTCGGTTCCCGTTGTCACGGCCGGCGGCGCAATATTTATTGTCGGCGCATTCGGATCCATATTGTCCATATCCTGAGGTGGTGTCTCGGGAGGCGTCTCGGGTGGTTTGGGCGGCTTTTCGGGCGTGAAATCCGCGGTGTTGAGGGCCTCGTTGCGCTTGACCCGCACGAACTCCAGATTTGTTCTGTCTCTGGGTTTTGTCAGTGCCGTCTTGCCTGATGCGATAAGCAATTGCATGACGAATAACAGGCTCAGTGTGACTACTACACCAATTGCGACAGAAAACGCATAACGGCCTATCATGGTTTAGTTCTCCTCGGCGACGCAGGTCGCCCTGAATCGTTCTTAAATGTCATCGGTTGCAATCGCCACATTTGCCACACCCACCTGTTTTGCCGCCTCCATAACGATCACCAGCATCTCGTTGGTCGATGCCTCATCAGCCTGTATGACGATTGATCCTTTTGGGTTCTCCGAGTGCAGTCGCTCAATGGCGGTTCTTAGCGCGCGAGGATCTGTTTCGCGACGATCGATCCAAATTTCATCATTCGCACTAATGGCTATGAGAATAGCGGCGTCTTCCTGTTTATCTGCTGTCGTCGCGTCCGGGCGTGTGACATCGATGCCGGCCTCTTTGATAAACGACGCAGTTACGATGAAGAAGATGAGCATGATGAAAACAACGTCCAACATCGGCGTGAGGTTGATTTCATTGTCTTCCTCTTCGGCGCGTAGTGCGCCTCTGTTCTTTTTCATTTAATTCGTCCTGTGTTTATCATGCGCTTGGCTTGAGGTCCATACCCCGCTCAACTGCGATCATCCGCAAGGGAAATGCTATACACGCCGGCCTGCCGGGCCGCGTCCATGACGGTCACGAGCGCCTTGTTGGTCGACTTGCGTTTGGGCTGAATAACGACCGAGCCGTCCGGGTTTTCGGCATGCAGGCGTTCAATATTCGCCCGTACAGCACGCGGGTCAATCAGTCGCCGGTCAATCCAGATTTCGTCGTTCGCCGTTATCATAACCAGAATATTCGATTCCTCTGGTTCCGATTGTGTAACCGGCGCATCAGGACGATTCACGTCGAGACCCGCTTCCTTAATAAAGGAGGCGGTCACGATGAAAAAGATGAGCATGATGAAAACGACATCGAGCATAGGCGTGAGATTGATTTCGTTCTCTTCCTCTTCCTGCGTCTCGAGTAGGTGGTGATCACGCATATCTGCTCCTTAGTGGTCCATCGTCAGTGAGTCCTCTAGGAACTGCACTTCGTGGGCCGCTCGGCGGCTAAGTATTGTGACAAGAAGCACGCCTGATAGTGCCCCAACCATTCCTGCCATCGTCGGCACCGTCGCCTGCGAAACACCTGCAGCCATTGCGCGAATATTGCCCGACCCTGACACCGCCATTACCTGGAAAACGCTGATCATTCCGGTGACAGTGCCAAGCAAGCCAAGCAACGGGCACAAAGCGACAAGCGTTTGGATCATCGCTATTCCCTTTCCGGTCGACTCGCTGAATCGCGAGATCATCAACTCACGGATTTGCTGAGCGTTCCAGGAACGCCTCTCTTGCCGTGATTCCCATGAATCGTGAATATCACGAGTCAGGGTTTTCATCGTGGTGCGGAAGAAAACTATCCGCTCCACAATGAGAACCCACATGAGGAATATCGTAATCGCAATCAGACGCAATACCGGGCCACCGAGATTCATGAAATCCCGAACGGATTCAAATGCATCAATCAGCCAAAGCATGGCTTCTCCTCTTGACTCTAACCGTTGCGTTCGGAGTGTTGAGCAATAAGCCCCGCACTCTGCGATTGAATGATATTGACGATCTTACGACTCTGACCACTTACTACGGTGTGCAGCAGAACCATCGGAATCGCGACTACCAGACCAAGTACAGTCGTTACGAGTGCCTGCGAAATACCACCGGCCATCATCTTCGGATCGCCAGCGCCATAAAGCGTGATCACCTGGAAAGTCTTGATCATGCCGGTAACCGTACCCAGCAGCCCCATCAACGGAGCAACAACCGATATCACCTTGATGAACAACAGGCCTTTGGTCAGGCCAGGCATCTCCTTGAGCGCAGCCTCGCTGAGCTTGAGTTCGATCGTCTCGGTATCGGCGGCCTTGTTGCTTTCGTAGGCGGCCAAAACACGTCCAAGCGGATTGTCGGTGCCTGCTGTATCTCTCTTGAGCTGCGCCGACACTTTACGACTGTCAGAAGACAGACCAAGCCAGCGCCAGAGAGCGATCAACAGACCGAACAGACCGAGAGAAATAATGCAGTAACCAACGATGCCACCCTGATCAACTTTCTCCATGATCGTAGGGGTTTCAACGAGCAGAGCAAGAATACCGCCACGCGTTCCGTCAACACCGAAGCCAACCACTCCGGATTCTGCGTCAAACAAATCTGACGCTGAGCCTGCGAATCTCGATTCAGGTTGGCGAGGTAATTCAACAACTGCCCCGTCTTCCTTGTACTCAAGGTAGCCAGCATCAGAAATAAGGTTGAATGCACCAACGCGGACAATTTCTGTCTCAATTTGCTCGCCCGCCGCCGTCGTTACCTGGTGATTGAATCGAACGACCTTGCCGGACTCGTAGATTTCGCGCTGCAGTTCGAACCACAGGCGCTCAATATCTTCGATCTGTGCAAGCTCAGTAGCGCTGGCCATCTTGCTGCCAAGTGCAACCAGGAACTCTTCCCGATCTGGATATTGCAGGTTAGTCAGCGACGCGTTGAATCGACCTTGCGTGTCGCCCGATACTGTTTGCAGTACGCCGAACAGCTCTTTCAATGCACCGAGACGCTCGTCTAATGCTGCGCGTGCTGCGACGATTCTCGTGTTGTTGTTCTCAAACAGCTGCTCAAGCCTGGCGCTCTCGTTTTCCTGACGCGTGCGTTCTGCACGTGCGCGGTTTAAGAGCGTCTGTTGCTGGTTACGCTGTTGAGTAAACGTGCTTTCGCGTTGACGTGCTTCCTGGGAATCACGTGCCTGGCCCCTTTCAATAAGATTGAGGAGTTCGGACATGCTGGCGGCATCTTGCTCTTGTGCATTTGCGACGCCGAAACCAACGCTAAGAAGCCCAAAGGCCAAAATGAGTGATAGACGTTTCATTTATTCGGCCTCCGTTGGTGCTGCAACCGGGATAACAATAAGCTCAGGTGCGATCAACTGCTTGGCAATCCGAATGCCTTTACGAATTTCGGTTCGCGCAGAGTCATCTGGTACCCAGTCGCGTATCTCGTTGTCCCAACGCCCCGTAATTTTTGCGTCATCAGACTGGTAGTACAGTCCAATGCGACCTACGCGAAGCATGTTGTAACTGCGAGTTACGCCTTCCCTGGTTATTGACTGTGTGTAGGTTTCCGAGGACGTGCCGTATTCATTTTCGATTTGATACGCCTCCATAACCTTACGGAATTTCTCCGCAACACTCACATCAGAGCGCTCCATGGTGTCCTTGAGCGTATTGACACGCTTTGTGCGTTCTTCCATAAGGAACGGAACGTCCAATGCGATCGATTGCTCCAGACCATCGATCATTCGTTCCATCATCGGGAAGATCTGCCGATTGATGACGTCAACCTGATCCATTGATAAGGCAATGTCCTCGAGGACAGCTGACTGACCGTTAGTCTGCGCCACCATAAGGCGGTTATAGACTTTCAGGCCATCAATCTCTTTATTGATAGACCGGTAATCATCTTCCAGCGAACGCGTGCCCTCAACAATATTGTTGATTCGCTCCTGCGATTGCTGAGCCAGATTCAACCGACGATCTTCAGCCTGCAAAATTTGATCCACAGACTGGGCGAAGACGCTGCCGGATGCCGCTATAACCGTTGTTGCAAAAAGTGCAACGGAAATGCGCCGACTGCTGCTTATGCACCGTTTCATGAACGCTCCTTAAAGGTCGAGTTACTTCAACTTGTTAAAATTCAGTTTGTTGGAGAGGATTGCAATGCATCCGAAAAATACATGCACATGAAAGACCCGCAGAATTCGCTATTGCGACCCTGCTTGCGCACACGACCCTCTCCACCTTCGCCGCGGCGATGAAATTGTTTTTTTTTGGACCCGTCAACTCTCTACTAAATTATCTTAGGCTGCCCGGACTGTCCCGCCCGGCTTCCCCGCCTGTTATCTGATTAATTTACTCAGGCCCCCTGCTACCTGACGCCAAGAATAACATATGACCTGCAGATCACCAGCACAACAGCAACATAAGATGCCGGCGCCAAAAAAGGAGGTTTTCGACGTCGATGCGAATCACTTTAGTAACACAAGCAACTGATTTTGCACGTGTTGACATAGCAGGCAGCTTGCAACATGATTCGGCGCTATGACTGCAACGTGCAAAAAAATATTGGATCAGGCCGCCGTCACAGGCCTCCTGCTGGCTGCATCGACACTGCTTCTTCTTGGGAGGCAGGGCGGGTAGCGCGTATCCAGGCACAGGAATTCGCAAACCCCGCATCCCATATGGAGTGCGGGGTTTTTTTTGATTTGTTCGCTTAGAACTACTCCTTTCAATAATTGAAACAGGCAAAACGCCGAGGGAACTGAACCATGCAAATGTACTCGCAAGCAGACGTCGATACGTCCTGCCTTAGTGACCGGCAGGTCACTATATTGGGTTATGGCAGCCAGGGCCGCGCCCATGCGCTCAATCTGAAGGACAGTGGATTCAATGTCGTTGTCGGTTTGCGGACTGATGGCGCAAGTTGGGCCGCGGCGGAGGCAGACGGTTTAACCGTGAAAACGCCTAACGACGCTGTAAAAGGTGCAACGATCGTCGCCTTCCTGACGCCAGATATGGTTCAGAAGAACCTCTACCTCAGCGTCATTGATGATATCGATGCCGGCGCGGCGCTGTTGTTTGCACATGGTTTTGCGGTCCATTTCAAACAGGTCGAGCCTCGCGAAGACCTTGATACCGTGTTGATCGCACCAAAAGGCCCGGGCGGGCTGGTTCGTCGTCAATATGAGGAAGGCCACGGGGTACCCTGCCTTGTGGCCGTTCACCAGGACTCGAGCGGCAATGCCCTGCAACTTGCCCTCGCCTATTCGGCCGGTATAGGTGGTGCGCGTGCTGGTGTCATCGAGACAACCTTTGCAGAAGAAACCGAAACAGATCTCTTCGGTGAGCAGGCCGTGTTATGCGGCGGCACGACCGAGTTGATCGTTGCAGGATTCGAGACACTTGTTGAGGCGGGCTACCAACCGGAGGTTGCTTATTACGAAGTCATGCATGAACTCAAACTTATTGTCGACCTGCTGCATGAAGGCGGCTTGCGGAAAATGCACAAGTTCATCAGTGACACGGCCGCATGGGGCGATCTCATCAGTGGTCCACGCGTCGTCAATCAAACCTCACGCGACGCGATGAAAGCGGTTCTTACAGATATTCAGGATGGGACCTTTGCACGCAACTGGATTGCCGAGAGCGAAGCCGGAATGCCAGAGTTCAAGAGCAAGATGAACGCCGACCTTGAGCATCCCATAGAAAAAGTAGGTGCAGACCTGCGCAGCCGTATGGACTGGTTGCAAGAATAGCACTCGGCATAAACTGAGTTAGCCGACCCCGGAGGCAGTACAAATGACCGATATCGCTTCAGACAGACAGATCCGAATTTTTGACACAACACTGCGTGATGGCGAGCAGGCTCCCGGCTGCAGCATGACGCTAAGAGAGAAGCTCAGGATCGCGAAGGCTCTATCGGAACTTAATGTCGACGTCATCGAGGCCGGTTTTCCGGCCGCATCGCCAGGCGACTTCGAGTCTGTCAAAGCAATTGCTGATGCGAATTTCGGCCCGATCATTTGTGGTTTGGCTCGCTGCAACGCAAGCGATATAGAGAAAGTGCACGCAGCGGTCAAAGGGGCCAATCGACACCGGATCCATGTTTTTGTGGCTACCAGCAAGATCCATCGGGACCACAAATTAAAAATGGCCAAGGAGGAGATCATCAAGAGCGCCGTAGGTGCAATAACGATGGCCCGCGAACTTTGCGATGATGTGGAGTTTTCGCCCGAAGATGCTTCGCGAACAGAGCTTTCCTACCTTGCTGAGGTCGTTACTGCTGCGATCGAGGCTGGTGCGACGACAGTCAATATTCCGGACACGGTTGGCTACACGGTACCGGCCGAATTTGACAATTTGTTTCACTACCTGATGTCTCACGTTCCGGGCATCAAAGACATTACGTTGAGCGTGCATTGTCACAATGACCTGGGCATGGCCGTGGCAAACAGCCTTGCCGCCGTGCAGGCGGGGGCACGTCAAATCGAATGCACAATAAACGGTATTGGCGAACGGGCTGGTAATTGCAGCCTTGAAGAAGTCGTTATGGCTATAAAGACACGCGCCGAGTTTTTCGCGCTTGAGACGGGTATTGATACAACCCGGCTATACCCGACATCACGATTAGTCTCCAGCATTACCGGTATGCACCCACCGCGCAACAAAGCGATTGTCGGCGAGAACGCTTTCGCCCATGAGGCCGGGATTCACCAGCACGGCATGCTGCAGCACAGCTCGACCTACGAGATCATGCGACCGGAAGATGTCGGCCTGAGCAGTTCCAGCCTGGTACTCGGCAAGCACAGCGGCCGGCATGCATTTCGCGATCGCGTGCAAGAGTTGGGTTTTGAGCTTGACGAATTTGAAACCAACCGGGCATTTCAGGAATTCAAGAAACTGGCCGACAAGAAAAAAGATCTCTATGACGGCGACATCGAAGCCATTATCATGAACGTCGACAACGCATCTAGCGGGCCATGGGCGCTGCAGTCCCTCGAAGTGCAGACCAGCACAGACCAGCCTGCCAAGGCGACCGTCACACTCATTGATGAGAATGCCGAGGTAGCCTCAGCGACGGCTGGAGGCGACGGCCCTATTGCTGCCGCTTTTCAGGCGCTTGAGCAAGTGACCGGCGTTGTTCTAACACTCAAGAATTTCGAACTTCACAGCGCATCCCGAGGCGAGGATGCGCTGGGCGAAGTCACAGTAACGGTTGAGCACGATGGCAGCAGCTATCGAGGTAACGGTACCAGTGTCGATATCGTCGAAGCAGGAAGTCGTGCCTGTCTCGAGGTCATGAATCGCATTCTGCGGCGTAAGAACCGTGGCGGCGACACGAACTCGGCAGCAGATGCAGAACGGGCGACGATTTAGTGGCATCTGCACGGACGCTGTTTGAAAAAGTGTGGAGCGATCATGTCGTCGTTGAAGAAACAGCAGATACGCCGGCCATCCTCTACATCGACCTGCACCTGATCCATGAGGTCACTACGCCGCAGGCCTTCAATGTGCTGCATGAAAAAGGCCTGCGCGTGCGGCGACCGGACCTGACGCTCGCAACCATGGACCACTCAACACCGACTACACCGGTTACGAGCTTCAAAGATATGGCTGTTGTCGTTGGTGAGAACGCTGCCAATCAGGTCAGGCGTATGCAGGAAAATTGTGATGCGTTCGGGCTGGAGCTGCTGGGCTTCGACAGCGATCAGCGCGGAATCGTTCACGTCATCGGTCCGGAACAAGGAGCCACGCAACCGGGCAAAACTATTGTTTGTGGAGACAGCCATACGAGTACACATGGCGCGTTCGGCGCGCTGGCCTTTGGCATCGGCACAACCGAGGTCGGCCATGTGCTGGCCTCTCAGTGTTTACTGCAGCGCAAAGCGCGAACATTGGTACTGAGCATAGACGGAGACCTGCCGAATGGCGTCAGTTCCAAAGACCTGATCCTCGCCATCATCGGCCAGATCGGCGTAGATGGAGGCACAGGTCATGTTATTGAGTTCCGCGGCGGCACCATTTCGGCGATGGACATGGATTCGAGAATGACCATTTGCAACATGTCGATTGAGGCCGGTGCGCGAGCAGGCATGATTGCTCCCGACGACCATACCTTCGAATACCTCGCTGGCCGCCCCCGCGCACCGCAGGGAGCAGACTGGGATCGGGCCGTCGCCCGTTGGCGCACACTTAAAAGCGATGATGACGCCGTTTTCGACAAATCTGTGACAATTTCCGCGGACGAGATGCAACCGATGGTCACGTTTGGAACGAACCCTGGCATGGTCATTGGCGTTAACGATCCGGTCCCCGATGACGACGGCGACCCGAGCTTTCGAAAAGCACTTGACTACATGCAGATATCGGCCGGTAAACCACTGACCAACACCGGGGTAGATGTCGTCTTTGTCGGCAGCTGCACGAATTCGCGCCTCTCAGACTTGCAGCAGGCCGCAGACGTCGTGGAAGGACACAAAGTCGCGGACGGAGTCCGCATGCTTGTTGTGCCAGGTTCCCAGCAGATAAAGAAAGACGCAGAAGCGATCGGGCTTGATCGGGTATTTACGGCAGCCGGAGCTGAGTGGCGTGAATCAGGCTGTTCGATGTGCCTCGGCATGAACGGCGATACCGTAAACTCGGGCCAACTGAGTGTCAGCACCAGCAATCGTAATTTCGAAGGGCGACAAGGCATCGGCGCCCGAACGATACTTGCGAGCCCGATGACCGCCGCGGCCTCGGCGATAGCCGGACGGGTTGCTGATCCCCGGCCATTTATTTCCAAGGGTAAATAGGCGATGAACCCCGTAACACGCATTCAATCACGCACGGTGGTCTTGCCAACGACGGACATCGACACCGACCAGCTGATACCAGCACGATTCCTGACAACGACGTCACGCGAAGGTCTCGGACAGTATCTTTTTCACGACCTGCGCTTTGATGCCAGCGGCAATGCGGATCCGGACTTCGCACTGAATAAACCCGAAGCGGATGGTTGCGGCATCCTTGTCGCCGGCAATAACCTCGGTTGCGGCTCTTCGCGCGAGCACGCGCCTTGGGCGCTGCTCGATTATGGCTTTCAGGCCGTAGTCAGCACCGAGATCGCCGACATTTTTCGAAATAACTCTCTGAAAAATGGCCTTCTCCCCATCGTTGTCGATGCCGACACACTCCAGTATCTATTGCAAAACCCCGGCATCAGTCTCGATATTGATGTGGCGCAAGCAACCCTGGCACTGCCGGACGGCAAGACGATTGAATTTCCGATCGACGGTTTTGCGCGCCATTGCCTCACCGAGGGTCTAGACCAGCTGGGCTACCTGCTGCAACACGAGACCCGCATCTCTGCATTCGAGGCGTCACGACCATGGAAGCCCTGATCACATTACTGCCGGGCGACGGCATCGGGCCTGAGGTCACCACCGCTGCACATCGCGTGCTCGAAGAAGTTGCCGAACGTCACGGACATAGCTTTGAGTACAAGGTCGAACTCATTGGCGGCGCGGCTATCGATGCAAGCGGCGATCCTCTTCCGGCAAAAACCGTCGCGAGCTGCGAAAACAGCGACGCCGTTTTGCTTGGCGCCGTCGGTGGACCGAAGTGGTCCGACCCGAATGCGGCAATTCGACCGGAACAGGGCCTGCTCAGGATACGGTCCTTGCTTGGCCTGTTCGCCAATCTGCGGCCCGTAAAAGTTATCGACGATCTGATCCCGGCGTCCCCGCTCAGAGCCGAGCTGTTGACGGGCGTCGATCTGATCGTGGTGCGTGAACTGACGGGCGGAATCTATTTTGGCGAGAAGACTCGCAGCGAAACATCGGCGAGCGATTTGTGCACCTACCACACGCACGAAGTAGAACGCATAGTGCGGGTCGCCGCCCGCCTGGCCAGTGGCCGACGCGGCAAACTGTGCTCGGTCGACAAAGCCAATGTGCTTGAAACTTCGAGGTTGTGGCGCGACGTAACAGACCGTCTGATTCAAGCTGAATTCCCGGAACTTGAACTGGAGACATTGCTCGTCGATGCAGCGGCCATGCATTTGCTAAGTCGTCCTCGGGACTTTGATGTGATTGTCACGGAGAACATGTTCGGCGACATACTGACCGACGAGGCATCCATGTTGGCCGGCTCTCTGGGCATGCTGCCTTCAGCCTCTTTCGGTGACGGCCCTCGAGGACTCTATGAACCGATACACGGGTCTGCACCCGACATCGCCGGACGGGACATTGCCAATCCGTGCGGCGCAATAGCCAGCGCCGCAATGTTGCTGCGACACAGTCTCGGGCTAAACGATGAGGCCAGCGCTGTCGAGGCAGCGATCACCAGGGCTATCGCGAGCGGCGCCAGGACTGCCGACATCGCAGCCGGCAGTGAGTCGAGCATTACTACGACCGCGATGACCGACCTGATCATCGGCGAGATTAGTTGACGGCCTGTAGCGTAGCTGCCGCGTGACCCGATGCGCGAAAATGCGCGATCATCTGACCAAGTTCTTCAGTTTCTATCAGGAAGCCGTCATGTCCATGCGCTGACTCAAGCAGCACATAGCGCGCGTTCGGCAGCAAATCCGCGAGCGCTCTTTGCTCGTGAGGCGGATACAACGTATCGGTACTCACTGACACCACCAACGCCGGTTGCCAGATATTTGCCAGTACGTCCCGGTACTCGCCGCGCCCCCTGCCCAGATCATGTGTGTGCATGGCGTGGGTTAACGTGACGTAGGTGTTGGCGTCAAAGCGATCGTTAATTTTTTGCCCCTGATGGCGAAGATAGGACTGCACCTCGTACAGCTCGTCAGCGCGCCTGCGCCGGCCGAAACGTTCGTCAAAACTCTGCCAGCTGCGATACGTACAAACGGCCATCATTCGCGCTGCTGTGAGGCCTGCTTCGGGCGGTGATTCTTCACTGTAGTAACCACCGTTCCAGTTTGGATCGGCCTGAATGGCCATGCGTTGAGCCTCGCTGACACCAATGCACCAGGCCGAATGTTGTCCACCGACCCCAATCGGAACCACGCTGCCAACACGCTCCGGATACATCGCGGCCCATTCAAGGGCCTGCATTCCACCCAGAGAGGGTCCGGTGACAACTTCCAGCCGGTCTACGCCCAGTTCATCGAGCAAGACGCGCTCCAGGTTGACCATGTCCCGAACCGAAATATCCGGAAAATCTGCCCGATATCGTTGCTGCTCGCCGGGCTTCAGGGTGGCCGGTCCGGTTGTGCCGTAGCAGCTGCCCAGAATATTGGCACAGACAATAAAGTCGTGCGCCGGGTCAAAGGCCCTGC
>JAOTUU010000047.1 GCA_029863705.1 Gammaproteobacteria bacterium
GGTATCAGGATCTGTAGAAGGCTGGGCTTTGTACACCGAGCGCCTCGCAGATGAGATGGGCCTTTATTCGAGTGACATTGCACGGCTGGGAATGCTGTCGAATGAGGCTTATCGTGCGGCCCGGCTTGTGGTCGACCCGGGCATGCACGTTATGGGCTGGACCCGTGACGATGCCATTCAATACATGCTGGACCACACCGCAGAAGGTATCGATTCGCTCACCTCGGAGGTCGATCGCTATGCAGCCGTGCCTGGACAGGCGACTTCGTATTTGCTGGGTAGCCTCGAAATTCAGCGATTGCGAAAGAAGGCAGAGCTCGCGTTAGGCGAGGCTTTCGACATCCGCGAGTTCCACGATCGCATTCTCGCCAACGGTGGCGTGACACTGCCAATGCTCGGCACAACCATCGATGCCTGGATCGCGGAACAATAGGCGAACTATGTGTCTAATTCCCAACAACCCCGGGGAGCCTGCTATGCGCAAAACCATCGTGCCCATAGCCGCGATATTCGCGGCGCTATTTGTTAACTGCACATTTGCCAATGAAGAGGTCGCCGTCGATCCACAGCACACCTGGGATCTCACGGATCTGTACTCGTCCGTTGAGGCCTGGGATCAGGCGCGCAAAGAAGTTCTGGCTCAATACGATTCAATCGAGGCGCGCCGCGGCACATTAGGTGACAGTGCCGACTCCCTGTATTCGGCATACCGGCACGTATCCGACACGCTCAAGAAAGCCGGGCGAGTGGCAGTTTACGCATCGCTAAACTCTCATGAGGATCTTCGTGTCACAGACACCCAGGAACGCGACCAGCTCGGCAACATCCTGTTCGCCCGTTTTGGTGAGGCCACGGCGTGGATGCAACCAGAGTTGCTTGAAGTCGGGCGCGAAGTCATTGAGTCCTACATCAAAGAAGATGAGCGCCTGGAACCCTTCGCGTACGAACTGGACAACAGCCTTAGAAACGCACCGCACACGCTAGGCGCGGAAGCCGAACAAACACTTTCCTATTTTTCGCAGTCATTCGGCGCCCCAGCGGACACTTACACCTTGCTCACAAGCTCAGACATTCCGTGGCCGACGATTACTCTGTCGACTGGCGAGGAAGTTCGACTTGACTCGCAGGGCTATGGCCGCGCGCGCGGCAGCCAAAACCGCGAGGACCGCAAAAAGGTCTTCGATGCTTTCTGGAACAAGTGGGCCGAGTACCGCAACTCAGTCGGTATCATTCTCAACTCGCACATTCAGACACAGGTAGCGCTTTCCAAGGCGCGCAACTATGACGGCGTCCTGCATCGTGAATTGCATCAGGACAATATTCCGCCGGCTGTTTATCACACGCTGGTCGAAGAAGTGAATAAAGCACTACCGACATTGCACCGCTACTTCAAACTGCGCGCACGCATGCTCGGCATCGAGCAAATGCACTACTACGATATCTATCCGCCACTCGTTTCGCTCGACAAGAGCTTTGATATCGACACAAGCAAGAAGATCACACTTGCGGCGATGTCGGTGCTCGGTGACGACTGGGTAAGCATGCAGAAAGAAGCGATGGGCGAACGCTGGATGCACGTTTATCCGCAGCGCGGCAAACGTCCGGGCGCCTATATGCAGGGCTTCGCCTATGACGTGCACCCCTACCTGTTGCTCAATCACAACGACAATTACTCGTCGCTGTCGACGTTCGCGCATGAGTGGGGTCACGCAATGCATACCTTGTACGCGAAACAGAACCAGCCCTTTGAGACTGCTAGCTACGCAACTTTTATCGCGGAAATTCCGTCCACTTCGCTCGAGCTGATCTTGCAGGACTACATGTCGAAGAACGCAAAATCAGTGGACGAGAAGATATTCTATCTCGGCCACGGGCTCGAGCGTATGCGTGCCACCTTCTTCCGTCAGACGATGTTTGCCGAATTCGAGTTGGCGTTGTACGAAGCCGCGGAGCGCGGCGAAGCGCTATCGGGTGAAGGCATTTCTGCAATTTATGGCGATATTCTAAAGCGCTATCACGGCCACGATGAAGGTGTCGTAATCATTGATGACCTTTATACGAACGAGTGGTCTTTCGTGCCGCATTTCTACCGCAATATGTATGTGTATCAGTATGCGACCTCGCAAACGGCGGGCACGGCACTATATGCGAATATCGTTAACGAGGGAGAGGCCGGCGTTAAGCGCTATAAGGATCTGCTTCGGGCAGGTGGCTCGAACTATCCTTACCTGCTGCTTGCCGAAGCCGGCGTCGACCTGGCAAAGCCGGAACCGTATCGCGCCATAGTCGCGAAAATGAACGCCGTCATGGATGAGATGGAAAGGTTATTGGACGAGGAAGCTATTCCACTATCTGCGCGCTAACGACTTTCGAGGCGCATCTCGTGCCAGCGTTCATGGCGAGCCCGGTCTTGACGCTGGCAACCTTGCCCGCGGCTATCTGGGCACCGACACTGCCAGATTGCTGGCGCTCAATACCGCCTGCATCAATATATCGAAACAACACTTCGACACCGCTTACCGGCAGCGGTGTGTCGTTGCGAACAGAAACGCCGAGCCGACCAGAACCGTCGTCGCCGCAGACTGATGCAATATAAGCCGACGGGTTAGTCGGTAACTCCAGCCTTACTAGCTCCGTCTTCGCCGCGTCCCCATAGGCGCCGCCGCTTTGTGCGACGGTCTTGTAGTGTTGCATCGCCTCATCAACGGCGCCGCGATCCTGTTTGATTTTGCCCAGAGTAAAATGGGCGGGTGCGGTGGGAAACAAAGCGAGGCTACGCTCCAGGTCAATTACAGCGCCGTCAGTCTGCCCGAGCTCATTCTTCGCCATACCGCGTTGCAAGTGGTAGTAGAAGAAATCACCGCGCCGGTTGATCGCACGATCGAAGTTAGTGATAGCCATGCTGTATTGCTTGTTCACGAGCCGGACATCACCACGCAGGGCATGAAAATGGGCTTCTGCAGGAAACAGGTCCAGCGCCTTGTTGACCAGCACCAATGCTTCGTCTGCCTTCTTTTCGGACAGCGCCTTGCGGCCATCGTCATAGGCGTCGTAAGCAGGTTTTACAGCCAGTGTCTTCTTGATCGCGGCATCGAAATTGTCCACACCCAGGTTACCGCCGGCTCCGAGCTTGGCCGCTGTCTTTTTGTTGGCAACGACACGATCACGGGACGGCGGATGGCTGGCGAACAATCCGCTCAGCCAGTCCTGGTTGCGGCCCTCACTCAATCGCAAGAACGTTTCCTGCAATGCAACTGCACCTAGCGGGTCATAGCCGGCTCTGGCCATGTACCGCATCCCGTATTTGTCCGATTCGAGTTCGGCACTACGTCCGTACTTTGTCGACAGCAGCTGTGCCGCGATGCTCGCACCGCCGACAGCCATGTTGCCGTAATCGCTATCGCTCGTTGCGATACTCGTCCCTATGACCAAACCCTGTAATAACATGCCTTTCGACATTTGCTGCGCGGTATGTCGCGCCGCTGCATGCACGATTTCGTGGCCGAGAACAGCGGCGAGTTCCGCTTCCGACGTTAACTCGACCAACAAACCGCGATTGATCGCAATTTTGCCGCCGGGCAGAGCCCACGCATTTGGCACCGAGTTATTTAGCACTGTGAATTCATACGGCAGCTTCGCGTCGCTGACCGCAGCCAGGCGATTGCCGACCGATTTGACGTACTCGCTTAGCGCCGGATCGACGTCGTAGGGACCACCCTGTGACTGTTGCATTGGCGCGTAATTCTGGGCGCCCATCGAGACTTCCTGCGCTCCGCTTACGAGTATGAGGTCCCTGTCCCCAGTGACGGGATTGACAGCACATCCACCCAGCCAGGAGAGTAATATCAGCGTAATGAAGAGTCTGGTATTCATGCCAACATTATAGGTCAAATGTCTTTGCAGGTAGGTGGATTCCCGGATTTCTCCAGTTGCACCGTACGCGCACCATGAATCGGTGCCTGAATGACAGAGACATCAATATGACAATACTTTTGGCAGATTTGCTCGCTGACCTGCGCGAAGACCATCGCAATATGGCAACTATGCTCGACCTGCTTGAGCGCGAACTGAAGCGCATCCGCCACAACGAAAAACCGGACTACGAGCTTATTCACGACATCATGCGCTACATGACCGTGTACTCAGATGCCGCACATCACCCAAAAGAAGACCTCCTTTATGCTGCGATGACGGCGGAGGATCCATCGCTGGCCGCCGGACTGGAAAAAGTTGAACCGGAGCACAAGGATCTGGCAATTCTCGGCGAGACCTTGCGCAACGATGTCGAAGCTATTGCCTCGGGCGCAACCGTTACGCGGTTCCGGCTCGTTGCCGACATGACGGACTACGTCGAGCGCCTTCGCGGACACATGTCTTGGGAAGAAGCGGATCTGTTTCAGCGCGCCGATGCACTGGTCGCCACTGAATCCTCCATGTTCGTTTCAATCTCGCACCTGGATAAACTGGATCCGGTCTTCGGTCCCGAGCGCGAGCACTCGTTTGCGAATCTTTTGCAGAATATCAAGGACCTGGCGGAGTCTTAGCCGCCAATCACCGCGGATCAGAAGTACCAGGCGAGTTGCGCGAAGACACCAGCGTCTGTTGACAGGTACCTGCCCGGCACACCCGAATCCGGGCCACCAAACTCCGTTCCACTGGCGCCAAGCGGGATGTTCAGGCTACCCAGGAACATCATGTTGTCCGACAGGCTGTATTGGGTAACGACTTGCAGCAGGCCGCCTGGATCATTGACATTGCTAAGCAACGTTGGCATTAGCATCCATAATGGCGACATCTCGATCGCCAGGCTGCCAGCAACGTAGTGTCTGTCAATGCCGTCGTAGTAGTACTCGACAGCACCGCTCATGTTTTTGGAACCCCAAACCCACGAGTAGCTGAGGTTGGTCACGACCTCTACGTAGATGGCATCGCCTGAATCGGTAACGACCACATCACCGCGCCAAATGGCACCGCCCACGCTGCGTGCATGGCCGACGCCGACGACCGTGTTGTCGTAATTCTCAGCCACCAGCACATCGTATTCGTGCTCCCCTGCGAAGCCGTGGTACTTCACCGCAACGGTCGCTTCATCCGATTCGACATCGTCGGTCAGGACATTGCGACGAAACACTACCGCAGCCTGGACGTCATCGCCGCCATCGCGCAGATACTGCATGTACAGCATGTCGTCACCAGTCTTATACTCGGTGTCAATCGTGGCCGGGTCGAACGGGTTGACGAGATCCATCGGTGCATAGATCAGGCCATTGCCCCATGACAAAGCCTGGCGACCGAAACGCACGACAGTCTTTTCGCCGGCATAACCGACCCAAAACCGGTCGAGTCGATGCACGACCGCGTTCTTGATGCTGTCATCGAGGACGCTTGTCAGATCGAATAGCCTGCTGTCGTCTTCGGGCAGTCCTGCCGCCAGGAAATCACTGTTTATCACAATGAGCTGGTAGTCCGCGTGCAGGGACCACTTGTCGCTTTTCGCCGAGAAGTCGAGTCGCAGTTCCCCCACACCATCGACCGAATTCGCGCCGACCACATCACGAAACAAACTGTCACTTGGATAGCTCTGGGCGAGCAGCCTCAGTTTTGAGTGGCCACCAAATTCGTAGCTAGTGCCATCCGCGAACACGGCCGTGGAAACGACCAGCAGTAAAAACGCGTAACTAGGCCGCATCTTGGTCGATGTCATCGACAATGCGCCCATCCAGCATGCGAATAAGTCTCTTCGCGTAACTCATTACCCGCTTGTCGTGAGTCGCGATGACGAATGTCGTGTTGTGGTGATTGTTGAGTTCACGGAACAACTCCATCAGACCGTCTGCAGCTTTCGAATCAAGGTTGGCCGTGGGTTCGTCAGCAAGCACCAGCGCTGGTCGTGACACTATCGCCCGAGCAACCGCGACTCGCTGCTGCTGTCCGCCGGACATGTCCGCCGGCCGTCTATCCTCGAGACCGGCCAGGCCGACTTCCTCGAGAATTTCGACAGCACGCTGACGCCGCTCTGCCGCAGGCACTCCCTGCACCTGCATCACAAATTCGATATTTTCCCTTGCCGTTAGCACCGGGATCAGGTTGAAGGCCTGGAAAACGAAACCGATTTGCCGCAGTCGCATTTCGGCCAGCTCGCTTTTGGATAAATTGTCGATACGGCGACCATCAATCATGACTTCACCGCTGTCGGGCCTGTCGAGACCGCCAATCGCATTGAGCAAGGTTGTCTTGCCGCCGCCGGATGGTGCCGATAGACAGACGAAGCCGCCCTCATTAATCTCGATGTTAACGTGGTCCAGGGCTTTGATATCTTCCTCACCCTGGCGATACGTTTTGCACAAATCAACGCACGTTACTGCACTCATGTTCAGACCTTTGTAATTGCTTCAATCGGTTCGTAGCGGGACGCGCGCCAGGCGGGCGACAGGCTTGCCAGAAAACCCAGCAACAGCACGACAACGTTCGCTAATACCACGTCGGAGAGCAAGAGCTCCGGATACAAGACACTCGACATGCCCCACATATCCATACCCTCGCCCACGATCGATACGTCGATGCCGTCTTTGATTGGCTGCACGGTAGCCCATGCGAGCGCACTGCCCATTGCCAGGCCTATCGCCAACAGCAACAAAGACTCAACGACGATTTGACCAAGAATATTGATTGGCTTCATGCCAAGCGCCAACATCAGTCCAATCTCTCTCACACGCTCGAACACTGCCATGACAAGTGTATTGACGAGACCAAACGACAGCGCCAAAAAAATGACGACGATCCATACCAGTACAAAACCGTCCATAACACCCAGCATCGTCCCAAGGTAGGGATCGAGTTCGAACCAGCGTTTCACCTCTACATTGCCGTCGACGAGCTGCGATACCTTTGCGAATTCTGAATCAACATCGCGATAGTCGTCGCCAAGTACCACGAATTCAGAAACCTGGTCGCCGATGCGCAACATTTTCTGCACGGTCGCTTTTCCAGCAAACAGGAAGTTCTCTTCAAACGACTGCACATTTGCTTCGAACAGGCCGACGACGCGGAAGCCGCGATCGGCGATGTCGTTGTCCGGATCCTGGCTCATCAGGACGACTCGCTTGCCAATTTCGGTATTGAGTGTTGCGGCCAGCTTCTTGCCAATAACGACCCCGGAATCGTCACTGGCACTGAGGAATCGGCCTTCGACGGCATCGTAATCCACGAAAGTCAGATCCCGTTCAGAGTCAGGGTCAATGCCCAGCAGCGTCAGCCCACGCGACTCGTATTCGCTTGTTATAACCGCCGGCACGCGAACGCGGCTTGCCCACTTCACAAAACCGGCATTTTCGAATCGTGCTGATAACTCGGTATCGCTGATGGGAATCAAATTCGCAATGCTTGGGTCGTCGCGATAGCCGGGGTGATGTACCTGTACGTGACCGGGCAACGCGCTGATACCGTCCGCGACCATCTGCGACACCATGCCGCGCATCAGTGCGGTCATGAATATCATCGCCCACACACCAAGTGTAATGGCGGCCAGCATGATCAACGTACGACGATGGTTGCGCCACAGGTTGCGCCAGGCCAAGCGAGCTAGTATCGCGAGCATGTGCATCAAACCGCCCTCATCGCTTCGACCGGATTGAGCTTACGCAGGCGCAACGCCGGGTACACCGCCGCCAATATCGTGAACATGAAGACCACCGCCGGGCCGATTAATAACGATGGAACTGAAATCTGTGGATAAAACCGGGACGGCAGGTGGAACTTGGCGGTCATCTCTTCCATACCCGGGTAGGTGAAGCCATTGACGCTGAACCAATACGTGACCAGCGCGCCGAGCAGCGCACCAAACAGCATTCCCAGAAGTCCCAGGATGGCCGTCTCCAGAAGCACCAGTCGACCCAGCCTGCCTGGCGTCAGGCCCAATGACATGACGATGCCAAATTCATGTGTCCGTTCCAGAACTGACATCAGTTGCGTATTGAGCACGCTAAATGCAACCAGAATGACGAGAATACCGTACATAAAAAACGCGCTGCTTATGTCCGCCTTGATTGCCTGTTGCAGGCCGGGTTGCAACGCATCCCAGTCATGCACGACGAGGTCGTGTCCGGCGGGCAATAACGCTTCCACCTGTTGTTGCACTATCGGCACATCGTCGATCAGCGGCAGGTTGATAACGACATGATGGCCGCTGCCATCCATGTAGAAAACGTCCTGGAAAAAACCCAGCGGAATTTCAGTAATATTACGATCGAAGTCCGCGAGGCCACTTTCGAAGACGCCGACGACGTTAACGACTGCAGCGGCGAACGATCCATCGCGACCACTGCCAATAAGGGTCAATTCGTCGCCGAGCGCAACGCGCAGGTTTCTCGCCAGCGCGGCACCAATGACTATTTCTGCCGCATCTTGCTCACCCAGATACCTCCCTTGGCTAACCAGTCCCGGCAAAGTAGACACGTTGCGCTCAAAGGTCGGCTCGACACCGATTACTGCGGTACCGTAACTGCGTTCTTCGCTGGACACCAAAGCAAAGGCCGTTGCACGCGCGGCGATACTGTCGGAGTCAAAATAATCACGCAAATTTGAAGCGAGCGGGACAACATCGTCGACCGTCTGGCGCATCTTCTGGTCATCGATATAACCCGGCGCCTGAATCTGCAGGTGCCCCGTAAACGCCTGCAAGGTGTTGTCGATCATCAGGCCGTACATGCCGAATTGCAGCGAGATCATCAACACCAGCAACATGTTGGAGAACATTATTGCGCCGACGGTCAGCCAGGTGCGTCGTGGTTGCCGCCAGAGGTTGCGCCATGCCAAACGAAAAACGAGGTTCACACGAATTACTCTCTCGGATTTCTGAGATTCGATAAAGTAAACAAACTATCTTTGAGGTCGACTTCGTAGTTGATGGCGTCCATCCGGATTTCGGTCCACTCATCCGGCGCGTCAACCTTGACCATACGCTGTCGAAGTGCGACGACCCGTCCGCCCATCTCGCCAATCTCGAGTGACACCAGTTCTTTGACCAACTCGCCGTCCTGATCAAAAAACCGGTGTGTCTCTACGACATGATCGTCGCGGATACGCAGGACTTCGCGCCCCCAAACGACCGGGGCGTCTTCATGCGGTATAGACTCAATCTCGTAGACCATCAGTCCATCGACTTCCTCGCTGCTAAGCATAGAATGATCGTACTGATCGATTATTTCGTCGGTGCGCGCGACGTCTTTATTGGAGAAATCCGAGCCCATCCAGCTCTGGCCCATCATTGATGACGGTATCTTGATGACACGATTCACCTTGGGCGAATACGTCCACATATTGTCATCGTCGGTCAGCGTCCCGTTGCCACGATCTTTCTTCGGTTCGAGCACGCGCACCAGCGAGTAGTCCTCGCCTTTTGTCCAGGCCCGCATCGTCATTGACCGCTCCCAGTCGGGACGGTGAATCACCATCGTCATAACGCTTTCTGATGAGACGCCGCGCCAGTGATTGATGGCGTCACGCACTATTGTCGTGGCATCGGGCTCGTTCGCGCTTGCAGCCAGTGACAGACAAAGCGAAAAAACCAGAAGCAGGTAGCGTGAAAACATGGCTTTTTAGACAGGATTTGGCGCCGATTGCTCAGTATTTCACAGCCCTCGAAGCATCGCCATCCCGTCGTTTCCTCTGGTAAGCTTGGCGTCCGCTCAAATAGGCTTGGTAATGCGCAAATTCCTGCAAGAAGTAAAGCGCCGTAACGTCTTCAGAGTTGGCCTGGTGTACATCTTTGCCGCCTGGCTGACGATTCAGGTTGTGGATGTGATGTTCCCGGCCCTGAACGTCCCGGAGTGGGTCGTCTCGGCTGTCGCGGTGCTGCTTCTCATCGGTTTTCCGTTTGCATTGATATTTGCCTGGGCGTTCGAAATGACCCCCGACGGCATCAAGCTCGAGAAGGAGGTCGATCGTAGCCAGTCGATAACGCCCCAGACCGGCAAGAAGCTCAACTCGCTGACCATGCTCGTACTTGTCGCGGCCGTTGGTTTCTTGCTCGTTGACAAGTTTGTCCTGCAACCCGACAACCGCAGCGAGGCCGAAGAGCAGGCACTCGGAGAAATAAGGCCTTCTATCGCGGTTCTGCCGTTCGTCAACATGAGTGACGATAAAGCAAACGAGTATTTTTCCGATGGTTTGGCAGAAGAGCTGCTGAACGTTTTGGCTAGAATTCCGCAGCTCCACGTTGCGGGGCGTACTTCGTCCTTCCAGTTCAAGGGGACGAACGAAGACCTTCGTCTGATCGGGCAAAAGCTCAACGTTGCGAACGTGCTTGAGGGCAGCGTGCGGCAGTCGGGCGCGCACTTGAGAATTACAGCGCAGCTTGTCGACACGGAGAATGGCTACCATCTCTGGTCAAATACTTACGACCGCGAACTGGACGACATTTTTGCCATTCAGGACGAGATCGCAGCCAATGTCGTTGATGCATTGAGAGTCACCCTGCTGGGCGAAGAAGCCACAGTGGACCACGGCACAGACAATCTGGAAGCCTACAACCTGTTCCTGCAGGCCTCGTATTTTTGGGATCAGACCACGGCGGAGAGCTTCAGCAAAGCGGAAGAAGCCCTGCGACAGGCGATCGCGCTGGATCCGGAGTATGCCCGGGCATACGCCAAGCTAGCGAATGTTTATCAACAGAACGTAAGCGGTTTCACTGGCGATGGTGTTGAAGACTTTATTGCAGCATTCAAGGTCGTCCACGAATACGCAGACAGGGCTCTTGAGCTCGATCCTACGCTCGCCGACGCCCTGGTCGCCAAGGGTCTCGCGATTTCTGCCGGCGAATGGGATTATGAATCCGCCGATCAATATTTTTCACGGGCGCTGGAGCTGGTTCCTAACCATATTGACGCGTTGTCCTGGGTTGGAAACATGAGGATCATTCAGCTTCGAGCCGATGAATCGATTGCCGTATTCGAGAGAATTCTCCAGCTCGACCCGCTTTCAATTTCAACCCATCGCGACCTTGGCGACGCCTACACCGCTGCGCGGAGATTTGATGAGGCGCTCGCGATATATCGCAAAGCGCTCCGGCTGAACCCGGGTACGGCGCGCGTCCATGGCCGTATGGCAGCCATTTTTCTGTCCCGTGGCGAATTCGAGGCCGCCGCCGAGGAAATTCGACAGGAACCCGTTGCCTGGAACCGGGACATGCGAGCCATCATGATCAACAGTCGTGGGCAGGATTCTGCGGCATTTCAGGCGGCCGCAAAGGCCTATGAAGAGCAATATGGTGTCTCAAACTCGTACCAGCTGGCAGAAATATATGGCTATGTCGGGGATTTAGAAAACACGTTCAAGTGGCTGCAAATGTCCGTAGATGTTCATGACCCGGGACTGCCCTGGATGCAGGTATCGCTCTTCCTCGACTCTGCCAAAAAGGATCCGCGCTGGCCCGCCGTCGTGGAGCTGGCTGGCCTGTAGGTGTTTTACCCAATAGCGCACATGCCGCCATTGGATAGACTCAAGTAGGGTTAAAAGCTAAGGACACGGTCATGTTCAGCCTTGATACGATCATGAGTACGGATCTCATTACGCTAAAGCCAGAGGCGACTCTCGCCGAAGCACGAGCCCTGATGCAATCGAATCGAATCCACCACCTGCCGGTCGTCGACAACGATAAAAAGCTTGTGGGACTCGTTACGCTGACAAATGTCCTGGCCGCCACTGACTCGGTGTTGCGCGACTTCGATAGCCGGATTCACGCGGCTGATATTCGGGCCAAGGATGTCATGGTTACCGATATTGCAACAATCGACGAGCACGCGAGCCTGAGACAGGCCGCTTTGTTTATCGAAAAGCACAAGATCGGTTGCTTGCCTATCGTCACGAACGGCGAGTTGCGCGGCATTATCACCGAGACAGACTTTGTCGCGGTTGCTATCAACCTGCTCGAGCAAATAGAGAGCACAGAACCGATAGAAGCAGACTTCGCCTGACGCGCGAACCTGATCTAGTCGCTTTCGCCTGTCTTGCGTAGCTGCAGGGCGTACTCAGCATCACGTTCGGACCCGAGCAATATTGCGATCCATCGGGTTCGTACATCACTCTCGAGGCCAAGCTTGAGGGTCATCGTCAGCGGCACGGATAACAGCATACCGACCGGGCCAAACACCCAACCCCAAAACACCAGGCCGATAAAAACGACGAGCGGTGAAATTCCGACGCCATAACCCATCAAACGTGGTTCGATGAAATTACCAAACACGACGTTAATGGTAGCAAAACCGATTGCTGTCGCCGATGCCTCACCGGGCCCTAATTGCACCAGCGCCATCAAAACTGCCGGAACCGCCGCAATGATCGAGCCGATGGTTGGCACGTAATTGAGCAGAAACGCCAGCATTGCCCATAGCAAAGGAAAATCGACGCCAATCGCCCAGGTCAGGAGCCCGGCAGCCAGGCCGGTAACCATACTGACCAACGTCTTGATACCCAGATAATTGCCGAGATTGGTTAGAAAGACGCGTGGCCGTTTGAGGGACTGAGTACTGCGGCCAAATGCTGCTTCGATTTTCGTTTCGATGGTCGACGCTTCGAGCAAGATGAAGATCATAGTAAAGAAGATCAGGAACACGTTGGTCAATACGTCAGTGAGGCTGTTTAGAATGTTCGCCGCAAGGCCCATAGCCCAGCCCGGATCTATCATGTCACCGAGATTTCTGAACGACTCGTCGCCATTCAGTAATTCCGCGAAAAAGCTAACCGCCCCCTGCACGATGACATCGAGCCTCTCCTGATACGAAGGCAGGGCCGCCGTGAACTCTGCAATCGACGTACCGACGATTGCTCCGACAACTGCGAGTATCAGCATTATGGCCGATACGATAATCAGTGCCGCTAACACCGATGGCACGCGGTTCTTCTGCATCCACAGCATCGGCCGCACCGTGATCAGTGCAAGAAAAGCTGCGATGAGAAAGGGAACCAGGAGGACCTTGGCCATTTGCAGGCCGTAGATAACGACAATAACCGCGGCAAAGCTAATAACCGCGCTTCCTTTATTTTGATTCAGGTCGTTCAAACTATGGCTACCTGGCGCTGCCTCGTGGTGTGTAGAGTTCTGCCTCTTCTTCGCTGAGCTGCTCGATCTTGATATTCCAGCGCGCCAGCGTTGCGCTTACCCGCAACTGATACGTACCACCTTCATTGAAAAGCTTAACACCATTGCCTTTGTGCTTAGTATGCAGAACTCGACCGATGTGCTTACCCGTGCGTGCCTCGATCAGCGATATGTCGAGCGCGATCAATCTGTCGTAGTCTCCGTTCAGACGCCAATCCAGTATCCACGGCGATTCGACAGTGAAAACCGACGTCAGCATGTTGTTGGTGCCAGAGAATTCTTTGACAACGTCGCTCGCGAGAGCCGGCAGCGCCACCAGGGCCAAAATCACGACTAGAATCTTTTTTGACATTGATCTTTTCCTTGCAGCTAGCGGCTGTTCCGCACGCTGATGTGCGTCATTTATACCTTACACCACACTAGCATTCACCGTTCATTGTGCTAATCCAATTACTAATGACTTCGACGCCCTCAGCGTGCACCGCGCTCCTGCCAAGCTCAGGCATGGCAATGGCCGGGTCCGTATGCCGCATTCGATACACGATGATCGACTCATCTGGTCGACCCGGATAAATATCATAAGCATGGTCACCGCTGCCGCGCCCGACGGCCACGGGTGTCTTGCAGATACCGTAGTTGCGATCTACCGGAGCATCGATATTGAGATGCAGGGCCGAAGTATCGGCGGCACCTGCGGGATTGTGGCAATGTGCACAATTCGCGTCGAGGTATGCCCTGGCCCGTTCCCCGAGTGTCGCGTCGCCCGGGTCACGCCAGCGCACGCCTGCACGTGGGCTCTCGGCAACGCCCGATAATATTCCCGCGGCGATCCAGTGTTCGAGCTGGTCTTCAAGGCCGCCGCTGTAGGCGTATGGCCGGTTCAGCTGCCAGCCGCGAGGACCCAGCGGCAGCATTTCTTTTGAAGTGTGGTCCGGTGTGTGACAACCAGCGCATTGGTTCGCGTCCGGAACAACGTAGGAAATGGCCTGACTGCCATCGGCATCAACAAGTTCGATATCTCGATAGTCACCCGCAAGCTCCAGGAACGCCTCATCCTGTGTCGAATTCCACACGTAGGGCAGCGCTTTCCAGCCATCCTCATAGTGAACGAGAAGGCGAGTTTCTATGAGCACATAATCGGCGAGGCTGAGTTGGCCGTTGCTATCGAGTATCGATTCCCGGTCGGATTTGACGACCTCGAACGATGCATCGCTCCAGCCGTCGGCCTTCTCGTAGTGGAACGTCTTGCTGATGATTGTCCCAATCGGAAAATCCAGTTCGCGATCCGGGTTATAAGCAGCTGTCGTGCCGTCAGGCAGCCACACCGTACGCAGCTTCAGTGCATAGTCAGTAAACAGCGGCGTGTTCAGACCGAAGGGAACAACATCGTCGTTCAGCTGCAGGAAATCTCCGTTGGAAAAAATCACATTCCAGTCGCCAAGGCGATCCGGAATGGCGTTTCCTGCGTGGACAACAACCGAAGGCGGTGTTTGCTCGCAAGCAGTGAGCAGCACGCAGAATGCTACGCAGACGGCAACAGGTCTCATGGCTATCCTAAGGGAGCCGCCAGGGTTATCGCCGGGAGCTTCTCATGCCGGCAACGATGCTGCGCCGCGCCAACGACAATGTTGTCACTGCCATTTTCCAGGTCGGCGTTCAGCACTTGCGCATCGCCGTTGTCGATACAAATGGCGTATTCAGGCAACAGCACACCGTCGGAACCGACCTTGTCGGCGTTGACATAGCCGTCCCAAAGCACATCCGGCAAGTTCCCCGTTAGCCCGAACATGGCGATTTTCAGGGCCTTGAGATCAAGACCGTCCGGTGACGAACCGCCGCCCGAGAATCGATTGCCGTACACGTAAATGGTCTCCGGGTACGGATCGTAGTTCGGAGCCATTTCGCGGCTGCCCTGGAAGCCCGTCGCAAAGTAGCTGCTAATGATGATGTTTGCCGTGTCATTGTCAGCAATATCATTGTCGAATATTTCGACCTTGTCGTTGGAGTTGATAACAATCCCGGAGCCGGCCGGCACGCTCGCAACTGGCGTTCCCTCCGCACCGAAGTTGTCCGTATTGTTTCCGACAACCGTGTTCTGAAAAACGCGCGTGCTATGCCCCGGTTGCGGTAGGTCTGGCATGTTGAACACGAGTATGCCGCCCGTGTTTTCGTTGGCGACATTGCCATACACGTCCGCATGAAAAGTGTTTTCAATCTCGATGCCGGCGACGTTGCGTTCGGCCCGATTGTTTCGAACCACCACATTGCGCGACTGGCCGACGTAGATACCTGCGTCGGATGCAGCGATTGCGACACACTCTTCAAGCAGTACATTCTCTGTCTGCACCGGGTAAATACCGTACGCGCCGTTTTTTTCGTCTGGCCCGTTGGTCCACTCGGTTCGAACCCGGCGAATCACAATATTACGACCCTCGTTGACTTTGAGACCGTCCCCGGCCGTATCCTCTATTGCCAGATCTTCGATCGTGAAATCGCTGGCGCTCACAAGTAAGCCTTCCGCGCCCTGCACCTGGCCCTTGAATGAGAGTATGGACTTGTCCATGCCCTCGCCTCGGATTGTCACGCCCGACACATTCAAAGACAGGCCACGGTTGATCTGATGAACACCTGCCGGAATCGTTATGACGTCGCCCGGTTGCGCGGTGATCAATTGTGTCTGCAATTGTTTCTGGAAATCCGAAGGGCCTGCGTCGCGCTGTGGTTGTGGCTCCTGGCCGCAAGCCGCCAGCAATACACAAGACAAGACGAATAACCACATATCTCTCTGTTTTTGCACTACCGCGCTCCACGCTTTAACTGCCGGCAACTATAGTCCGGCGCTGGATGCGCCGCAATTCAAGCCGTTAGCCAGGCAACTTGTGTAACATCATGCCGTGACCCGTCTCGCTACTATTGTTTTCGTTGTCCTGACCGCGCTCTCCTGCATGGCACTGGTCTATTTTCTGCGAATGGGTTGGCCGGCCGCGGCCTTTGGCGCCAAATTGATTGCTTCATCAGGATTTATTGCAACGGCAGTTAGCGTTGGCGCACTCAAACACCGTTATGGGCAAATTCTCTTCGCCGGCCTGGTCTTGTCCCTGTGCGGCGATCTGTCGTTGACTGGAGTATCGCAACGCGCGTTTATGCTCGGCCTGGCGAGTTTTCTGCTCGCGCACCTCACTTACATCATTGCCTTTAGCGTATTGGGCCTGAACCACAAGTGGATGCTGTTTGCGGCCGTTCCGGTTATCGCAGTAGCGGTGCTTGTCGCCGCCTGGCTGGCGCCACACACGCCACCAGAGCTTGCGATGCCGGTTCGCGCATACATGATCGTGATTAGCGTAATGCTTATCGCAGCTATTGGCAGCAAGGGCGCGGGTGGACCGACGTTAGCCGTTATTGGCGCCTTGCTCTTCTATACTTCCGATCTGTCGGTCGCGGCGCAGCGATTGGTGGAAATGGATTTTCCAACGTACGTGGCTGGTTTGCCGCTGTACTACGCGGGTCAGCTTTGCCTGGCGCTAAGCGCTTCGCACTCTTCATCCCAGGAAGGCGTAGCTGAGAAATAGTCGACCAGAAAGTCGATAAAAGTGCGCACGCGAAACGAAAGGTGCCGGGTCGGCGGGTACACGGCAAACGCAGGCGCGGCTGGCCACTGGTAATCGGTCAACAGTGGCATCAATTTACCTTGCCTGATCAATGCGCCGGCAATAAAGGTTGGCTGC
>JAOTUU010000048.1 GCA_029863705.1 Gammaproteobacteria bacterium
GTCGGCGCCTTTGTCGACGTATACGGGAACATACAACGACCCATGGTTTGGCGACGTGTCTATCATGTTGGTCGAGGATGAGCTGTGGTTTGCATCGGCGAAGTCGCAGCGAATAACCGGTCGCCTATGGCCGCAACACGAACATACGTTCATTGCGCGTTGGTCCGACAGGAGCGTCAATGCCGACGCCTGGGTCATGTTCGAGATCGACGAGTCCGGCAAGAGCAGTGGCATGAAGATGCTCAAACTCTCGAGAGATTCAGAGATCGACTACATGGACCTGGATTTCTCACGTATTGAGGAAGAGTAGGGTATGCACCGCAAGACTGAGGCACTTATCGATCTCGATGCCATCCGGGCGAACTACGCACTGGCATGCCGCCTGGCGCCGGAGTCCAGGACTATTGCCGTTATCAAAGCAGATGCCTATGGCCACGGTGCGGTAGATGTTGCACACGCATTGCAGGGTAGCGCGCCCGCATTCGCAGTAGCGATCATCGATGAGGCATTAGAACTCCGCGAAGCTGGAATATCCGAACCTCTATTGGTGATGGAGGGCGTTAACAGCATCAGCGCACTTGAATGTGCAGCTGAACAAGAACTCGCGGTTGTCGTGCACAATGACGAGCAGCTGGAAGATCTGGAGCGGGCACGATTACCGACCCCGATTTCCGTTTGGCCGAAAGTAGACACCGGCATGCATCGCCTTGGACTCTCGCCGGGCAGCCTTGCAGATACTGTTTCGCGTTTGCGTGCGAGCGATAACTGCGAGGCTTCCATCGTTGTGTGTACGCACCTCGCATCTGCCGATGTGCCAGGGAGTGCGTTCACCCAGCAGCAGCTGGAAACTTTCGACGCTTGTGTCGCCGACATGGGTGTTTTGCAGAGCATTAGTAACTCGGGGGGCATATTGGCTTGTCCAGCAAGCCATAGAGACTGGAACAGACCCGGTTACATGCTGTACGGAATCACGCCATTCTCGAATGACGTCGCGAGCGCCGCTGAGCTGCGACCTGCGATGACGCTGCAATCCGAAATTATCGCTATTCGTGAGGTAGCCGCATCGGAATCGGTGGGCTACGGCGGTCGGTGGACTGCGAGCAGCGCGGCCACCATCGCCACGGTCGCGATCGGTTATGCCGACGGCTATCCCCGCCACGCGCCCGACGGCACACCGACAATCGTCAATGGCTGCGTTGCACCGTTAGCCGGGGCTGTTTCGATGGATCTGATCACTATCGATGTGACCGGTATCGAAGGAGCGCGTATCGGCGACACGGTCACTCTTTGGGGTGAGGACTTGTCTGTCAATACGATCGCGAAGGCGGCAGGCACTATCGGTTATGAATTGCTAACAGGCGTGACTTCAAGGGTAGCGCGCAAGTTCACGATGTAGGAGCGCCGCGCGAACGCGATCGTGGGACATTACAGCAAAAGTAACTTGCACAAATACACGGCGCTAAGCGCACCTACGGCATCAGCAAACAAGCCGGCCGGAATGGCGTGGCGGCTACGAACAACACCGACAGAACCAAAGTAAACAGCCAATACATAAAACGTCGTCTCTGAAGAACCGAACATGGTGGCGCCGATTTTCGCAGTCAATGAGTCGGCGCCATATTGGTTAACCAGGTCGGTCAGCAAGCCCAATGATCCGCTACCGGACAAGGGGCGCATCAACGCCAACGGAAGGTTCTCCGGCGGAAAGCCGATAAGGTTAAGGATCGGAGTCAGCAGGTTCAATAACAAGTCCAGCGCGCCCGATGCCCTGAACATGCCGACCGCAACGAGGATGGCCACGAGGTACGGAATAATCCGTACGGCAATAGTGAAGCCATCTTTGGCGCCCACAACAAAGACTTCATAGACTTTGACTTTCTTTACCGCCAACGCATAGAAGGGAATGCCCACGAGCAACAAGGGAATGATGTATTTCGCGACGCTGCTGAGGCCCTGTGCGATGTATTCAACCATGATCTTCATCCTCAGATTGCACTTCTCCGAGAGCGGCACTTACCGAAAATCTTTTCATTTTTTCGAGTACTTTCACGGCTGCGATGGCAGCTATGGTTGAAAGCAGCGTCGCCAGAATAGTCGTGATGAAGATGTCGCTGGCCGAGGCCCCCATCAACGCGACAACCGTCGCGGGCAGGATTATCTGGACACTGGACGTGTTAATGGCCAGGAACATGACCATCGAATTCGTGGCTGTGTCTTTGTGCGGGTTCAGCTCCTGAAGTTCCTCCATGGCTTTGAGACCCAAGGGCGTTGCCGCGTTGCCCAATCCCAGCATATTAGCCGACATGTTGAGTACGATTGAGCCAACGGCGGGATGATCCTCGGGAACATCGGGAAACAGGCGAATGGTGATGGGTTTCAAGCCTTTGGCGATGATTCTTATCAAGCCCGAATCTTCGGCAATTTTCATGATGCCAAGCCACAGTGCCATGATGCCGATCAGGCCGATGGCAATATTTACCGACACCTTGGCCATGTCGATGGCGGCTTCTGTCACAGCGTCGATCTTGCCGTTGTAAATCCCGGCACCGACGCCAATAGCCATCATTCCAAACCAAATGTAATTCAGCATTCGCTATTCCTCTGCCAGTTTTCCGTCACCCAACCGGCGGTTCCGGGATCAGGATAAAAGGATCTTCTTCAAACGCATTGAGTTCTATTCTGTGGGAGACGGGCAGGGTGGCCTGGTAATCTCCGTGACCACAGGGGAAGTTGCTGATGATTGGAATGTCGAGGTCGCCGCAAACATCCAGGACTATTTCGTCAATAGTCTTCCCGAACGGGACCTTGCTGTCGCCAATCTCCAGCATTTCTCCGATGATAAGCCCGTTGATGTCATCCAGGCTGCCGCTGTGCTTCAGATGCAACATCATGCGATCAAATGCGTATAGCTTCTCGTCGATTTCCTCGAGGAACACAATTGCGCCGCGCATGTCGATCTGGTCATTCGTACCGAGTCTTGAATTCACCGACACAAGGTTGCCGCCCCAGGCAGGACCGCGCGCAACTCCGGGTTTCAGTGTGCGTGCCTTGCAGGCCGCAGGTGATTTAATTTGTACATCACTGCGCCCCGACAGCACCTGCTGCAAGGAATCCAGATTGTATTGAATGGTTTGTTCGTCGAACGTGGTCAGCATGGGGCCATGAAAGCTGACCAACCCGGATCGCTGTGCGATAGAGGCAAGCAATCCGGTGACATCACTGTAGCCAATAAAGATCTTTGGGTTGTCACGGATCACGTCGTAATCCAGCAAGGGCGACACCCTGTTGCCACCGTAACCACCCCTCGCGCAAATGATCGCGTCGATCGACGGATCTTTGAACATCGCCATGATGTCGGCAGCCCGGTCTTTGGCGGAGCCGGCATACTGGTTTTCCTTCAGGCGGGTGCTCTTCCCGAGTGCCAGTTCATACCCCAGGTCCTCGAAGACGCCGACAGCACGCTGCAGGCGTTCCGGCTCCAGCCAATAGGCTGGATTAACAATACCGATGCGGGCGCCCGCGCTTAGCCTTTCTGGTTTCGTTTGTTCGGCCATCCTGCTCAAGATAGTTATTCGGGAAGCGGAAGTATAATTGGCTTTTTTATGTCAGCGTATCCCGTGCAACGATCAGGTCGATTGCATGGTATGCAGAGAGAATCGCTCCCTCCTGCCAGCCTTGCAGAATGCTCAAGTGCTCGCCAGCAAAGTAGATATTGTCGTCGCCCGTAAGAAGCGTGGCCGGGCTGGATGTACCCCAGGCGCCCAGCTGAAAGGGTACTTTCGGCCAGAAAACGCTGAATCCATGAGTTGCTTCCGCGCTCAACTCGGGATGAATATTGACGCCTTCACCGATCGCAGTGTCGATTCTCTGCTGTGGTGACAGGTTCGCGAAATTGGCAGCGGCTGGCCCACCGAATATATATGCGCCAACCAGGATGCCGTTGTTCTGGCCGAAGCCGCTGTTCGGATACCAGATCTGTGTAATGTCCTGTGTTGTCCAGGAGATTCCACCATAGATATTGTGATCCTGCTCCCAGAAGCGACGCGACTGGAAAGCAATTCTGCCGGCAGTTGAGTAAAGAAAGCTGCTGATCTCGGCCTGGTGTGCTGCGGAAAAGTCATTTGGGATATTTCTCAGAACAGTTGCCGGAATAGTACAAACACAGGTATCCGCGTCGAGGCTCGTTATCGTGCCAAAGCGATCGCGGTACACGACGCGCGTGCCATTGGCGATCTTGCGGATCTCCGTAACCTGCGCTTCAGTAATCAGATCGGCGGCAACCTGTGTTTCAAACGCTCTTGCTATTCGATCCATCCCGCCCACCGGTTGCAGCATCGTTGGCTGTTGGTTCAGGCCCTCCGAAAAAACCTGACGTTGCTGCCAGAATGTCTCGCTGATCAAGTCCTGAAGCTGGAGAGGGTTAAGCAGCTCCCCCCTCTGGCGGCTGCCCGTATTTTCCTGGCCCGGGAAACCAGCTCTGCTGCTTCCGGCGTAATCGAAGTTGCTGTCGAGGTCACCGAGTTGGCGCATCATTTCGAGAACGTTGGTCTTGTCCGTTGCCGATAGCTCCAGATCGAGCGCATTTTGATTGACGGCCATCGCAAGCAGGCGCGCGATGTTGCCGCGGGAATCTGCACGCACGTGTCTGGCGATAATCGGTTGCCCGCCGAATGAGCTTGTCGAATGCAGCAATGCAGCGCGATTGTCGTTAGTGAAGGTCTCGAGTGCGATACCGAATTCACGGCAGTAGCCAAGCAGGAACTCGTGATGATGGGAGATTCTGGCGGGCCCTGCGTTGAAATAAAGTTCATTGTCGAAGTCGAACATGCAGGTCTGCTGGGAGTCGGTCTCTGTCAGTACGTCGCCGGCCCGAATCGTCCTATTTCGCCCTCCCGGGACGGCCGTTGCTTCGAGAATGGTGCAGTTATATCCAAGCCTGGTCATTTCGAGGGCCGACGTCATGCCGGCAATGCCAGCGCCGAGCACGACGACTGACTTGCCATTGCCCACATTAGCAGGCCAGTCGCCTGGCCGCGGTGACACCAACCTACCCGGTGGTGGCGGCGGGAGCGGGCGTGCGGGGGCGGCAGACGAAGAATCACAGGCATTCAAGGCTGTGCCGATGCCTATCGCAGCCATCGTACGGAGCATCGCCGAGCCGCCAACGGCTCTGCCTATGGAAGTCAGGAAGTCCCGCCTCGCTATTCGTGTAGGGTTCGATTTCATCCGCTCATGGGCGCGTTGGCTTGTCCTTGCAACAGTATTCTATATTGCCACCGGATCCGTCGAGTATCTGGCCATATACGATAAGAATAGCTATCGATGTATAGTCTGCACTATTCACTGGAATCATCATGCAGCTTCGAAAACTCGTACTTTCGTTATTCCTGATTTGCTCTTGCCTGCTGGTGGCCTGTGCGCCACCTGAGCCACAGGCGACGGGCGCGCTTGAGCAGACCACCGAACTAGGCACTGCCGCAGTTGCAATGCCGGATAAATACGGCGCACAAGTTAGTGAGGACATTCTGCAGGCGGGAGGCAATGCCGTGGATGCCGGCATTGCAGCCGGTTTTGCGCTGGCTGTCAGTTTCCCGGAGGCGGGCAATATCGGCGGTGGTGGCTTCATGCTGATCCACATGAACGGCGAGGACTCATTCATCGACTACCGGGAAAAAGCGCCGCGAGCCGCGGAGCGCGATATGTACCTGGATGAACACGGTGATGTCATCGAGCAGGCCAGCGTGATTGGTCATCTGGCCGTCGGCGTGCCCGGATCCGTGGCCGGTTTCTGGGAGGCGCACAAACGCTACGGCACGTTGCCCTGGAGCCAGCTGCTTGCCCCTGCCATCCGGATGGCAGAAGAAGGATTCGAGGTGCCGGAGCATTTGGGCAATCGCGTGCCCAACCGTCTCGAGAGGTATGCGGGTAAAACCAATTTCGGTGATTACTTTGGCGCGATGCGTACGGGCGAATTGCATAAGCAGCCTGAGCTCGCAGAGACGTTGCGCCGCATCGCCGACAACGGAGCCGATGGTTTCTACAGAGGCAAAACAGCGCAACTGATAGCAGCCGAGATGGAACGCGGCGGCGGCCTGATCACGATCGCAGATCTGGCCGATTACACAGCCATCTGGCGAGAACCAGTACGCGCTGACTGGCGAGAATTCGAAGTTGTGTCGGCACCGTTACCAAGCTCTGGTGGCGTGGCGCTAATTCAGCTCCTGAAGATTCGCGACTACATTGATCACTACTTTGAGGACGTTCCACACAACTCCGCGCAATATATTCATCTCGTGGCTGAAATCGAAAAACGCGTATTCGCCGACCGTGCTGAATTTCTCGGCGACTCGGATTTTGTCGACGCTCGCGTCGATGAGCTACTGGATGAGGGATACATCAAGATGCGGGCACAGGAAATCAACCCGGATGAGATTTCGATGGATGTCGGCGCGGGGACCGGTCTCGAAACACACGACACCACGCATTATTCTATCCTCGACAAATGGGGTAACGCCGTATCGAATACATACACACTGAACCTGGGTTTCGGAAGCGGCGTCGTTGTTGAAGGGGCCGGATTCCTTCTGAACAATGAAATGGATGATTTCAGTGTGAAGCCGGGAGTGCCAAACGCCTACGGCGTGGTCGGCAGCACGGCCAACGAAATTCAACCCGGCAAGCGAATGCTGTCATCGATGACGCCAACGATTCTCCTCGAGGATGGCAAGGTGGTAATGGTTGTTGGTACACCCGGAGGCTCGACGATTTTCACATCCGTTTTCCAGGCAATTTTGAATATTATCGACTTCGGCATGACGCCCGGCGACGCGGTAGGCGCTACCCGGTTTCACCATCAGCTGCTGCCACCTGATCAGATCTATTTCGGCGCGATCCGGCCATTGCCGGAGGATACGATTTCCGCGCTGGGCGATCGCGGCTACAGGGCAAGCCCGCGCAGGTTCGGCGATGTCCAGGTTATTTATGATGATGGCGCCACTGTTAGAGCAGCATCAGACCCGAGACACCGTGGTGAATCGCGAGTCATGGACTCAAAGTCGAACGACGTAAATTAGCCGCATTCGGCGCGATGGACAGAAAATTTGCGATCAGAGCTTTGCCGGCTCTGCCGGAGCTTTCCGGGTGAAATTGAACACCGCAGACGGGTAACTCCGGGTGTGCCATGGCTTCATTGAAGCAATGTGACGAAGTTGCCAGGTGAATGAAACCACGTGGCAAAGTGATCTCCTCGATGTGGTCCTCCTGAAATTCATCCTCGCCGGAGAGACCCGCGAACAGGGGTTCGCCCTGAAGAATTTCCATGCGCCGCAGATCACGGTCTTCCGTTCCGATCGAAACCTCAGCTCCGTACAGCATGCCTATGACCTGGTGGCCAAAACAAATGCCGAGAACCGGCAGCCTCAGTTCCCGCAAGACGTCGAAATCCGCCAGAAAATCTGTCCCGGTGTCGCAGATTAGCGCAGGGTTGCCGCTAATGATGATTGCTGCCGGAACATCGGCGACAATTCCCGGCAATTGATGTGCAGAAATGATGTCAGCTTTGGCACCGAGGCTTTCAAGCACGTCGGCAATGCTCGGTACCTTGCTGCTGCCGCAGTCAACTACTACCACTCTTGGACGGGTCTCGGTCACCTGATCTTCTTGATGGAATACATCTTTTCCAGGTAGTTGGATTCCTGCGACATGTGCATGGGACTCAGAGGCGTAACCGAAACACCATTGAGCACGCCCTCGTTGGATTTGCCGTCCTCATCCGTCCAGCCGGAACCTGACGAGTCATGGATCACGTAAGGCTGCTTATCCACTGTTCCCAGGTACAGCATGACATGGCCGGTAGAGTAGATCAGGTCACCAACATCTGCCGAGGCGAGCGCCCGCAGTTTTTCTTCGGCAGTGTCATCCGGTGAGAAGCGGATGTTTTCGCCGATCGGGCTGTTGCCCTGCTGTGCGGAATTGCGTGGCAGGTATATTCCAACGGTTTTGTAAACCTCCGATACCAGCCCGGTGCAGTCGCGCGCGTTGTATGAATGGCCCCAGCCGTAACGTTCCCCCAGAAATTTGAAAGCCTGCTGGATTATGTTCCTGCGCGTGTATGGCAAGTAACCAAGGTGGACATCCTGGCTGTGGGCGATCAGTGCTGTCCTGAAATCGAGTGCGCCACTCTCGTTTCTGACCGGAAGCTGCACTGCGTAACTGGCTGTTGGATTCTGACCGGCGATGTCGGCTGTCAACGTGCCCGGGTCTGCCAGTGACAGGCGCACACCCATGTCGAGCTGCAGCTCGGAAATCGCAGGTGCATGAGGATTGGCGCTCGTTGTCACCTTGCTGCCGGTTACGACGAGAAAGCGCGCTGCATTCTTGTACGCGACGATTTTCGACCGCGATCCAATGACGATCTTGTCTTTCTGGACCCAGGCAGCATAGTTGAATGACTGGACGAAGTGCCAGAGGCCGTCTTTGCTTTCGTGAAGTATGGCAACGGCATTTGCCGGGAACAAACCGTTTTCCTGAAAGCGATCGAGGTCAAACGTTTCCTGCGATTTGAAAACAACGTCTTCTGTTGGCCAGGTACGCATGTCGGCGCGCTGTAAAACCATGCCAAACCGTATCGGAACAACATCCGGCAAACCAGTCAGATTCAGGTCTGCCGTGTAACGCTCATAGTCGGCGTTCGTTAATTTTCCGCCATCGCGGTAAAAGAGGTCTTTGTCGTAGGGCTTGCTAATCGACCGAATGATGCCCGCGACTTCTTCGCCTGACAGCTGCTCAGGGTAGCCGGCAAGGTCGACCAGGTTTGGGTCGTTGGCGAAGGCAAAGCTGTTGAACGCGTCTATCTCGTCCTGGTTTTTCAGGACCTTTTCGCATGCTTCTGTTCTGTTTACCCAATAATCCGCTGAAAGATGCACGTAACGTTGCCTCGAGTTCAGGAAGAAGCCACCTTGTCGAAGCTAAGCATCGCGAGTTCGCTGATGCTCTCAATGCCGAGCCCGGGTGCATCCGAGATAGAAATCTCGGCACCGTCAAACGTCACGCCGCCGGCGACCGGATTCACGGTGGCCAATGATGGCGCATCGAGATCGACGAGCGTAATGCTGTTTGCTTTGGCAACCGCTACGTGAGCAGCTGCCGAAACACCAATACTTGTTTCGAGCATGCAGCCCATCATGCATTTGACGCCATAGATCGCGGCGATATCAGCAATCTTGATCGCGCTTGAGATACCACCTGTTTTCATTAACTTGATATTGATCATGTCGGCACCGCGCATTTGAATCAGGTCAATAACCTGTTTCGGGCCGAACGTACTTTCGTCTGCCATCACCGGCGTTGATACGCGCTCCGTCACGTACTTCATGCCCTCTATATCGTCGCCGCGAACTGGCTGTTCTACAAACTCGAGTACAATGCCGCTGCCTTCGAGTTCGCGCAACGCAGTGACCGTTTGTTTTGGCGTCCACCCCTGGTTGGCATCCAGACGAATCAGCGCCCGGTCGCTAACAGCAGCATGAATGGCTTTGACGCGTTCGATATCCAGCCACAAGTCCTTGCCTACTTTAATTTTCAGCGCCTCGAATCCGTTATCGACGGCGTCGTTCGCATCTTCGACCATCTTGTCAATGTAATCGACGCTAATCGTCAGGTCCGTCGAAAGCACGGGCTCGCCGCCACCGAGTGTCTTGTACAGCGGCATACCGAAGGACTGTGCGAACAGATCGTAGACCGCAATTTCGACGGCGGCCTTCGCGCTGTAATTGTTGAACATCGAAGCCTGGATTAGATCGACTATATGATTGAGGTTCTGGATGTCCTCACCATGGATGGCTGGCAGGATGATCGTGCGTATCGCTTCAATAATTGATCCGTGAGTCTCGCCGGTGATTACGGCTGTCGCTGGCGCGCTGCCAAAGCCCCTGTGCCCGGTGTCGGTCTCGAGGATGACGACCACGTCTTCCATTTTGTTCACGGTACGCAGCGCGGTCTTGAAGGGCGCCTTTAGCGGAACGCTCAGTTTGCCCAGTTCGAAGTCTGTGATTTTCATTTCTTCGTCCGTTGCTTTGTTCTTACCAGTAAATTCTATGCCTGTTCGGCTGGGTCGAGGCTTGCTTCGAAGCCAGGTTCAGGGTCAGGCGCTGCTTCGGGTTCGTCCTCGACGTGCAGCAGTTCGTCGAGTTGATCGGGGTAGTATTTGTCGATAAGGGCATAGAGGACTGCAACGGTCTCAGTCGTTGCCTCGCTGGTCACCCTGGAAGGCCGGAAGTGCATTTGAAATGCCCGCAGCACATTTTTTGTCTGTTGATCGAGTAAGCCGGTTACCTCAATGCCGTAGCCGTAGGCTTTGAGCGCGGACTGGACATTGGCAAGAGGCAAGGCCTGCTGCGTGAACTGCTCCCAGTAGCGAATGACAGTTTCGTCGTCGTACCACGCACCATAGCCAAGGCGGTACAGGCGTTGCCATGGAAAACGTGGGCCCGGATCGATCTTCCGATCGGGGGCGATGTCGGCGTGACCGATTATGTGGGTCGGCTGAACATCGGGATGGCGTTGCTTTATTTCGCCGAGCAGGTCGACCAGCAACGCTATCTGGGAGTCGGCGAAGTCGGGAAAGAAACAGATGCGCCCGGCTGGTTGATCCGCTCCCTCATCGACCACAGTACTCCGGTGACAGTAAGTCTGATTGACCAGCTCAATGCCGATGGACTGGTCGTTGAGGCCGTTTTTCCCAGCCCAGTGGCTGACACCCGCGTGCCAGGCCCTGCCTTCCTCGGGAACCAGGCGATGCACCCGCAGTTTCGTTCTGTCGTAGGACGTATCGTCAGGCTCGGGTATCAGGTAGTGGGAGCTCACGGGCTTCGACGACGGTTGCGTCAGGACGTGCAAGGAATCGTCGAAGTCGGCGGTCGTGTGATGGATGACGATAATGCTGACGCGGCTGTTGAAATTCTGGGATGGCTCGGAAATTGTCCCTGACGTCGTGCATGCGCCTAAAACGGCCAGCGCCGGGACCGCGATGCCAGCCACAGCTCTCTGGATACAGGGTTTGAATATGTGTTTGAGCATGATTCCTCGCTATTGAATAATTTATTCCAATCCGGCAGCGGGCGAGAGCTGCAAAGGGCGTGTTGAATGGCTCCGTGGCCCTGTCAGAACATTGCGCAGCCTGATCTTCGCACGCTGGAATAAACAATTCTTTACTTTTCCAGCGTCAATGATATTTTACAGTGTGAGAGTACAACCATAAACAAAACAATCCGATCCAGATTAAGGGGGACGTCATGACTCAGCTACGTACGCCGCTGGCAAACTCGATATGGAGCTTCAGGGCAGTTCGGGCCTGGGCGACACTAGCGCTCGGTCTTGCATTGTTTGCATCACCGGCATTTGCTCAACAGACCGGCGATATCGCCGGGCACGTTACCGATGCTGCGGGAGCAGGCATTTCCGGCGTGTCTATTGAGGCACGTGGCGATGTCTTGCCGCAAGCGAGAAAAACGAGCAGCGGCGAGAATGGAGAATATCGGTTCCGCCTGTTACCGCCGGGCAATTACACGCTCAAGTTTACGTTCAGTGACGGCGCCACGAGCACGCGCAATGCCGCGGTTCTGCTGCAACAAAGAACGATCATTAACGTTGCCACCGGAGCAGGCGCGGAGATGGAAGAGATCGTCACCATCGGCTCGCAGATGATGGCCGACACGGGCCAGGGCTCGCTCAAGAATTCCATTACTGCTGAGACCGTTGATGCCTTGCCGGTAGGACAGCAATACCGTGACCTCCTGAAGCTCATTCCGGGTGTGCAGTACTCCGAAAATACGCGTCTGGGACCCAGCTCGGGCGGAAGCGCGTCGGACAACACGTTTATGTTTGACGGCATTGACGTTTCACTGCCATTGTTCGGTAACCTGGCATCGGAACCATCAACTCACGATATCGCACAGATTTCGATCGTGCGTGGCGGTGCCAAGGCAATCGGCTTCAATCGTGCCGGCGGCTTTTCGATGAATACGATCAGCAAGAGCGGCACCGATGAATTTCACGGTGAGGTTAGCTACCAGACAGAAACGAAGGGTATGCGGAGCGACCTGGATACCGGAGATTCGCCGGAGGAGTTCGATGAGGATCGATCCTGGACAACGTTGAGTCTGGGTGGACCACTGGTTCGTGACCGCTTGTACTTCTACACGTCCTACTATGGCCCCAGGACGGACCGCAGCAACGGCGAAAATGCCTACGGAGCTGTTCCGGACTATGAGATCACTCGTGACGAGATCTTCGGCAAACTGACTTTCTCGCCGACCGACAACATCCTGATTGACGCGAGCTACCGAACGTCGGAAAAAGAAACGTTAAACGACGGTGTGGGCGCTCGTACGCAGGCGTCGGCGGCCGATGTCGGCGTTGACAACCAGGACATTCTGACGCTAGAGGGCTCATGGATTATCAGTGACCAGAGCTCGCTGAGTTTCCGCTACGTAGACTGGGAGAACGAGACCGGCGGAGACCCGGTAACATTCCTGAATTTCACGACCTCGCTTGGCGATTCGATAGATGTAAACAACCTGGATCAGATGGGCGGATTTCTTGTTCCGAATTTGGAAGTAATTGATGCGGGTGACACACCTGCTGAAATTGCAGATAAACAGGCGTTCAACGCTTTCGTGCAACCATTGATCAACCAATACGGCTATCTCGACAACGGTGTGCCGACAGGCGGCGGCCTCGTCGGCTCCGGGGGCTTGATCAACTCTCAGGATTTCTTTCGCGAGAGTTTCGAGATTTCTTTTGATCATTTGATCTACGCGGGCAATATGACACATGACCTTCATTTCGGCTTCCAGCAAATGGAAATCGAGGAAGTGCTCGACCGAAGGTCAAACGGGTGGGGAACCATTTCGGTGCCCTTTAACGAGTTGGCCGAAGACGGGGTGACACCCGTGTTTTACCGGGCCGCTGTCAGGCAGCAGGGCCTCGGCTCATTGACTGGCGAGTTCATTAGCCCGGTCGTTCACTCCCTCACCGAGATGACCAACATCGAGATCAACGACACGATCGAGATGGGTGACTGGACCTACAACGTCGGCTTCCTCATCAGCCAGGACACATTGTATGGACAGGGCCTGGCCAAAAATGCGAGCAATCCGTCCGGCTTTGAGATTGCGATCGGCCAGCGTTATGAAATGCAAAAGTTCGACTTCTCCGACATGATTCAGCCGCGTTTCGGTGCGAACTGGGATTATTCCGACTCGGCTAGCGCGTACATCAACTATGCACGCTACCATCCGACGGCCTCGTCGCTGTCACGTGCGGCATCCTGGGATCGGCGCTTCGGCGATCGCATCATGGATGTGAATTTCGACGTCAACGGTAATTTCATCGACGCCGAACAACAGTCCGGATCCGGCGGCAAGCTGTGGGAGGCAAACGTTAAGCCGCGTAGCGTCGACGAGTGGTTAATCGGCTGGACAAAGGACGTTTCCGGCGAGCTGTCGATCCGTGCCCATGCCCGTTACAAGAAGGGCGACCACTTCCTGGAAGATGTGCCGAACGACATCTACCTGTACGGCAACCCGCCGGACAGTTACGCTCGTGAAGAAGTGATCCCCGGTCTCGAAACGTTGCTCGATGGTGTCGTTGGCGATGGCTCCGATGGTCTCGGTGGCGGTTCGATTCGCTCCTTCGTAGTCGACGAGCTCGATGGCGCATTCTCGAAATATTACGAATTGAGTTTCGAAGCGGATTACAACACTGACAGGTTCGCCATGACTGGTTCCTACACCTGGAGTCATTACTACGGCAACTTTGACAATGACAACGTTTCCGGGGACAACGACAGGGATCTTTTCATCGGTTCATCGAGTTTCGGTGACGGCGCAGGCCGCATGCCGTGGAACAACCAGAAAGGTGATCTTCGTGGTGATCGCCGGCATATGCTCAAAGTCTATGGCCACTACCAACTTGACTGGGACGCCTCTGTCGGTGCGTTCCTGCTATGGCAATCGGGCCAGCCCTGGACGCCATGGGATGACGATCCGTGGGCGGACGAAATTGCGGCCTACCGCGCAGCCACAGGGCGCGGAACGAGCACATCGACCTTCCTGCGCTTTGCCGAGCCGGCGGGCTCGAACAGGACTCCCTCGCACGTGTCGTTGGACCTGAACTACAAGCATAACTTCGAAGTGTTCGGTGACCAGAATATCCAGCTGCGTGTGGATCTGTTCAATGTGTTCGACAACCAGACGGGATACAACTACCAGACCAGGGTTGATTTTTCGGATTACGGCGAGCCGCGCGACTGGTTCAGGCCGCGTCGCTTCCAGCTGGCTGTGAAGTACCAGTTCTGATCGCATTTGATAATTCAGCGCTTTGTGGGCTGAACATGCGTCATGCACTTGCCTGATCCCTTCCCCCGAGGATGGCAGGTGCATGGCGCAAATTTTTTTCTGACCATTGCGGGCGAGGAGTATTTGCAGTGCACAGGCTTGTCCTCGCGCTCCTGTTGTTGCCGTTCCTCGCAAGCGTTGCACCTGCACAAAACGGAGCCGGACTGGAATTGCCGGCACTGGACGACGCCCAATACAAATGGTTCGCTTCGCAAATTGCCGAGAATGAAACAGGCGGCCAGGCGCGATACCTGACCTATTGGGGTGCGGGCGAGGATTTCCCGTCATTCGGCATCGGGCACTTTATCTGGTTTCCGTCGGGCGTCGACGCGCCATTTGACGAGACTTTTCCTGCGCTTGTTCGCTTCCTCTGTAAACAGCCGGACATCCCAGACATGCCGAAATGGTTGCGCGACCTTGCGCCATTTGATGCGCCGTGGTCCGACAAGGCGACATTCGACGAAGCCCTGATGTCATCCGAGTTGTCCGCCCTGCGTCGGTGGCTGGAGCTAACCACCACCTGGCAAGCAAGATTCATCGTGCACAGTTTCAAGACTCGTTGGGACAAGCTTGAGTTGCCCGAGCAGGAGAAAACCAGATTGACGGCGCTGTTACAGCAGCTATTCGAAACATCCGAGGGAACGTTCGCCGTCATCGACTACTTCAACTTCAAAGGTCTTGGTGATAATCCGCGTGAACGTTACCAGGGGCAAGGCTGGGGACTGGTACAAGTACTTGGCGATATCGCGAGCCAGGGCGACATGGAGCCCGAAAAGGATCTTGTTGCTCATTTCAGCCATGCTGCGGCAGAGCGTTTGCGTCAGCGCGTTGCGTTGTCTCCCGCCGAGCGAAACGAAATTCGCTGGTTGCCGGGTTGGCATAAGCGGGTCGCGGAATACGCAGCCGAAACCGTGCCGGAATCTGCCAGCGAGGGCTTTCGAATTATGCCGTACGTGCAGCACCCGGCAGATGATGCGATGACGCTAATTTGGTTCAGTGAAGACGATAGTGCTGGCCAGGTGGAGCTTGGGAGATGCGCGACCGGGGATCGCAAACAACATCGTTCGAGCCCGACGCCAGCATCCGCACTGGCGTTCCATCCTGCTGAGTTGTCGAACCTCAGCGGATCGCCCGCACCAATACCGTACAAGCACGAACTTAGACTGCAGGGCCTTGATGCCGCCAGCCGCTATTGCTACCAGGTGACCCAGGGCGAGCACCGCGTGGCTGGCGAGTTTCGTACGCCCGGAAATTCCGTACGTTTTATCGTGTATGGCGACAGTGAAACCGAACCCGAGTCGACGGGCGATCACGCGCTCTGGTCGGAGCCGGGCGTCGCTCAAAGTACGCGGCGATACCTTGTCGACCAGACCACGGGCTATTCGGAAAACATCAAAATCATGCTGCGGCGCCAACTGGACTTCGTCGCAATTGCTGGCGACCTGGTCGAATCCGGTGGCGAGCAGCGCGACTGGGATGAATTCTGGGTACACAATTCGCGATTGGCAGCATCAACTCCGATTGTTCCCGCATTTGGCAACCACGATTATTACGGTGGCCCGGGTGCGTATGGTCGATATAGCAACGCAGCGACACGCCGTGCCGCCGCCAAGTACAAGACCTATTTCGACGTGCCGGACAATAACGCAGACGTTGCGGAGTACAAGGAGACGTACTATTCGCTGCCCTACGGCCCGATCACGCTAATCGTCATTGATGGCAACGATGGCGAACCGCAGGAGTCGGCAACTGACACTAACTGGTATATTCAGGATGCCGCCGGCGGCGGCACCGTACCGGCCTGGAATGAAGGGTCACCGCAGATGCAATGGCTGCATGAGGTTCTCGCACGTGCGCAGAGCGAGAGCCGTTTTACGTTTGTGATGTTCCACACCGCGCCATACTCGTCCGGTATACATGGCAGGTTGCCCGGCCTGGCCAAAGGGCAGAATTTCGGATCAGGTTTGCCGCTGCGCGCGCTAACGCCGTTGTTCCTGCGCTACGGCGTAGATGCCGTTTTTAACGGGCACGATGAAATGTACGAACATTCGAAGGTCAGCGGCGCTGAGCAGCGACCGGACGGCAGCGATTCCGACCATGTGGTGCACTTTTTTGTTGTTGGTATAGGCGGCGACGGCCTGCGTGGCAACGACGATGCGGTGGTTAATCCGTTTCGTGTGTTTTCCGCTCACGCTGACGCACCAGAACAGCGTGATGCAAACGGCACGCTGCAGGACGGCGGTAAGCACTACGGGCACCTCGAAGTAAATGTCGAGCAGGCCAGCGATGGCCGGTGGCGCGCGCGTATCGAGCCAGTGTATGTCTTTCCGATTGCTGGAGAGGACGGTCGCATAGACGGTTTCGAACGACGCG
>JAOTUU010000287.1 GCA_029863705.1 Gammaproteobacteria bacterium
TGTATTTTTCCGACCAGGCGACCGAAGGCGCACCCTCACTACGTGACTACGCCAACCGGGTGCGCGAAATGCTCGAGGAGTTTGCGAATACCAGTCGTGGCAAGCTTCGCCTCAGCGTCATCGACCCGCTGCCGTTTTCGGAAGAGGAAGATCGGGCGGCACAGTTTGGATTGCAGGGCGTGCAAATCGGCGCGACACCGGATCCTGTGTACCTCGGCCTCGCTGGCACCAACAGCATTGGCGATGAGGAAATCATCCCATTCTTCCAGCCCGACAAGGAAGCGTTTCTCGAATACGATCTCGCCAAACTCGTCAGCACCCTGGCCAACCCGGAGCGCAAAGTCATTGGACTGGTGTCGGGTGTCTCGATGACCGGACAGTTTGATCCACAGTTGCAGCGCATGCTGCCCAGCTGGGTCGTCTACCAGCAGGCACGGCAGCTGTTCGAGATACGCGACCTCGGAAGCTCGTTCGAGGCGGTGCCCGACGATGTCGGTCTACTGTGGATCGTGCAGCCAAAGAACCTGTCGAACGCGACGCAGTATGCGATTGATCAATTCGTGATGCGCGGTGGCAAGGCGCTGATATTTGTTGATCCGGTCGCCGCCGTTGACACGACACCCGTTGAAGGAATGCCCCAGGGCATGCCACCCATGGGCCAGGCATCCGATCTACCGTTGCTATTCGACGGCTGGGGCATCAAGTTTAGCGCGGAGGACGTTGTCGCCGATGCGCAGCTCGCCTTGGCCATCAACACCGGTTTCGGCAATCGCCCTACACGCCACTATGGCTATCTCGGCATTACCGCCGATCGTATGAACAGTAGCGACATCATCACCGCTGAACTCGGCGCCATTAATGCGGCCATTGCAGGTCGGTTGGAGCTGGCCGACGGCAGCGAAGCGACACTCGAGCCGCTGCTGACGTCGAGCCCGGCGTCCATGATTATGCCGGCGCAGCGGTTTTCTTTTCTGCCGGACCCGGGTTCATTGCAGGACGGTTTTGTGCCGAGTGGTGAGCCACTGGTTGTTGCGGCCCGAATCAGCGGAACCTTGCCGAGCGCGTTCCCGGACGGCAAACCTTCAATTGCGGTCGATGCCGAGAACGATACCGCCGACGATGCGTCGACGGACCACTTAAGCAAATCGTCCGAGCCCGTTAACCTGATAGTCGTCGCCGACGTCGACCTGTTGAGTGATGCGATGTGGGTTCAGGTGCAGAGTTTCTTCGGCCAGCAAATTGCCAATTCGTTTGCGAGCAATGGCGCGTTCGTCATAAATGCTCTCGAAAACCTGACTGGTAGCACTGACCTGATCACGGTTCGCAGCCGCGGCAGTTTTTCGCGGCCGTTCAGTAAAGTCGAAGAGCTTCGCGCTAGCGCCGAAGCCAGGTTTCGCGAGACAGAGCAGCGCCTGCAGCAGGAGCTTGCCGAAACCGAGCGGCGCCTGGGCGAGCTGCAGTCATCCCGTGAGGACACAGGCAGCCTGCTGCTGACTGCAGAACAGCAGGCCGAGCTTGACCGATTCGTAGACCAGCGCGCATCGATTCGCAAGGAGTTGCGCGCCGTGCAGCGGGGCCTGGACGAGGATATCGAGAATCTGGGTACCTTGTTGAAAATCATCAATATCGGTCTCGTTCCACTGCTGTTGACGCTGGCTACTTTATTCGCGTTGTGGCGGCGCCGGCAACGGGAGCAAGCATGACAAAGAAGACTATCAGGGTCCTCGCGGCCATCGTCGTTGCGCTGGTTCTGCTGATTGCTGTTGTCGAGCGTACAGATGACACCAGCCCTGCGACGCAGCATCGGGCCCTGCTGCCGGAACTCAAAGACCGTGCGAACTCGATACAGCAGGTTCGAATTATTGCCGCCAATGCCGATACGCTAACCTTGCGGCAAATTTCAGGTACCTGGGTGAACAGTGCTCGAGACGATTACGCCGTCGACATTGGCAAGTTGAGACCGCTCATCATGGCATTGGCAGAAGCCCGCATTGTTGAGGAAAAGACGTCGAGTCCAGAGCACTACGAAAAACTGGGTGTCGACGACCCCGAGGGCGGCGGCAAGGGCACAAAGATAATTGTCGATGGCGAGGGTTTCTCCTACGCGATCATCCTTGGAGAGTCCGCACAAGGGAACCACCGCTACGCTCGATTGGCCGACGAGGAGACCAGTTACCTGGTTGACCGGGACCCAAGCATTCCGGCGGCGGCCAGCGACTGGTTGTTGACCGATATTCTCGATATCGACTCGAAGCAAGTGCGAAGCGTCACCATTACGCACGACGATGGCGAAATCATTGCCATTGCAAAAGAGTCTGAAGATCAGACCGACTTCACCGTGCTCGATATTCCTGAAGGACGGGAACTCAGTTATGCAACGGTCGCCAATGGCATCGCAGCGGCATTGAGTGCGCTCAAGTTTGACGATGTTCGCAAGGCCATTGAGGGTCCCTTCGAAACGTCGGTCGTATTCGAAACGTGGGGCGGTCTACAAGTAACAGCGCAGGTCCGCACAGACGACGAGGACACCTGGGTGACGTTTTTCCCCGCCGGTGTGCCGGATGAAACGGTCACCGACATGAGCGAAAAACTGGACGGTTGGCAGTACCAAATACCCGACTACAAAAAGAATCTGCTTACCCGACGCTGGGACGACATGCTCAAATCGGCGGACGCTGACTGAGCACTCGCATGCCGTTTCAGCCATGAGTTTGCCGCGGAATCGGGCGGATTCTTGCCGAAATCGGACTCCCACATAGATGCAAGGTCAAACGTTACCATTGGCCAATTCAAGGCCGTGTCTTAATTCTAGACCCTTTCTTCGCACCGAGCTTGAGTGGCTGCTTTTCCCTATAGCTGCCGTTCGACAGCCTCCTTTAGGGAAGCGGTGAGGGTCTGCAAACGGCCAAAAGCAGACATAGAAAAACCCCGCCGCAAGGACGGGGTTATATAAGCTGAGGTTGCCCAATTAAGATGCAAGCGCCTCGCAAAGCGCAGCACCGGTGTTACCTTCCGGGAACGCGTACAAGCCGTGAAACACCGCATTGCCATCGGCGTCGACCTTTTCAACACCCATGAACATCACCACGTGTCCGATTCCCGGCAGGGTCAAACGGAACAAACCTCCGGCAATGTGAGTTGCCCCTGTAACTAGGTCCACCTCGTAAAGAAAGTTTTCTCCGACACCTTTGGCGCCCTGGGTTACGAAAATGGAGTCGTCCGTACTGTTGTAGTAGATACTCTCCGTAATGTGCCCAGAAAGACGCCACCTAACAGCTTCGCCTGCCTTATTAAAAAATGTCTTTTCCGTATATATGGTCGAGCCGCGAGCCCTTACATCGAAACTGCTACAGCTGGTGATGAACAGATCTTCGATAGCCGGATAAGTCTCGATAAAGGGTGGAGTTGCCATAGCAAAGCCAGCCCAAACGAGCGCAAAGACGCTTGTTGTCAACGCACGAATTTTCACGATAATTGATCCCCTGTATGACCATCGCTTTCGCGGCGGAGGTAACCACCGTTTCACGGTCACCTAGCGGCACGTGCGATGCAGTTATGGCAGCCCGGCGATCTTGGGGTCCTTCGTGGCGTAGCAGAATGCGTCGCGGAGGAAGCGAGGACCCATGGCTTTGCGTCCCTGACTTTGGTCAGGTTTGCCTTTGTCGACGAACCATTCTCTCAGACAGAGAAGTGCCGTCAATTCTGGGATATACGTAGATTGGAGTCGGTCCAAGTAATGAAGCCGAACGGCTGCTCTGGGTCAATAGCAGAAATTATAACCCAGACCTGGCGACTGTCGGCTTACGGCCAGATGGTTCTGCATCGGTTTAATGGACAGGTTGTGACTGTCCGACGCCCAGTCTCTCGAAGGCATCGGGAC
>JAOTUU010000288.1 GCA_029863705.1 Gammaproteobacteria bacterium
TAGCTATTTGTTCCTTGATAATTATCGGCAAAGCGCTCGAGACAACGGGTGCATTGCAGCCAGTGGCGCGATTTGCTGGCGATCAGTGGTCACGACGGCCAAAGGTGGCGCTGTTGCTGATGCTTGTCGCGGTGTTCGTGCTGAGCGCTTTCATTAACGATACGCCGATCGTCGTATTGATGATTCCCATTCTGGTCGGAATTGCCTTGCGCACGAAGCTGCCGGCATCAAGATTCATGTTGCCGATGGGTCTGGCAACGATCATGGGGGGAATGTGCACCACAATTGGCACATCGACAAACCTGCTGGTCGTAGGAATCACAAGGGATCTCGGCGCAGCCGACATAGCCATGTTCGACATCACGCTCCCTGCACTAATGGTGGGCGGGGTCGGTCTGGTATTCGTGTGGTTGGTCGTGCCACGATTGCTGCCGGATCGGACGATGCCGATGACCGATACTCGCCCGCGTCTCTTTGATGCGCTGTTCACCGTCCGCGAGGGTGGATTTGCGGCCGGAAAAACCCTCAAAGAGGTTCTCGAAAAGACGCAACACGAAATGAATATCGAGCAGATCCGGCGAGGCGAATCGCTGCTTCTGGCGAAATTGCCGTCGGTGATATTGCAGGCCGGTGATCGTCTGCGCGTCAAAGACACGCCGGAAAATCTGAAGCGCTTCGAGGCAGCGATCGGGGCCACACTCTTCGACACGGCGGATGAGGTTGCGGTACTGAATTCGGAGGTGCCGCGCAGGGAAAGCGAGCAGCAGTTGGCCGAAATCGTCATAACGGGCCACTCGTCCCTGCATCATCGGGCACTGAATGACGTTTCATTCAATTCCTCTTTCGGCCTGGTTCCCCTGGCAGTACATCGGGCGAGAGTGCCAGGCGAACGCGAGGCGGTGGACCCGGGCGCGGTTCGCCTGCGCGCTGGCGACGTCGTTCTCGTGCAAGGCACTCGCAGGGCGGTCGACGCCTTGAAATCCGGCGGCAAGATGCTGGTCGTCGATGGCACGACAGAGCTTCCCAAGACACGCCGGACCAAGCGAGCACTACTTGTGCTTGTGCTGGTGATTGGGGCCACGGCAACTGGCCTGCTGCCGATTTCCATCTCCGCCTTTATCGGCGTCGGGTTGATGGTTGCTTTCGGATGTCTTGGCTGGCGTGATGTCGGACGATCTCTCCCGGTAGCCGTCATCATGCTGATCGTCGCCAGTCTGGCAATGGGCAAAGCGCTCGTTGCGACCGGCATGGCAGAATACCTGGCGGCCGGGTTTGTTAGCGCTGCGGGCGGCCTGCCAACACCAGCAATTATCAGCGCCTTCATCCTGATCATGGCGGTGTTGACCAACATCGTGTCTAACAATGCGGCCGCCGTCATCGGCACTCCTATCGCAATAGCGGCGGCGCAGCAGTTGGGGATTGATCCGCTGCCGTTCGTCCTCGCCGTTTTGTTTGGCGCGAATATGAGTTTCGCTACGCCTTTTGGCTACCAGACAAATCTGTTGATACTAAGTACCGGCGGTTACCGCTTCGCGGACTTTCTCAGAGTAGGAATTCCATTAATCCTGATCTTGTGGATCGGGTTCTCCATCGTGCTGCCCTTGCTGTATCCACTCTAGCAATATAAAGCAATATAGGGAATATAGGGGTCGAACCGAATTAAATGACACTATGCGTGAAAATGGCAATAGCTCGCAGAAGCTTGTTCGGAAGACAATTTGGCAATGCCACGCCAATGCAGATATTTCATTCCCGGCATTCCGCAACATGTAATAACACGCGGCGTAGACAGGCAAGCCGTATTCTTCCACGAGCAAGATTACACGCTTTATTTAAGAGCATTGCAGGATGCGGCGGCAAGAAATGAATGTTTGATCCATGCGTATGTCTTGATGACCAACCACGTTCATCTATTGGTCACTCCAGGACGAGAAAGATCATTGCCCTTAATGATGCAGGCGATGGGCAGAAACTATGTTCAGCGTTTGAACGTTCGCTATGGCCGAACCGGTACACTTTGGGAGGGGCGCTACAAAGCCAGCCTGGTTCAGGACAGCAGTTACCTACTGACATGTCAGCGATACATCGAGCTCAACCCCGTTCGTGCCCGTATGGTTGCCGCACCTGGCGAGTACCCGTACTCGAGTTATCCTTACCACGCGGTCGGAACCGATGACGCGATGATTACAGCGCACGCTTGCTATCTGGATCTGGCTGTCGACCCTTCAGGGCGGCAACAAGCTTATCGAAAGCTATTCCACAACCTGATTGACGAAGAGTTATTGACCAGGATTCGTAAGAACACCAATGCTTGTGGAGTTATTGGCGATAATCGTTTCAAGGAGCAGATAGAAGCGATGTTGGGCCGCACTGTGCCAACCGGCAGGCGTGGCAGGCCAAGGCTGGTTCAATAACAAAGCGGTTCGACCCCTTAAATCGACACGACCCCTTTATACGTTAAAGCGGTTCGACCCCTTTATACGGGCGGCGACGAATGTGCAAACTATTGTCACATTCTGCTCGCTGGCGATCCGAGTTAGGGTAGGGTAGCAAAGATATTTGGGCGAACTATCTCAGGGTAGGTCTGGAAATACCGTAAGTCATTGAACTATAGTCGGCTGCACGTCCGGTATTGATTTAGCCGACGAAATATCACTCGAGCCGGGGGCGGCTCATCAACACTAAGGGGATCCTATGAACGTCAGAATATCTTTGCTCGCCGTCGTCGGCGCCATTGCGACCTTTGGCGCATTGACCATGGGCACGCCAGCTTACGCCCAGTCGGCCGATCAGCAACGCGTTGTTGTGAGTTACAAAGCCGGCGGGAAAGGGCCCGTTATGGCCGCGCTCAGTAGTTCAAAAGGCAAGGTTCATCACGAGCTCGATCGCCTGAATGCAGTGGCCGTTACGCTGCCCGCTGCCGCGCTAAACGGTATCGGCAGGAACCCGCACGTTGAATACGTCGAAGCAGATGTACTGCGTTACCCACTTGCCCAGACGACGCCTTACGGAATTCCCATGGTGCAGGCGGACCAGGTTGGCTATACGTCAGCGGGTAACCAAAAGGTTTGCATCATTGATTCGGGTTATGAGCTTGCGCACGAAGACTTGCCAGGCAACATTGTGGACGGCACTGACGACTCCGGTACCGGAAACTGGTACACGGACGAAAATGGTCACGGTACACATGTGGCGGGCACGATAGCAGCGTTAAACAACGACACAGGCGTTATTGGCGTCGCGCCGAACGGCAACCTGCAACTGCATATCATCAAGGTGTTTGGTGCCAATGGTTGGGCCTATTCGTCGACGTTGGCCAACGCTCTTGGAAAATGTGAAGACGCAGGCGCGACCGTGGTCAGCATGAGTCTCGGCGGTTCACGGGCTAGCCGTACCGAAAGACGTGCTTTCGATAACGCGTTCGGACGCGGCGTTCTGTCTGTAGCTGCCGCCGGCAACGATGGCAATACGCGTCATTCCTATCCGGCGTCGTACGATTCGGTGATATCTGTCGCCGCGATAGACAGCACCAAGACGGTTGCCGATTTCTCGCAGCAGACGGACCAGGTCGAACTCGCGGCTCCCGGCGTTGCGGTGTTGTCCAGCGTGCCGACAGGCACCGGCAGCAACGTCAGCGTCGTCGTGGCCAGTACGGGTTATGAGGCGATTGGTATGGACGGCTCCGCTACGGGCACAGGAACCGGTACGCTGGTCGATTGCGGGCTCGGCACGTCAACGTGTAGCGGAAGCGCAGGCGCTGTCTGCCTGATCCAGCGCGGAGATATCGCGTTCTCGGACAAGGTACTTGCGTGCCAGGAAGGTGGGGGCGTGGCTGCAATTATCTATAACAATGTGCCCG
>JAOTUU010000289.1 GCA_029863705.1 Gammaproteobacteria bacterium
TGCGAACGATGGCAAGACCCAGACCGAATCCTTCCTTGGCGCCACCTTTTGCCCGGACCTGGTGAAATTCGAGGAATATGGCCTCGAGTTGATCCTCATCGATGCCAATGCCCGTGTCTTCGACCTTAATATGGCAATGTCCATCGCGCTCGAGGCAGCGCACTGCGACTTTTCCCGTGTCGGTGTAGCGAATCGCATTCGCAACCAGGTTCTGAATAATCTCACTGAGCAAGTTTGGATCACTACAAACACTCGTATTGCAAGGACTGGACTCAAACTCCAGGCCTTTATGCTGCGCCTGCCGCCCAAATTCCGCCGACAAACGATCGACCAGTCGCTGCATCGGAAACTCTTCCAGATCCGGTGTAATTGCACCTGCATCGAGGCGGCTGATATCGAGGAGCGAGTTCAGGAGATTCGTCATCGCGGTTAGCGAATGCTCCTGGCTTATGATCATCTCGAGCGCCCGCTCATCTTTGACCGTGCGGCGCAAAGCTCCGTTTAGAAGACTGAGAGCCTGCACTGGTTGCCTCAAATCGTGGCTTGCTGCAGCGAGAAATGCGCTATTAGCCTTGTTGGCCCGTTCAGCCGCCTCCTGTGCAGCAATAATTTCCTGCTCCATGCGCTTGCGGTTGGTGACGTCGCGGATAACGCTCGAGACAAATGACGCTTTCGGCGTCGAAACCGGACTCAGGCTTATTTCAACCGGGAATTCGTTGCCGTCCTTGCGCCGGCCAACCAACTCCATCCCGGCGCCCATAGGCCGCAGATTGGGATCACTTATGTAGTTTGTGCGGTGGTTGACATGCGACTTGCGGATCGAGTCAGGCAACAGCATTTCGATTTTGTTGCCGAGCATCTCCGCGCGATCAAAGCCAAACATACGCTCTGCCTGACCATTGACGATCACGATTTCGCCGGTATCATCCACAATGATCATCGCATCAGGCGCTGATTCAAGCAGATTGCGAAAATACGCCTCTGACTCGTCGGCCTGCAATTTGTCTGAACCCATTAATTCCGCCATAAGCACCACTAGATTCTGGTAAGTATACCGTCTTGGGGTGCGCTCATTGTCGGATGAGGATGGGCAACAGGCACAATAAGTATGGTCACGTATGGGTATCGAGCCAGTACGCTGATAGCCTGCCTGCCGATTAGGCAATGTTAAAAATCAATTAGGGGTCCGTACATTGGACAAGACAGCTTCATATAACGACAAAGTGGTGCGGCAGTTCGCGATTATGACCGTGGTCTGGGGCATCGTAGGCATGCTGGTTGGTCTGATAGTCGCCGCACAATTGATCTGGCCGCAACTTAACTTCGACGTGCCGTACCTTACCTACAGCCGCTTACGACCTCTGCATACCAATGCTGTAATTTTTGCCTTTGGCGGATCAGCACTATTTGCAACTTGTTATTACGTCGTGCAGCGCACCTGCCATGTTCGCCTCATGTTCGACAAACTCGCAGCGTTTACATTTTGGGGTTGGCAGGCCGTCATTGTGCTTGCCGCAATCACGTTGCCACTTGGCATCACACAGAGCAAGGAATACGCCGAGCTCGAATGGCCGATCGATCTTCTGATCGCTGTTGTGTGGGTGGCTTTTGCGATCGTCTTTTTCACGACGATCGGTAAGCGCCGCATCAAACACATCTATGTTGCTAACTGGTTCTACGGTGCGTTCATCATCACCATTGCCGTTCTTCATATTTTCAATAATCTGGCGATCCCCGTTACGCTGACCAAGTCCTACAGCATCTACACGGGCGTCGTCGACGGGATGATGCAGTGGTGGTATGGCCACAATGCGGTTGGTTTCTTCCTGACAGCAGGTTTCCTCGGCATGATGTATTACTTCGTGCCAAAGCAGGCCGGACGACCCGTGTACTCATACCGCCTTTCCGTTGTTCACTTCTGGTCCCTGATCGCTGTCTACATGTGGGCCGGCCCCCATCATCTGCATTACACATCGCTGCCAGACTGGGCTCAGACACTTGGCATGGTGTTCTCAATTATTCTGCTGGCGCCATCATGGGGCGGCATGATCAACGGCATCATGACGCTGTCCGGCGCGTGGCATAAGCTGCGTTCGGATCCGATACTCAAATTCATGATCGTCGCGCTATCGTTTTATGGCATGTCGACCTTCGAAGGCCCCATGATGTCGATCAAAACCGTCAATGCGCTGTCGCATTACACCAACTGGAACATCGCCCACGTACATTCAGGGGCGCTGGGCTGGGTTGCCATGATGACGATCGGGTCGCTTTACTCATTGATTCCACGCCTATACAACAGAGACTCGATGTACAGCGTCAAGCTCATTGATGTTCATTTCTGGACGTCGACAATTGGCGTCGTGCTGTACGCAGTGCCAATGTGGATCGCAGGCGTCACAGAAGGCCTGATGTGGCGGGCAGTCAACGATGACGGCACGCTAACCTACTCGTTTGTAGAGTCTATTAAGGCGGTAGAGCCTTATCACGCGATTCGGCTGCTTGGAGGACTCGTGTTCTTCAGCGGTATGATCATCATGGCGTATAACGTCTGGAAAACAATCAGCGACAGAAAACCGGTACCGGTCGCCGTCATTGACCCGGCGTAGGGGAGCTCACCGATGCGGCATGAAGTAATTGAAAAAAGTGTAAACCTGATGATGGTGCTGATCGTAATAGCGATTAGCATCGGTGGCTTAGTCGAAATTATCCCGCTCATGATGAGTGCGGATGCGACGGAACCGGACGAGAATATCGTGCCCTACTCGGCATTACGCCTTGCGGGTCGCGACGTTTATGTTCGCGAAGGTTGTTACAACTGCCACTCACAGATGATTCGACCGTTTCGAAGCGAGACCGAGCGATATGGTCCGTATACAACTGCAGGCGAAACAGTCTACGACCGACCCTTCCAGTTCGGTTCCAAGCGAACAGGGCCTGATCTCGCACGTGTTGGTGGACGCTACTCCGACGAGTGGCAACGGCTACATCTGATAGACCCCCGCGCTCTTGTCCCCGAATCCAATATGCCCGGGTACCCGTGGCTGTCCAGTCGAAAAATCGACCCGGAACTCGTAACAAGAAAACTCAAGGCATTGCGCTTGCTCGGCGACCCGTACACCGACGAGCAAATAGCGTCGGCAGCGGCAGATGTTGACGGCAAGACCGAGATGGATGCTGTCATTGCCTATCTGCAGGAACTCGGCACCAACCGCCGGGCACGCAGGTAACGCATGATGGATATCAACGATCTGCGCGGATTATTAACCGCTGTATTACTGTTTTCGTTTCTCGGGCTCTGTGTCTGGGCCTGGAGCAGTCGACGCAAGGCCGATTTTGACGCTAGCGCGGCACTACCATTGGAAGAGGATCATTTCATGACTAACAGCGATCAGGAGAGCAACTGATGACTGCATTCTGGGCGTGGTTCGTTGCGGCCGGTACGGTCGTATTTGTCATTTATTGCATCTGGCTGGTTACCTGGTCGGCAAAGCAGGGACCTGCAAACAAGGAAGACGAGGATCTCGTCGGCCACAAGTGGGACGGTGATCTCGAAGAGCTCAATAACCCGGCGCCGAAATGGTGGCTGTACCTGTATTTCGGGACAATAATCTGGGCCGTCGGCTACCTGGTCATATACCCCGGCATCGGCGTTTTCGAAGGGACTTTGGGCTGGTCGCAATATGGCCAGTACGAAGAAGAAATGCAGGCTGCAGCAGATCGCTACGAACCGATCTATGCGCGTTTTGCTGACATGGACTTCGACGTATTGTCGCAAGATCCGGATGCGCAGCAGCTGGGCAAGAGCTTGTTCGCAAGTTATTGCACAACCTGTCACGGCTCCGACGCTCGCGGCGC
>JAOTUU010000290.1 GCA_029863705.1 Gammaproteobacteria bacterium
GTGCGTAGTTCGCGGCCAAGCCATTATTGGCTGCAAGATGGGATCGATATAAGCGCATGTTACGTAAGACTTTTCTGCCCGTAATTTTCTTGTTGCTCGCATACGGGTTCACCGTGAGCGCAGATTTCAAGACCATCACTGCGGGTGTCGCTATTTTCCTTTTCGGGATGCTCGCTCTCGAGGAAGGCTTCAAGACCTTTACGGCTGGCGGCCTTGAGAAGATGCTCAGGGCGGCCACCAACAAGTTGTGGAAGAGCATGACGTTTGGTGTGCTGACAACCGCCATTATGCAATCCAGCTCGCTGGTCTCCGTCATTACCATTTCGTTTCTCAGTGCGGGCTTGCTGGAGCTGGCGTCGGGGATCGGCATTATTTTCGGCGCCAACCTGGGCACAACAACGGGCGCCTGGCTCGTGGCCGGTTTCGGCTTGAAGGTGAACCTGTCTGCGTATGCCATGCCCATGCTGGTATTCGGCATTGTCCTGGTATTCCAGCAAGCAAAAAGCCTCAAGGGCGCTGGCTATGTGCTGGCCGGGCTGGGCTTCCTGTTGCTTGGTATTCAGTACATGAAGGAAGGCTTCGACTCTGTCGGCCAGACCATCGACCTTGCGGAATACGCGATGACGGGCTATCCCGGCGTATTGGCGTTCGCCGGCATCGGCATAGCAGCGACGGTCATCATGCAGTCCAGCCACGCCACATTGATACTCATCCTGGCGGCCCTTGCCTCACAACAAATCAGCTATGAAAACGCATTGGCGTTGGCGATTGGATCCAATGTCGGCACAACAATCACAGCTATCATCGCTTCGCTGGGCTCAAGCACCAACGGCAAGCGCCTGGCCGTGGCCCACCTTATCTTCAACACTGTAACCGGACTACTCGCCATCGGCGGCATCTACCAGTTGATGGCCGCCGTTGAGTGGCTCAGCCGCTACATCGGAATCGCGAGCGACAACTACACCTTGCAGCTGGCCGTATTCCACACCATTTTCAACTTGCTGGGCATTGTTGTGATGCTGCCGCTCATGAGTGTCCTGGTGAAGTTCCTCGAGAAGGCAATCGTTGCGGATGAGATCGAGATCGAGCGCCCAATCTATTTGAGCGGTGGCCCGGGCGATATTCGTGATGCGGCAGTTGAGGCAGTAAGAAAGGAGAGTATCCGTTTGTACGATCTGGCAGCAGGCGTCATCGTGGATGGTCTTAGTATCAACCGGGACGTGCTGGTATCGGAGCAAAAGGTTAAGCGTGTTGTTAAGAAATCCACCGACGTCATCGATGAAGATATCGATGACCTGTACGAAAGGAAGCTGAAGGCCCTGTACGGCGCCATTGTCGAGTATGTCATCAATAGTCGCGGCGGTTATTCCGACGGCAGGCTAAAAGAAGAACTGAACGCGATTCGGCAAGCAGGACAGCACGTGATCGAGGCGGTAAAAGGCGTCAAACACCTCAGAAAGAACCTGAACCGATTCATGCGTTCAGACAATCAATACACGATGAAGGAGTACAACCGCTTACGGCGCCTTATCATCACGGTGCTTAGAGAAATCGAGGCTACTCGCATGTCTGCGAGAGAGTCGAAGTCCGCACTGTCGCTGGACCACCTCAAGCTGGAAATCGAGGAAAAGACCAGGGAGTTTGGCAGGGGACTGGATGATCTGATTAGAAAGGAGCGTATCGACGTGCAGACCGCTACATCGTTAATGAATGACATTTCCTATTGCCGGGAAACCTGCTGGGACCTCGTGGAAGCTGGCACGGTGCTATTCTCGACATCCGACCTGGATGAAAAAATAGCGATGCGAACAATTGCCCTCGGTGAAGACGAAATTGTCGAAATGATGGAGAACCCGGACGCGGAGGCAGCACGATGAAAGCAGATAATATGCTGGCCAAGCTAAAAGATATTCTTAGCGCGGAACGGCACGCGCAGCTGGAAAAATACGCTTCCCTGAAGAAAGTACTGAAAGCGCTGCGTGATGAAAAAAGGAGATTAGAATGGGTGTTGGAAAGCGAGACTAACGATGCAGCTCAACACGAAATTTCTTCCAGGCTCAAAGTCATTTCCAAGCAACGCAGGAAAGGCCTGAAAGTGCTGCAAGAGTTAAAGACGGAGAGAGAAAAAACCCGCAAATAACAAAATGGGGACATTCTGCTTTTCTTCTTCATTTCGTAGAAAAGCAGAATGTCCCCATTTCAGAGGAGGACGGATATGGGTCATAAACAATATTGTGTTGTGTCAGGCGTATTTTTTTCACTGGTTGCTCTAGCCCACTTACTGAGAATCGTTTACGGCATGTCGGTTCAGATTGACGACTATGTGGTCCCGATGATGGCGTCGTGGGTTGCTTTGTTCGTACCGGCAGGTTTAGCTTTCTGGGCTTTTCGGGTCAGCCGGGAATCAAGCGCCGCTTAACAGGTCGTTGCACTGAGTTAATCGCGAATTCCCGAATTGAAGGGGTAGAGAAATGAATATCGGTTTCGTCGGCCTGGGTGACATGGGCAAAGGTATCGTGCCGCGCCTGATCGCCGCAGGCCACAGCGTCACCGGCTGGAATCGCAGTGCCGGCAAAAGTGACGAACTGATTGAGCTCGGCATGGCGTGGGGTGAAACCCCGGCAGCCGTCGCTGCGACGTCCGACATCACTTTCTCCTGTGTAACCGATGCGGCTGCAATCCGGACTGTCGCCCTCGGTGACGACGGCATCATTGAGGGCATCGTCGAAGACGGCCTTTACCTCGATATGAGTACGATCTCGCCGATCGTCAGCCGGGAAATCGCCGCGGCATTCCGGGCACAGGGTCGAACCATGATGGACACGCCGATCTCGGGTAGCCCGGTGACACTCGAGCAAGGCAAGGCATCGATCATGGTGGGTGGTTCGCAAGCGGACTTCGAGCGCGTTCGACCAGTTCTGCTGGACATTGGCGCGAAGGCTACTCGCATTGGTGATCAGGGTTTGGCGGTGCAGACCAAGATCGGTATCAACCTGACGCTCATCGTCGAGATGGTTGCCTTCTGCGAAGGCGTCGCGCTGGCGGAAAAAGGCGGTGTGCCGCGTGACGTTGCCGTAGAGGCCATGCTCAATAGCGTCGTTGCCTCGCCGGTCATGGGCTATCGCGGACCCTTTATCCTGGATATGCCGGACAAGCCGCTGGCCAACGTAACGCTGCAGCAAAAAGATGCATTGCTGGCGCTGGAACTCGCACGCGAAATGGGTCAACCGACACCCTTAATTGCAGCTGCCAACGAATTGCTTAATGCCTGCCGTGGCCTGGGAATCGATCACCGCGACTTCGTTACGGTCTATGATGTGTATTGTCACCTCGGAGGAATGAAACCATGAGCGAGGCACAGCCGAAGCCATTTCGCACCAATCTCAGGGACGTACCCAAAGTTGCAGGGCTGAAAAAGGAAGACGGCTGGATCGACATGCAGGTCCAGTTTCTGATTGACGAGAAGACGGCAAATTCCGGCCGCACGTTGGTGGGCTGGACGGTCTTACCACCAGGCGCCGCACATGAGCGTCACCGGCACCCCAATGTCGACGAATTCTGGATCGTCATCAAAGGCGAAGGTGTGATGTATTCCGATGACGGCGAGGAGCCGTCAGGCGAAGGTGATGTCGTGTTCACACCGGCCGGTTACTGGCACGGGTTCCGAAACACATCGGATGAAGATGTCGTACTGGTGTGGGGCTGGTCCGGTGCCGGGTCGCTTGAAAAAGCGGGCTATGAAATCCCGGATGACGCCAGTCACACCTGACTGTGATCGATGAACGCGTAAAACGCGGCATGCAGGCTCAACTCGATGCCCGGCGGGATCGGCTAACCGCCG
>JAOTUU010000291.1 GCA_029863705.1 Gammaproteobacteria bacterium
GATCGGAGACTTTCACGTCGCCCAAAGTAGAAAAGGTGTTTTGCAGGAGATCGACGCCTTCACCGAGTGACTCACCCGTGCGGAATACAGCTGCGTGGCCCTGCATGATCTTTTGCATCTCGAGCCGGATTTCCGACGTGGGACGCTTGCCATCCGCATTGCGCAGCCTGTCAATGCGATCGAGACTGTCCTGGCCCGCGTCCGCGGCAAATTGCTTGTGACGCGCGCCGGGCGTCATTGTTGCAGTACAAAAATGCGCCGCTGCACGGCCGAAAACGACAAGATCCAGCAGCGAGTTCGAACCAAGCCGGTTCGCGCCGTGCACGGACACACAAGCAGCCTCACCCACCGCCATCAGCCCTGGCACAACATGTTCGGGGTCACCGTCCTTGCTCGTAATGACCTGACCGTTGAAATTGGCCGGAATACCGCCCATGTTGTAGTGGACGGTCGGCAGCACGGGGATCGGCTCTTTGGTGACATCCACTCCGCTGAAGATGCGTGCGGATTCGGCGATGCCCGGCAGGCGTTCCTCGATGACGTCAGGCCCAAGGTGCTCCAGGTGCAGGTTAATGTGGTCCTTTTCGGCCCCAACCCCGCGTCCTTCACGAATCTCGATAGTCATTGATCTGCTGACGACATCGCGTGATGCCAGATCCTTCGCATTCGGCGCGTAACGTTCCATGAATCGCTCGCCATCCGAATTCGTAAGGTAGCCGCCCTCGCCGCGCGACCCTTCGGTAATCAAACAGCCAGCGCCATAAATACCGGTTGGGTGAAACTGAACGAACTCCATGTCCTGCGCCGGCAAACCGGCACGCAGCACCATGGCACTGCCGTCGCCCGTGCAGGTATGTGCCGACGTGCACGAGAAGTAGGCCCGTCCATACCCGCCAGTGGCGAGAATCACCTGATGTGAACGGAAGCGATGTATGCGCCCGGTAGATAGTTCGATTGCAACAACGCCGCGGCAGACTCCGTCCTCCATGATCAGGTCGACTGCGAAATACTCGATGAAGAACTCGGCATCATGTTTAAGTGACTGCTGATACAAGGTATGCAGCATGGCGTGACCCGTGCGGTCGGCTGCTGCGCAGGTTCGTTGCGCCGTGCCTTCACCAAATCGCGTCGTCATGCCGCCGAATGGGCGCTGATAGATCTTGCCGTCCTCGGTTCTCGAAAACGGAACGCCGTAGTGTTCGAGTTCGATAACGGCATCGGGCGCCTCTTTGCACATGTACTCGATCGCGTCCTGGTCACCGAGCCAGTCCGAGCCTTTGACAGTGTCGTACATGTGCCAGCGCCAGTCATCTTCGCCCATGTTGCCCAATGCAGCGCTAATGCCGCCCTGCGCGGCGACCGTATGGCTGCGGGTCGGAAATACTTTGGTGATGCATGCTGTGTTGAACCCTCCCTGGGCCAAACCAAAGGTCGCACGAAGACCGGCGCCGCCAGCACCGATGACGACAATGTCGTAGCTATGATCGATGAATTCGTAGTCGCTCATGTGCTCAATCCGATCTTCAAAATTGCAAAAACGGCCGCTGTCACAAGAACAACATGTGTAAAGCGAGAAAGAATAAGCGCGAGAACTTTGACGCCTGGAGCGTGCACATAGTCTTCGATCACAACCTGTATGCCGAGGTAGGAGTGATAGGCCATGGTCACTGTCAGCAACAACAGTAAGATGCCGTTAACGGGGCGTTCGATAGCTGCGACGACCTCAGCATGACCGAAGTCGCTCATTGTCGTTAGCGAAATAACAAACCAGAGTCCCAGGAGGAGAAGCGCAATAGCAGAGACGCGCTGCCCCCACCAATGTGACGTGCCGTCTTTCGCGGTGCCGAGACCCAATACCCGACCGAGTGGCGCCCGCAAATTCATGGCAGCATCATCCAGAAGCCGGCCGTGAGAACAGTCGCCGCAACAAGCACAAACCATGCCGAGGCATTCGCCTGCTGTTTCTCAAATCCTCGACCCGTATCCCAGAACAGATGACGAACACCATTCGACAAGTGAAAAAAGAAGGCGAAGCTCCAGCCAATGAGCATCAGTCCACCTATCGTCGACCCCATCGCCTCGACGAAAGTCGCGTAGCTCTCCTCGCCGGAAGCGGCGTCAAATAGCCAGGCAACCAGCACCACAAACCCCAGTGACATCGCTACACCGGTCGCCCGGTGCAGAATCGAAAGGGTCATGGTGATTGGCCAGCGGTATATTGAGAGATGTGGCGACAGCGGCCTGTCGGATTTGCTCATGCGATGACTTCTTATTGTCGTTTACTGATTCTAATCAAAAATCGATGCAGCGTCCGGCCTTTTCCCAGTCCCCGTAACGCGTGGGATCGAGGCCACCGCGACCGCCGATCTCTTTCGGTTGCGGCTTATCCTTGCTCGCCTCTGTATCAGAGCTATTCGCGGGCTTTTCGGCCTTGGAAATCTCCGTTTCGGTCTTATTGTCTGTATCCTTGGCAGCCATGGCGGAAGTATGACAGACACCCCCTACTCCAAACTAGTGGTAAGCGGCGCTGACGCGCTCGAGTTCCTGCAAGGTCAATTGACCATCGATTTGCAGAAAATTGGCGTGGCCGATAGCCGACGGGCCGGATGGTGCAACCCAAAAGGACGCGTCATCTGCTTGTTCGATGTTACGGCCACAGACGAGGGCTTCTCATTGCGCCTGCCGACTGAACTGGCCGACGACGTCCTGAAACGCATGACGATGTTCCGGTTTCGCTCCAAAGTCGATTTTGAGTTGCAGAGCGAAACTGACGACAGCCACCGGGCAGAGAAGCTGCGTGACGGTGTAGCGGAAATCTGGAAAGCACAATCTGAGAAATTCACGCCGCACATGCTGAACCTCGACTTGATCGGCGCCGTGGATTTCGACAAGGGCTGTTACACAGGCCAGGAAATCGTGGCACGAACACACTATCGCGGGGCGAGCAAACGCCGTTGCCTCAGATTCGAGAGCAGCGAACCCGTCTCACCCGGCGACAAGGTATCCGCTGGCGATCGTGATGTGGGCGAGGTCCTGAATGCGATCGGTAATGACCTGTTGGCCGTGGTTCCCGTCGACAAGGCGGACAGTCGCCTCACGGTGAACGGCGCGGCGCTGCTACACTTGCCGCTCCCGTATACAGAAAAATAACGAAGGGGATATCCCATGATTCGATACATAAAAATCGCGATGATCGCGTCTGTCTCGGTATTCTGCCTGGCTTACGCACTGCAAAACGTCGTGAATCTCGAGGCAGCTCATTGGTTTGTTTCTTATACGACCAGCATGGAGGGCCACGAGAAATATGCTTCGCACTTCGGACCGGCGGTTACATCCTCCGCGTTTCACTGGATAATGCTGTGGATCATCATTGCGCTGGAAATCGCTGCTGGCCTGCTGGCAGCTAAAGGTGCGATTGACCTGTTTATGGCCCGAAAAGCGAGCGCAGAAGTATTTAATGGTGCCAAAACCTACGCGATTGCCGGTTGTGGTGTTGGTATCCTGGTTTGGTTCGGGCTGTTTTCCGCAATAGCCGGTCCCTATTTCCAGATATGGCAAACCGAAGCCGGTAACAACGCATTACAGGGATCATTCTGGTACTCAACACAGCTCGCGCTGGTGTGGCTACTGGTAAGCCAGAAAGACGAGTAGGCACACGGCCGGCGGACGGCGCAGCGATGATGGTCGTAGGGCCGGGAGCGTGGGATCTTTTTTTCCGGAAATAAAGCGCAGCGCAGCGAGCCATTCCGGAAAAAAATGATGCCACGCTAGACGGCCGTGTGACGCTCGCTACTCGAATACTTCGGGTCGCATGTGCGGAAATAGAAGCA
>JAOTUU010000292.1 GCA_029863705.1 Gammaproteobacteria bacterium
ACCGAGCGATCATCGAAAACAAAGGGCTGGCAGGTTTCTGCCAGCCCTTTTTTTAGGTCGGGTCGAGACTCTTATCTAAGACGGGTTGTTCAACACGCTCCCTGGGGCAATAGAAAGGCTCACTGCCAATCTTGCCATGATAAGCGTGGATAACATTGTCGACCTGCAGATAGATGACGGAACCGGGCACCAGCGCCTGGGTGTAGTTCATGCCGGGTTCCGGGCAACCGAGTGCGCCAGAACGCCAGGTCACCATCCGAGCGCCGGATACTTTAATGGATTCGGGACTAACGTCGAGGCGTTTGGCGAGGTCCTTGATCGAGAATTCAAGTTGTCCGTTCAGGTTCATCGGCATTTCCACTGTCGGGGTTTCCAATTCGGCGGCTTGCGATGGCGAGGATCCGGACGCCTGCTGGTCTTCGGTGGACTTGCATGCAGCCATGCCGACAATCAGGCCGACCAAAAGGGTCGCTCGTAGCAATCGGGTTTCAGTTGATTTCAAGGTTGCTTCCATCATGTGCTGGAGACTTGCTAAATTCCGACATAGCCGGTGGTCGATTGCAAGCGTTAATTCCTGCGAGCGTCTTGCTACAGGCGCGTGGCTTTAAATGGGGTAGCTGCCAGGGGCCGGATGGAACCACCGAAGAAATTTTCAGTCGGTGCATTCTGGCACCGGGACAAGCACTGCGTGGCCATTACACGTCCCGCATCACATGACCGAATGGCAATAACGCCATTGGTACCAGTTTCATGTGCTGTACCGCGATTGGAAAGCCAATGATCGTCACTGCAAACAACAATGCGAGAAGCAGGTGCATGATGGCAAGTTCGAGCCCCGGGAGAATGATCCAGATGATATTCATGATCAGCGTAAGCACGCCGCCGGGTGGTTCCGTTTCACGCACCTCGCGGCCGAAAGGCGCGATGACGCTACCGGCAAGCCTGAAACACATGAGGCCGAACGGAATGCCTATGATCGTAAGGCACAACAAAATGCCACCGACAACGTAACCGAGGAAGATTACAAACCCACCGAAAACGAAGAATACGAGGTTGCCGAGCAAAGACATGATGACTCCTCAATGACAGGGTGAGAGTACATTTCTCCATGCGATGGATCCAGCTGACTTCGAGGTTCAGGACACCCCTGCCAGCATCAAGGTTCCAGCTGCATTGCATTTCGGGGAATGATCGCGCCCCGATGCTGGACGACCATCGCAGCGAGCCGGCTTCCGTTCTTTGCGGCATCTTCGGGGCATGCGCCACCGAACCTGGCTGCGAGGTACACGGAATTGAACGAATCGCCCGCAGCCGTCGTGTCCACTACTTCACGCACAAGGACAGGTGGCACATGCGTAGTCGCGGTATCGTCAGCAAACAGCAGTCTCTCGTCGTTGGCTGTAGGGAGCACAATATCGGTCAAACGATACATCGCCTCAAATGCCGCTTTCGCTTTAGCTATATCAGGCCACCTGAGGCGATGTAATTCAGTAAGTTATCGGAGCGTCCGTTGCCTGAATTGCAACAGATTTGCGCCCCGGCTGCTGCTCCGAAGCAACCGAAAGTAATCCTGATTTGGGCGCCGAAGCCGGCACACGCCGCGCGGCATTGACACCGAGAGACATCAGCACCCAACGGCCATTGGCTCATGATTCTCGACGACGACTTCAGGTTCTTGTACAGCGAGAACCAGGTGTGCATGATTCATGAAGAGATCGGAGCTGCGACAAGTCAAGGAGTGCATTTCTTGAAAATGGCCAAGCCAACGGCGGTCGCGAGCGGGCCGGCGCAACTTCGGGCGTTCCGGGATTCCGGCTTGTCAGTCTACCCTGCATGCCTTGAATTCGAACCGCAAAACCTGGGAATAGTCTCCGTAAACACAGCCGGACAAATAGTCGAGGCTAACGAAGCGTTTTTCTCTATGTCAGGTTAGTCTCAGACGGATCTGCCGCTCGATATGGCCGCAATCACACCTGCCGAGTGGCACGAATTAGACGAGGAAAAGAGCCAGCAGCTTGCGAACGATGGTCGGTGTCTGCCATGGCAAAAACAAGACCTGACCCGACAGGGCCACCAGCTCCCGATAGTGATTGGTGCGGCCGCACTAAACCTGACCGAAAACCAGTTTCAGTATTTCATCGCCAACACAGAAGATCTTCTGCACACGGATTCAGTCATTCTTGAATATCAGGCCCGACTGAGAAGCACGGCTGTGGAACTTTCGCTATCGGCGGAACGAGAACGGCGGGCGATCGCTGGAGACTTGCACGACAATATAGGGCAAGAACTTGCTATCGCAAGGCTCAGGCTCAGCAAGGTGCGCGCCGAGACGACCGGGAAGGTTGTCGCAGAGCTTGATGAAATTACGGCTCAAGTCTCTAATGCACTCGGTTCCTGCCGCAGGTTGTCACACGCCCTGGCCACACCGTCATTGTATAAATTGGGTCTGGTCCCTGCGCTAAAAAACCTGGTCGCCACTTTGTACCGGGATCAGCAACTCAGCGTTTCGCTACATTTTGATAATGAAGATGTCCCCTTCTCGACTACGACCAGCATTATTCTCTACCGCGTAATTCGCGAGCTGCTGATCAATATCTTGAAGCATGCGCAGGCGAGCAACGTCGAGATCTCGGGTACGCGGGACGGCAAAATGTTCAAAGTCATCGTTGCCGACGACGGTATCGGATGCGACCTGTCCAAAACGTTGACTGACACGAGCCTGGAACAGGGCGTCGGGCTGTTCCTGGTGCGCGAGAGATTGTGGCACATTGGAGGTTCCTTCGAATTTGAATCGACGGCTGGGAAAGGAACCAAAGTAACATTGGTCGCGCCGCTGGACGACGCGACGAAAAGCCTCGGGCCAACCGCGTGATCACGCGTATCTTATTAGTCGATGATCACAAGATATTTCTGGCCGGTTTGTCCGAGCTGATCACCAACACCGCTGACATGCAGGTTGTCGCAACTGCGGCAGACGCGCCTTAGGCCCTGAGGTTAGTTGCCGAACACAGCCCCGATGTTGTGTTAACCGATATCACAATGGCCGGTATTGACGGTTTTGAGCTCACTAAACAGCTTGTCGCCAAGTTTCCAGCTGTAAAGATAATCTGTCTGTCAATGCATGCCGACGCACAATTGATTGAGTCGATGTTTGAAGCCGGAGCGTCGGCATATGTACTTAAAGACTGCGAACTGACGGAACTCGTTGCGGCAGTGAAAAAAGTAACCGCGGGAGAGACATACATGAGCGGCTCGGTTGCTGAAGTGGTTGCGGCGTCTTTTCGCCAACAGGGAAGCAATGCGCCAAAAGAGAGCGAAGTTAAGTTGAGCAAGCGAGAACAACAGGTACTGGTGATGCTCGCCGATGGCCTGACGACCAAGAAAATTGCCAGCAAGCTGGACCTCAGTGTCAAGACTATCGGAACATACCGCGAACACCTGATGAAAAAGCTCAACATTCACAGCGTCGCGGGGCTGACGAAATACGCATTCAGCAATCGGCCGATTGTGTGACGAGCGTATCGCCCTAATTCTTGATGTCTGCGCGCAGAAATGGTCTGCGGGCCCACAAGAAATGCCTGGGAGGACACTCAAATGTCACATTACCCTTTCATCGCCAGATGTCTGCTGCTGGCTTTTGTAACCACGTATGGCTCAGCTGCCCACGCGCAGGCCTTTTTCGAGTCGGAGCCGAACGATGCCTGCTTTGCAGCGCAGACTATTGGCCCGTGGTCTTTCCCGAGCACTGTAACGGGTAGCCTGGATTCAACTGCTGAGATTCCTGATGTCGACTTTT
>JAOTUU010000294.1 GCA_029863705.1 Gammaproteobacteria bacterium
GGCACTATTGCTGCTGACGCTTCCGGCGTCGTCGCGATAACGGTGCCTCTTCGAACGGCCACTGTGTACCACGCCACACCGTAGTTACTCCGTATCAGGGTACCGGCTGTCCGTTGCGGGCCTCAAGTAAGCGATACCAGTCCTCACGACCGTAGTCCACATCAAGCGCTGCCGTCGCCGCCGCGATTCTCGATGGGTTGGTCGAACCTATTATCGGCGAGATCATAGCAGGGTGTTTCAGCAACCAGGCGAGCGCGATTATCCAGTCGTCGACACCGTATATTTCTGATTGTCGACCCAGTTCCTGGCGAATGCGGATGTCGTCCTCATCTGAAAACGTATTTCCCCATGCCGGATACGCAACACCTGCGATCGGGCACCACGCTTGTGGTGTCATACCTAAGCGCAGACATTGATCGAGAACACCATCGCTCAGTGCGCTGATGTTATGAACGTTGATCTCGACTTGATTGATCAGCAGCGGGTCAGGTATCGCGGACTGCAACAGATCAACCTGCGACGTCGAAAAATTACTGACACCGAAGTGCCCGACCTTGCCTGACGACTTTAGCGCAGAGAATGCTTCGGCAACCTCGGCTGTATGCATGAGATAGTCCGGCCGATGCAACAAAAGCAGGTCTAGCTGTTCGATTCCGAGTCGTCCCAATGAGCCCTCGACGCTTCGGATTATGTGTTCATTCGATAAGTCCCAGCGAGCCGGAGCGTCATCATCTGGTCCCACGGGGAAGCGAACGCCGCATTTGCCTGTGATGAGTATTTGTTGGCGTGTCCGCGGCGACTCCCGCAGGACCTCTCCGAAGAGTTCCTCGCAGGCGCCGTTGCCATAAATGTCTGCATGGTCGAATAGCGAATAGCCTGCGTCGACCGCAGCATGCACTGCAGCTTTGCCCTTGTCGCGATCATCCTGGCTACCGTCGCCTGAAATGCGCATGCAGCCATAGGCCAGTCGCGACGAACGCAGCTTGCTTTGCCCGATAGGGATCACGTCCATTCTTCAATCGCCAGCAAGAAATGCGACTGCGCTGAGCGGTTCCATGGAAACGTTCATGACGCCGTCATCGATACTAATCCGAGCATGAGTGCAACCTTGTCTATCGACGCCATTAGCTATCACATCGCAATACTGACCTGCTGGCAGGCTACTTGGCACCTCGATCTCAATCGCTTGTTCGCTGACATTGATGACAACATGACCAATGTCACCCCGGCCGAAAGAAACCACTTTGCCGTCGTCTATATGCCAGTTGACAACATCGGCACCATCGGTGGCTTTGCGAAATGCAACCATGTTGGCGATGGCAGGGCGGCGGTGCTCACAGACCCAGTCGTGGCCGCAGCCATTACTGTCGTCAAGCGGAGAGGAGTCGGGTGGTCCCTGGCCATCATCCTCGAAGCGATAACTGGACATGACCATGGGGTAGCCATATGGGTAAGCGAGCATGAAGGCAACAGCGAGATTGTAGCGCTCGCCATCCTTGTAGTTGACGATGACTGCGCCGCCGGCATGGCCGCGTTGCAGGTCGTGATTGTCGACAAAGACGATCGCCTGGTCGGCCGGTAGCCACCCCGAATGCGATGAAAAGTCCGTCAGTGCATCGAGATTGCCATATTCGAAAGCCTCAACAATGACAGGCGGGAATTTGAATTCCGTAACCATGCCGTTTTCGACATAGTTCGCCGCGTCGATCGGTTCGTTGCCGTGATCGATGACTTCCTGGAAGACGAACGGATCACCCTCTACTTGTTGCAGGATTTCGCTTACCTCATTGTGTGAGACGTGCTTGACCGCATCCATCCTGAACCCGGCCACCCCAAGGCTTATTAGATCGTTGAGATACGCAGCGATCTTGGCCTGTACTGATGGTTTGCCGGTGTCCAGGTCGTCCAGGGTGCCCAGCTGGCAATTTTGTATTTCCCACAGGTCCTGGTAGTCACGAATTCTGTCATCGTCATAACGGTCGCAATGATGAAAGTCGTCATACTCGTAAGGGACAGGGTAGTTGAATTCGCTGTACGCTGACCCGGCCACGCCGGATCCTGCTTCGAACCCTGCCATGTGATTGGTGATTGCATCGGCGTAAATATCCACACCGGCATCGGCACAGCGCGTAACCATATTGGCGAATTCAGCACGCGTGCCGCTGCGGCTTTCCAATTTGTAACTAACAGGCTGATAACGCGTCCACCACGCAGGTCCGGTGATGTGTTCATTTGGCGGTGATACTTGCACGGCGGCATAGCCGGCGGGACCGAGAAAATCTTCGCATTCCAACGCGATGTCCGGCCAGTGCCACTCGAAGAGCTGCACGAACGTTCCGGCAGGTACAGCTTTGGCAGAGCTTGGCACTTGTTGTTGCTGTTCGCTCTTGCCACAGGCGGCCACCAACAATAATGCGATCAACGTGGTCCAGAATCGTGGCACCGTGTCAGTCTTCATGAACGCGCATCCAGGATATGGTCGACAACGCGAGCGCAACGGCCGAGATTACGAAAATGATGCGCATGTCTTGCGCCCGGCTTACCGCCAGGCTGATGCCCAGGCTGACAACCAGTTGCGGCAGCACGACCGACAAATTGAACAAACCCATGAACAAACCCATTTCCGACTTCTCGGCCTGTTGCGACATGATCGCGAACGGCAGGCTGATGATCGATGCCCAGCCGACACCGATGACAGCCATCAACGTGTACAGCATCGGTAGTGTTGACCCCTGGAAGTACAAACCGATGTATCCAATCGTCATGATAGCGAGGCAGCCCGCGTGTGTTTTCACACGGCCGATTCTCTCGGTCAGTGGCTCGAGCACGAATACCGGCAGCACGGCACTTACAACGCTCAAAATCAGGAAACTCATCGATGTGGTTTGCCCCATCCTGATATCACCGAGTTCGGGCATAGCGTCTTGCAGGTAAATAACGAGGAACACGAAAGTCGTGTGAATGCCAATCCAGCTGAAGGAGTGCGCAGCCAGCACTTTCCGGAATCCGGCGTATTGCCCCGACGAATTCGCAACGAGCGACTTGATGACCAGAAGGATTGTCAGCGCCCCGCAAATCATTTCGGCATAGTAGTGCTGGTGCTCAATGCCGAGGATGCGCAGAGACATTGCGTAGATATCGTAAATCAGGAAGCCCCATAGCGGTTGAATCACCTGCAGCATGCCGAGGAGTGAGGTCTTGTCCGGGGACTCTTCCCCTTCCGCAGGCGCTAGCGTCTTTGGTTCTTCGATAAACAGTGTTGGCACGATAGAGAACAGCAGTGCCAGCGCGACTGCGACATATATCAATACATAATTGTCGAGGAAGGCGCCGATGGCGTAGGCGCCGACCGCGAACGAGCCGGATATCGTCTGCATCCACGTGAAGCCCTTGGTTCGGTCGACACCCTCCGGCGTGACATCGGCAATTACCGCACGCGTGGGGTTGAAGCCGACATTGATCGCAAAGTCCAGAGACAGCACTACAACCAGAGCAACACCGAGTATCCCTTCGAAACCGAGCGCGGACGAGATGACATCGATATTGGGCAATGCCAGCAGCGCCAGGGCGGCGATCGTGCCGCCGACGACGATGAACGGGCGCCGGCGCCCTCGCCATAGCCAGACGCGATCGCTCCAGGCGCCGATGATGACCTGGCCGAAGATGCCGGCAATCGGGCCGGCCGCCCAGACGAGGCCGATATCATGAACCGCCAATCCGTACTTTGTCGTCAGGATCCAGCTCAGCGCCGCAATTTGCGTTGAGAGTGCAAAACCCATCGCTGTAGCGG
>JAOTUU010000293.1 GCA_029863705.1 Gammaproteobacteria bacterium
GTCAGACTGATGATGAATCTGTCGTCGTCGTTCGATCATCGTTTTGTTGACGGCTACGATGCCGCCGCGATGATCCAGCGCATCAAGGAAATGCTCGAGCACCCGGCGACGATTTTCCTGTAAGCAATACGCTGCTAGCGCAAGCCGCTGATGAGGATAGCGAGTATTGCAACCGGGACTACAACACGTAACGCCCAAAGCCAGGCCGTGAACATCACGGTACTGCTAAAGCTCAGCTCACCGTCAATGAGATCCGGCTTCATGCGCCAGCCAACAAACAGTGCAATCAGGATCGCGCCAAGTGGCATCATCACGTTCGCGGTGAAGTAGTCGATCAAGTCGAAAACAGTCTTACCTGAGAAGACCTCGAACATGCCGAGCGGCGTAACCTCTTTCCAGATGTTGAACGAAAATATGGTCGCGAGACCGATTAGCCACCCAAGAAAGCCAAAAACCACGACAGCGGTCTTTCGCTGCATGCGCCATCGACCCTCAGCATGAGAAATGATCGGCTCGAGAATTGCGATGATTGATGTTACGGCGGCGAACGCCAACAGCACGAAGAACAAGGCGCCAAACACGGTGCCGCCTCGCATGCCGATAAACGCTGTTGGCAGCGTCTTGAATATCAGCCCCGGGCCCTCCGCCGGATCAAGGCCGTTAGCGAACACAATCGGGAAAATCATCAGGCCGGCAAGCAATGCGATCAGTGTGTCAGTCCCCGCGATGATCATGGCAGAACGTGTTAGCGAAACATTTTTCGGCACGTACGCACCGTAGACCATCATCAGTCCCATCGCGACACTGATCGAAAAGAACGCTTGCCCAATAGCCGCCAGAACCACTCTGCCCGATATCTTGCTGAAATCAACGCTAAGCATGAAATCGACGCCCGCCTTGAAATCACCCGCGACAGCTGCATAGCCAATCATTACCAGTAGCATCACAAATAAGGTCGGCATCAGGATCTTGACCGCGCCTTCGATACCGCGACGCAAACCTCGACCAACAATGAAAAGCGCCAGGCTAATGAACACGGTGTGCCAGATAATCAGTGTTCCCGGGCTGGCCAGAAGCTCGTCGAACTGCTGTGCAACATCAGTAACAGTTGCGCCGCCAAAGCCATTCGCCGCCTTGAATATGTAGGCCAACGTCCAGCCGGCAATAACGCTGTAGTAGGTCGCAATCAGGTAACCGACGATGAGGCCCATCCAGCCGACAACTGACCAGTAGCCTGTTCGACCAGATCGCTTCGCGACCGCATGCATCGCAACCGGGGGGCTGCCACCGCCGCATCGGCCAATGAGCAGCTCGGCGATAAGAACCGGTATGGCAACAAAGATGACGCAGGCGATGTAGATAATCACGAATGCTCCGCCGCCACTTACCCCGGCGACGTACGGGAACTTCCAGATATTGCCGAGGCCAACTGCGGCGCCAACGGCCGCCAGCATAAACGTGATGCCGGATGACCAGCTCCGTCCGGTGTTTTCTGACGCTGTCAGTGCCATAACCGTCGTCCTTTAGAGCGTAATGACTCGCCCCGGGTTAAGAATATTATTGCTGTCGAAGCTCAATTTCAGAGACCGCATAAGATCAATCTCAGCCGCTGATCGACTGTGCGGTAACCAGCTGAGTTTTTCCGTACCGATGCCGTGCTCGGCCGACACCGAACCACCCACCTCGGCCAGTGGCCCGTATACGCACTCGTCGCTCGCGCGGTGAAAATCACCCTGCTCAAGTGGCCGTACAAAGATATGCAGGTTGCCATCGGCCACGTGACCGATCGCGTAGCACTGACCGCCAGACCAACGCTTTGCGACGTTTGCTTTAACCGTCTCAACATAGGCAGCCATGTCACGAATCGGCAGGCTAATATCATAAAGGTACACGGGTTCCGGTACGAGTATGCCCTCGAAATCCTCACGAATTTCCCAGATCGCCCGGCTTTCGCGTTCGGATTTCGGAATTACAGCATCGACGATGAGTTCGTCGGCAAGCGCCTTCTCCAGCACCTCTTCAAAACGACTGGCATCGGCTTCAGGGTGGCTCCCTTCCGACTCAAAGATGACGTAGAAACCGTAGTCACGTGACAGCGGCGCACGGTGACCATTTTCGCCGGTCACCGCCGCATAGTAATCACCCCACATGATTTCGAACGCGCTCAGGGAGTCGGCAAGTTCACGTTGCAGTTTGAGCAGGAAACCCGAAACGCTGTCGAAATCGTTCATAGCGACCAACGCACTCTGCCTGCTCGCCGGCTGCGGAAACAGGCGCAACACAACTCTTGTTACAACACCGAGCGTGCCCTCGGTGCCAATGAACAACTGCTTTAGGTCGTAGCCGGCATTGTTCTTCATCATGCGGTTCATCGACGAGATGACAGTGCCATCTGCAAGCACGGCCTCGAGGCCCAGGACCAGGTTGCGCATCATGCCGTAGCGCAGCACGTTCATGCCGCCAGCATTTGTCGCGACATTGCCACCAATCGTACAGCTCCCGCGTGCACCAAGATCCAGCGGAAAGAGCAGGCCTTGTTCGGCGACCGTTTCCTGCACTGTTTGCAGAATCGCGCCGGCCTCAACTACCGCGGTGCCGCCGATGGAATCGATTTCAAGAATTCGGTTCATCTTGTCGAGCGAGAGCACGACATCATCCTCCGTCGATTCCGCCGCTGCGACGCAATTCGTCAGACCACCTTGTGTAATAACGCTTTGGCCACGCGCATTGCAGCAGCGCAATACTGAAGAGACTTCTTCGGTCGTCTGCGGATAAACCATGACCTTCGCTTGCATCGGAGCGCTGTTCCAAAAGCTGGTCACGCGTTCCGCGACCGTGCTTCCGGTTACTATACGATTAACGCCAACAATGGCGGCAAGTTCTGTGACAATGTCAGCCAATGCAATCCGATCCAATCTCATGCAAGTTAGATAAAGCAGTGTGCCACGCACGGCTTGCCATTGATATCGGTGGCACGTTCACCGACGTAGTACTCGAATTAACCGATAACTCACGCGTTACGACCAAACTCCTGACAACCTGTGAACATCCCGGTGACGCCGTACTCGCAGGAATCACCGATGTTATGCAACGCGCCGATATTAACGCAGCCGATGTGGGTCTTATTATCCATGGCACGACCCTCGCAACCAACGCTCTTATCCAACGCAGCGGTGCAACGACGGCACTACTGACTACCGCAGGGCATCGTGACGTACTCGAGATGGCTCACGAAGATCGCTTCGAGCAATATGACATCAACATTGAGCGCCCGGCACCGCTCGTGCCCCGCTACCTGCGATTGCCCATACGAGAGCGCATGAATCGCAGGGGCGACACGCTTATTCCCCTGGATGAAGAATCCGTTGCGTCAGTGCTGCCGGTTCTCGAAGAGCATGAAGTCGAAAGTGTGGCCATCGGCTACCTGCATGCCTTTGTTAACCCGGCGCATGAGCAAAGAACCGCAGAGCTGCTACAAGCTGCGCGCCCTGACTTGTCGATAACACTCGCATCCGAAGTCTGTCCCGAGATACGCGAGTTCGAACGGCTGTCGACTGCCTGCGCCAATGCCTATGTTCGTCCGCCGATAGCCCGCTACCTGCAGCGCCTCGCCGGAGAACTGACGGAGCGCGGCTTTGGCTGCCCGTTCCTGTTAATGACATCGGGCGGTGGCCTGACGACGCTTGATACTGCGACCCGGTTTCCGATTCGACTGGTCGAATCCGGGCCTGCAGGTGGTGCAATACTCGCGCGGCAGGTGGCGCGGGAACTCAAGCTCAATCGTTTATTG
>JAOTUU010000295.1 GCA_029863705.1 Gammaproteobacteria bacterium
AAAGGTTGATGCCTTGGAACGCAGCCTTGCCGAAATTGTGCACCGTCACGAAATATTACGCACTACTTTTGCATTAACTGACGAGGAGCCGATACAGGTAGTCGCCGACGCCGGACCGGAACTGGATAAGAAAAATTTAATCGACTTGTCGGAGACTGAACGCGAATCTCGATTACGCGAATTTCTGCTGGCGGCTAAAGACACCGTGTTTGATCTGGCCGCGGACCCGCTATTCAAGACGCAATTAATCCGACTGGACGAGACCGAGCACATCCTGATCATGATAATGCATCACATCATATTCGATGGCTGGTCGAAAAATATCCTATTGCGTGAACTGAGCTCGTTGTATCAGCAGTTTAGCGATGGACTGCCATCTTCGCTGCCCGATCTATCGCTACAGTACCGTGATTATTCGACGTGGCAACGTAACTGGTTACAGGGTGATGTACTGCAAAAACATCTCGACTACTGGAAAGAGCAGCTGGTTGAATTACCAATACTGGAACTGCCCACGGATTATTCCCGACCCGCAGTACAAACCTTCAATGGCGAGGGGGAATCCCTATCTTTGTCGCAGAACTTATCGACCGCTCTGGTAGATCTGAGTAAGGATCGTGGCGTGACCTTGTTTACGACCATGCTGTCAGCTCTGGGCCTGTTGTTGCAACGTTACAGTGGGCAAGACGACCTGGGCGTTGGCGTAGTCATTACCAATCGCGACCGGGAAGAACTGCACGATCTGATTGGTTTCTTTCTGAATACGCTGGTGATGCGACTGGATCTTTCCGGTGACCCAACATTTCTGGAGTTACTCGAGCGCGTCAAACACACTGCCCGGGAGGGTTATGCGAATCAACATCTTCCGTTCCAAAAGCTGGTCGAGGAAATGCAGGTAGAACGTGATGCCAGCCGTACACCACTGTTCCAGGTCAGCTTTAAAATGTTCGATGCGCAGGAAACAGGGCCACGTAAGATTAAGGATCTGGAGCTTAATCCGATTCCCGTAACGGTTCATACTGCCAGATTCGATCTGGAAGTATTTTTTACCGAATGTTCCAACGGCATAGTATTGACTATCGTCTACAACACTGACCTGTTCGAGGCGGCCACCATCATGCGCATGTTGGCACACTACGAAAGGCTGCTGGCGGCAATCGTCGCGGCGCCGCAGGCCAGGTTATCGATGCTGCCGATGTTGACGGAGTCCGAACGGCATCAGTTGATTGATAAGTGGAACCAGACGGCGGCGGCTTATCCCCGAGATAAAACAGTACATGAATTATTTGAAGCACAGGCGGCGGCCACCCCGGAGGCGGTGGCCGTTGTATTCGAAGGGCAGGCGCTGACCTACGGTGAGTTGAACGAACGGGCGAACCGGCTGGCCCATTACCTGCGGGCGCGAGGGGTGGGTGCGGAGGTCCTGGTGGGGCTGTGTGTCGAGCGCAGCCTGGAGATGGTGATCGGGATATTTGGAATTCTTAAGTCAGGTGGGGCTTATCTACCGCTAGATCCGACTTATCCCGAAGAATGGCTTCGCTTCATACTAGAAGACAGTCAGGCGCCGCTTCTACTGACCCGGCAAGAGCGACGCGGAACCTGGCCCGCGTATGATGGCGATATAGTCTGCCTGGACAGTGACTGGCAAGTCATCTCACAACAGGCCGCAGAAAATCCCAGGCTTGAAACAACGGCGGAAAACCTCGCCTATGTCATCTACACCTCCGGTTCGACTGGCAAGCCCAAGGGCGCCTTGATCGATCATCGGTCGGTGATCAACCTGGCGCAGGGTTTACAGGAAAGCGTCTATTTGCAGGATAAAACAGCCCGTTATCGAGTCGGTTTGAATGCCCCCATTGCCTTCGATGCATCTATAAAACAACTCGTGATGCTGCTGTACGGCCACAGCCTGAATATACTTCCCCAGGAAGTCCGGCTGGATCCGCAGCTACTGGCTTCTTACCTGAAGCGGAACGAGATTGACGTACTGGATTGCGTGCCGACACAACTCAAGCAATTGCTGGATACGGGTCTTTTGGACGGTGCCGCCGGACTGCCATCCATCGTATTGTGTGGTGGAGAAGCGATCGACGAAACCACCTGGCGCAGTTTATGCGAACTTAAACAAACGCGTGTTTACAATCTCTATGGGCCGACGGAGTGTACTGTCGACACCACGATTTGCCGGATAGGGGATCAATTGCAGCAGCCTGTTATTGGTCGTCCCATTAATAATGCACGGGTATTGATACTGGATAAATCGCTTCAGCTGGTGCCCATCGGCGTAGCGGGAGAATTGCACATCGGTGGAGACGGCTTGGCGCGGGGTTATCTCAATCGACCGGAGTTGACAGCGGAGAAGTTTATCGCGGATCCGTTCAGTGACGATCCGGGGGCACGCCTGTACAAAACCGGTGACCTGGTCCGTTATCGCGCGGACGGCAATATCGAATATCTCGGGCGTATCGACCAGCAGGTGAAGCTGCGGGGTTTCCGTATCGAACTGGGTGAAATCGAGTCGGTGCTGGCAGGTCACGAGGCGGTGCGGGACGCGGTGGTAGTGGTTCGGGATGACGAGCCGGGGGAGCAACGGCTGGTGGCGTATGTGGTGGCTGATGGACCCGATGCGCCATCGGTGACGGACTTGCGTGCCCTGATGCGCAGCAAGTTGCCGGATTACATGCTGCCCTCGGCCTTCATGGTACTGGACCGCTTACCGTTGACCGCAAACGGCAAGCTGGATCGAAGCGCGTTGCCGATGCCGGAAGGCGAACGGCAATCGGATGAAACCCTGGTTGAACCGCGTTCCGATCTGGAGCGGCAACTGGTCGAGATCTGGGCTGAAGTATTAAAGCTCGAACGCCTGGGTATTCACGATAACTTCTTTGATCTGGGGGGGCATTCACTGTCGGCGACTCAGGTGGTGATCCGCATACGTAAGGCTCTGCAGATGGAGTTGCCGGTGTCACAGATGTTCGGTTATCCGACGGTGGCGGAATTGGCGCAGAAAATAGAGCTAATCCACTGGACAAATCAGGAGTTAGATGGTGGCGAGCTTGATGAGCGCGAGGTGTTCAGGATATGAGCGTAGACGAGCTCCTGACAAAGCTGCGTAGCGTCGATGTGAACCTGGTACTGGAGGGAGACGAACTTCGTGTCAGTGCGCCCAAGGGGGCACTCGATGCCGAATTGCGTGACCAGCTGTCTAACAACAAAGCGGCAATTATCAAAGCACTGGGCTCGGCAAAACGTACAACCACATTGTCTGCACAACCCATTGAACGATTGAAACCGAGTCCGGATTATCCGGTGTCCTTTGCCCAGGAGCGGTTGTGGTTCCTGGATCAGTTGGAACCCGGCAAGGCTTTTTACAACATGCCGCTGGCGATCCGTTTGCACGGTGAATTAAGCATACCGGCACTGGGAAGAACCCTGAATGCGATTGTGAGTCGACATCAAACGCTGCGAACCCGATTTGCCTCGCGTAACGGCAGGCCGATCCAGGTAATAGATGAAGACTCGAAGTTTGAATTATTACAGGAAGATCTCAGCGCCATGCAAGCTGGGACCAGAGATACGCAGTTAGCACTTCGGATTCGACAAGAATCCTTGCTGCCATTCGATCTGGCGCATGATTCACTGGTTAGAGGTAAGCTGCTGCGCCTTTCCGAGCGCGACCACGTGTTGTTGTTTACCATGCATCACATTATCTCCGACGGCTGGTCGATGGGTGTGTTGTTCAGAGAACTGGGTGCCTGTTATGCCGCTTTCAGC
>JAOTUU010000296.1 GCA_029863705.1 Gammaproteobacteria bacterium
TTTTGCACAGCCCGTAATTGATGATGTTCGAATTCTGAGGACAGCCCTGAACAGCGGGCGTCAAACGAGCATAGTAGATTTCGAACTGGCGGTCGTACTCAATACCAACGTGGGGGCCAACTAATGTTCGCCGCGTTGAACCGATTCGACAAAAGGGAATTTTCGTTGATCCTGGGCGCTACCGTTTTTGCGGTCATGGCGCTTCTGTTCACGTATTTGGTGGTGCCGAAGGTCAAAACATTTCGCGGTATCTCAACAACTGAAATCACGCTGAGAGAAGTGGTCGAAAACGGAGATCTCCTGGATACGCAGCTTGCTGAAATGCAGGGCGACATCGACTTATTGCAACGTCGGCTGCACGGTGACATGGCCAGCCTGCCAGAGAAAGAAATTGAGGCTTACATAGTCGGTAAGTTGCAACGGATGTCGTGGCAGAACAACGTGCAACTTGTCAGCATAGAGCCGTCAGATGGCGCCACGATTGAATCATTTCACGAGATTTTGTTCCGCGTGAGCCTCGCTGGCGATTACTTCGATATGTACCAGTGGTTGCGGGAAGTTAGCAGCGAATTGGGCTTCGTTCTGATCAAGCAGTACGAAATGAGGCCTATGGACAATCTCTCGCAGCAACCGCGCCTGTCGGTGACATTGACGATGGCGACCTACAGGGCGATGCAATGAAGTTTCCACTCAGAAACGCGATGCTTTTTGCGGTTGCCATATTGTATTTGTTGCCCACCCTCGCAGTGGCGACGGATCCGCAAACCGAACTGCAGCGGAATCCGTTCTCGCAGCCGGCTGTGGAGGAATTGACCATAGATACAACGCCGGTGAATCAGGGCCTGTCGGCAGAGCGCGATCCCGGTTTGCGGGCGGTACTTGTCGCCGGGAAGAATTCGGTTGTCGACATCGGTGGCGTTATCTTGCAAGTGGGAGAGTGCACAGACGGTCTCTGTTTGCTCTCGGTTGCGGAAGGCATGGCACGTGTCAGCCGAAACGACGAAGAAATCGTTTTGTCGCTGTACGAACAGGATAATGGTCAAGAGCGGTGATCATGCGAAACAAGAATAATCGACTAGCAAGTTTTCTCGCTCCCTGGTTCGTATTGGTCACACTTCTGGCCAGCACGGCTTACGCGCAATCAGACGAGACACTGATTTCATTGGCAATGCGCGATACCGAACTTGCCGAAGTCATGGAAATGCTGTCCCGAGCGGAGCGCATCAATATCCTGCTGTCCGAGGGCGTGGGCGGAGAGGTGTCTTTCAGCCTCTACGATGTGCCGTTAAGTGAGGCCATTCGTTCCATCGCCGATGCGGCGGGCTACGCCGCCGAACGCAGAAACGGCACCTATTTCATTGTCGAGCGTAATGAGGCAGGTTCCTACGCCGCAAGTGATCTGACGGCCATCCGGACCTTTCGAATTCAATACGCCGACCCGGCACAGCTGCAGGGCATGCTAAGCCCTTATCTGTCTGAGTACGGTCAATTGAGCGTGCTGCTCGAGAGCAAAATCTTGATGGTTGAGGATACGCCGGAATTTCTTCGTCGTATTGCGACGCTGGTACGTGATATTGACCGACAGCCGAAGCAGATCCTCATAGAAGCCAAGATCCTGGAGGTGACGCTCAATTCGGAGGACTCCTACGGCATAAACTGGAGCGACTTCTTCCAGAGCGATGGCGGCGAAGGCAGTTACGGGACTCGTGGGCTGGAAGGTACCGGCGCATCGGGCTCAAGCGGCCTGTTTTTCGAAGTTGCGAACACAGACTTGACGGCGATGTTGAGCGCACTCGAGCAAAACGGTCGTATTCGCACCTTGTCGACGCCAAAGCTGCTGGCACTGGAAAACGAAGAAGCATCGGTTATCGTTGGCGACCGCCGGGGATACACGGTAACGACGACGATCAACCAGGTTACGTCAGAGAGCATCGAATTCCTGGAGTCTGGCGTGATTCTCCGCGTGACGCCGCACGTCGACAGCGAAGGTCGCGTCATGATGGAAATTCACCCGGAGGTGAGCACCGGTGTCGTCGATGCCAACGGCATACCGTCGCAGACAACAACGGAAGTAACGACACGATTGTTGGTAGGCAGTGGACAAACGATATTCATCGGCGGCCTGATCAAGCAAACGCAGACCGAGTCACGCAAGGGTGTGCCGGTTCTCGGTCGTATACCGGGCATTGGATTATTGTTTTCCAGTCGCGAAGTGACCTCGGCGAACACAGAGACCGTCGTCGTGATCACGCCGCGGGTCATCGGCGACATCAACGGACCGTGGAACACTGAACCACAATCGGAGATTGAATTACTCGATCGAAAACTACAGAAACGCGCCAGCGACATTGATGTTGAGATGAGTCAGTCCTTTTTCGAGACTGATTCGGCTGGAGGAACGAACGGCGTCGCAGAGACGAGATAATGCCCGTCAGTAGCCTCCCAGTTACGACAACGGTTCGTTCCCAATGGGGAAAACAGCAAGGTTACACACTTCTCGAGATGCTGATCGTGGCGGCCATTATTGTTTTGGTGGCAACGCTCGCACTGCCATCCCTGTCCACCGATGACGCCGACAGCCTTGATGCCGCGACCAGCGAAGTGGTTGCTGCAGTGCGCTTTGCTCACAGCGAGGCGATCCGCACCGGCGTGCCTCATGGTGTGTACGCGACCCAGATCAGTCAGCGGATAAGAATCTATAGCCTGCCTGTGCCGGGAACCCCGATTTACGATGTCTATGACCCGCTGACAAAGCAACTCTACGATCTGAATTACAGTACCGGCACATCTGACGTTGCTATCAGCAGCGTTTATTTCAAGTTTAAAGACTTCTGGCTTCCGCAAAGCTACCTTGGATTTTCGGGTGGCACGGGCATACCAAAATACAATGATTCCGGAACCATCCGGATGCTCGAGACCGCTTACATAAGGCTTAGCCACAATGGCGTGCAGCGAACGATAAGTATCTCTCCGATGACCGGCAGGGTGACGGTGCAGTGAATAAATCGGGATACCAATCGCTCATTGAGCGGCACCAAAACGGCCTCACTTACATCGAGGTTTTGATCGCGATTGCGATTATCGCCGTCGCGCTGGTTCCCGCCCTCGAAGCCCTGCACACTGGCATGCTCGGAACTGAAATCTACCAGTCATCATCAACCGAGCACTACGCTGCCACGGCCGTGATGGAGGAGCTGTTGGCCGAGCAACACGGTGCCCTGGTCTCGGCAGCCGCCGTGGCTGGTGATGAGTCGACGCCCAGCAGCTACTCTGACGCACCCGCAACGCCGAATCGGCGTCTTGTGTACCTCGGCTTGTACGACGCAGACAACGCCGATGGTGATAACAACCTGTTCACCGTGCTGGATCCCAACCTGGATGGTGACAACAACCCGTACACCGGTTTTACCGGCCTCGTCTGGCTTCGCGTTCAGGTCGAGGGCTCAGCCTCTGCACTCGAAAGTCTGTCGGCGCCGTGAGTTACTGATATGCGGCTCAAGAAGAAATCCCAATACGGTTTCACGCTGCTGGAACTGATTTTGTCATTGGCCATCGCTGCGGTGCTGATGGGCGCACTAACAGGTGTCGTGGGCCGGGTGCTAGAAGTGAAGGACGACACGCAGCTTCGCAATAACACGATGCGTGAGGCGCGTTTTGCCATGCAGCGCATGGTCACCGCGGTGCGACAAAGCGATCGCTTGATGTTGCCGCTTGCAGACAACCCCAATACCAACTGGCGTGAGAATGTTCGCGAACAAAGTGTTCCACCG
>JAOTUU010000297.1 GCA_029863705.1 Gammaproteobacteria bacterium
GGATTGGACAACGCAAGGGAGCCGCTCCAGGCATGAAAGAGAATGTACTCGACGTATTGATGTATCTGTTTGAGACCTACGTCGACACCGAAGAAGAACCCGAAGCCGACCAAAACGAACTGCGCGACGAACTCGTGCGGGCGGGTTTTGCTGATCCCGAAATTGATCGCGCACTTGACTGGCTGGATGGCCTCACCGACCACCAGGACAACCTCGCCTTCAATACGCAGACGAAGCGCGGCATGCGGATCTACAACGACTTTGAGCAAAAGCGTCTGGACACTGTATGTCGCGGCTACGTAACGTACCTCGAACAGATCGGAATTTTGTCACCGCCGGAGCGTGAGATCCTTATTGACCGCCTGCTGGCGCTCGAGTCAGCTGATATCGACGAAGAACAAATCAAGTGGGTTGTGCTCATGGTGTTGTTCAGCCAACCGGGGCAGGAACAGGCCTACGCGCGCATGGAAGACCTGGTTTTTGAGGAAAGTACGGGGTCAATTCACTAGCGAGCCGAACGCTATTCCTTGACACGCCATACTCAGGCATTGTATTCAACCGCGGCATTGTCCGCGGTTGTTTGTTTCTGAGCTCAGGAATTTCATGTCTAAAAATCTCGTAATTGTCGAATCGCCTGCAAAGGCCAAGACGATCAGCAAATATCTGGGTAAAGACTTTGATGTCATGGCCTCGTACGGGCACGTGCGCGACCTCGTGCCCAAAGTAGGCGCAGTTGATACCGAAAACGGCTTCTCAATGAAGTACCAGGTGATCGAGCGCAACGAGAAACATGTAAATGCTATAACCCGGGCACTAAAGAAAGCAGATGCGCTATATCTCGCGACTGACCCGGATCGCGAAGGTGAAGCAATCTCCTGGCACCTCATCGAATTGCTCAATGAGAATAAGTCGCTGGGCGACAAACCGGTTCACCGCGTTGTCTTTCACGAGATCACCAAGGCTGCTGTGCAGCACGCGATCGACAACCCTCGCGAGTTGTCCAACGACCTTGTCGGCGCACAACAGGCGCGCCGCGCGCTTGATTACCTTGTCGGTTTCAATCTGTCGCCGCTGCTGTGGAAGAAAGTACAACGCGGTTTGTCCGCGGGCCGGGTACAGAGCCCGGCGCTGCGCATGATTGTCGAGCGCGAACTCGAGATCGAAGCATTCAAAGCCCGCGAGTACTGGACCATCGAAGCGGACGTCAGCAAGGATGAACAGCCATTCGCCTCGAGACTCGTTAGTTATGCGGGTGAAAAGGTCGAGCAATTCAGTTTCGAAAACGAAGACGCAGCGCGCGATGTGGAAAAGACCATCAACGCTGCTGCCGATGGCAAGCTGACTACGGTCAGCGTGAACAAGCGCCAGCGACGGAGGAACCCGGCCGCGCCGTTCACGACATCAACCTTGCAACAGGAGTCGGCGCGCAAACTCGGCTTCAATACACAATGGACGATGCGCGTCGCGCAAAAACTCTACGAAGGCATCGAGTTACCCGGCGAAGGCAACGTCGGACTCATTTCGTATATGCGTACCGACTCTGTGAGCCTGGCTGCCGTCGCCGTTGAAGAAATTCGAGAGGTCATCGCTGAGCGCTACGGAAGCCAGAATGTTCCCGAAGAACCGCGCGAGTTCAAGACCCGATCCAAGAATGCACAGGAAGCGCATGAGGCGGTTCGCCCGACCTCCGTGGCGCGGACCCCCGAGTCGCTCAAAGAGGCCCTGGACGAAGATCAGTTCCGGCTGTACTCATTAATATGGCAGCGCACGATGGCATGCCAGATGGTGCCTGCGATATTCGATACAGTTGCCATCGAACTTGCGGCCGGGCCGGAAGAGGATGGCCATCGTTTCCGCGCCAACGGCTCGATACTTGTCGAGCCCGGCTTCATGGCCGTCTATAAAGAAGGCAAGGACGACAGCAAGAAAGACGACGACGGTGATCGCTTGCTGCCCGACATCGCAGAAGGCGACGTTATCAACCTCGACGTGCTGCGACCCGAGCAGCATTTCACCGAGCCACCCCCACGATTCACGGAAGCCAGTCTGGTGAAGACGTTAGAAGAGTACGGCATTGGCCGGCCGTCAACGTACGCGAACATCATCATGACATTGAAGAACCGCGAGTACGTCGAAATCGATGCCAAGCGTTTTTTCCCGACCGACATCGGCCGCATAGTCATCGGCTTCCTGACCGAGCACTTCAAGCAGTACGTCGACTACGACTTCACGGCCAGGCTCGAAGACGATCTCGACGCCGTATCGCTGGGTGAGAAAGACTGGGTGCCGCTCCTCGATAACTTCTGGGGACCGTTCAAGGCGCTGTGTGATGACAAGGAAGACTCGGTTACGAGGGAGCAGGTCGCACAGGCGCGCGAGCTTGGCACCGACCCGAAGAGCGGCAGGCCGATGACGGTTCGTATGGGCCGCTATGGGCCGTTTGTGCAAATCGGCACCAAGGACGACGAAGACAAGCCGAAATTTGCTGGCTTGCGTCCCGGCCAGAAAATGAACGAGATCACCATGGAAGAGGCGCTTGAATTGTTCAAGCTGCCGCGCAAGCTCGGCGAGACAGCCGATGGACTGGCGGTGTCGGCAAGCGTTGGGCGATTTGGCCCGTACATTCGCTACGGCGACAAGTACGTTTCCATGAAAGAAGACGACCCTTATACGGTCGAACTACCGCGCGCACTCGAACTCATCGAAGAGAAGAAAATCCTCGATGCGAATCGCATCATTCAGGACTTCGAAGATGAGGGCATCCAGGTTCTGAACGGTCGCTACGGCCCGTACATTACTGACAAGACCAAGAACGCACGGGTACCGAAAGACCGCGAGCCTAAGACGCTGACGCTCGAAGAATGCAAAGAGCTGCTTGCGGCTGCGCCTGTTCGCGGGCGGCGCGGCAAGAAAAAGACGGCTAAAAAAGCGGCAAAGAAGACCGCTACCAAGAAGAAAGCCACGAAGAAAAAGGGCAAGAAGAAGACAGCGAAGAAAAAAGCCGCTAAAAAGAAAGCCAGTAAATAGTTAGCGGAACTCCTGAATGAAGATGATCATCGCCCGGGCTGCTAATGCACTGCTCGGGGGCGGTGTTATCGCATATCCGACAGAGGGCGTTTTCGGGCTCGGCTGCATGCCGGACGATGTCGGCGCACTGCGGCGCCTGTTAGAGATCAAGCAGCGCGACCCGGCCAAAGGCCTGATTCTAATCGCATCAAATGAAGAGCAGCTGCAGGGCTGGATAGATCCGGATTGCGGAGCCATCCCTCCGGCAGAACCCTCGTCACCGATCACCTGGATTGCACCGGCGGGACCCCGGGCCACCGAGCTGATACGCGGCGCCCATGAGGGTATCGCCATACGCCTGACGCGCAGCCCAATCGCTGCGGCGATTTGTGATGCGGTCGAGTCGCCGATAGTCTCGACCAGTGCCAATATCGCCGGTAAGCCCGCGGCGCGAAGCCAACTTGTACTTCGCCGTAACTTCGCTGCTTGTGTAGACTACATCGTGCCCGGTGACTGTGGTTCGTCATCCGGCCCGTCAGAAATTCGAGACCTGGTAACAGGCAGTATCTTAAGGCCACGCACAGCATGAACGAACTGGAGCAGGTCAAGGATTACCTTCAGGCGTTGCAGCAACGCATCGTTGCGGAAGTTGAGCTGCTCGACGGCAAAGCACGATTTCGACGCGACGAATGGCAGCGTCCTGGTGGTGGCGGTGGCGCGAGTTGCGTGTTGAGCAACGGCGCAGTATTCGA